>CAZQPM010000099.1:5933-12416 GCA_964595195.1 uncultured Burkholderiales bacterium | reverse complement strand
GGGGCGGCGGCATCGTCTACCGCCTGGAGGGGAGCACCCGGTCCGAGGTTCTGCATCACCTGGTCGACTGCGTGCGCCTGCCGGTGGAGTTGGACCGGGGCTACCTGTTGCGCCTGATGCTGGCCCGCGAGAGCCTGGGGTCGACCGGAGTGGGGGAGGGTCTGGCCATTCCCCAACTGGTGTATCCCAACGCCCTCGAGCCCGCGGCTCCGGTGGTCACCCTGGCCTTCCTGGAACATCCGGTGGACTTCGAGGCCCTGGATGGCCGCCCGGTGGAGTGCCTCCTGGGCCTGATCAGCCCCAGCCTGCGGGGGCACTACTTCCTGCTTGACCGTATCCACTACGCCCTGCGCGACGCCGGGGTTCGCCAGGCCCTGGCCGAGCGGCGCCGCCGCGACCAGATCCTGGCCGAGCTGTCCCGCGTCGAGGCGGGTCTGCGCGAGGCTCGATCCTGATGCTTCTGGCTGCGTTGCTCCTGACCATGGGGATCCTGGGAGGCGGCGGCCTGGCCGCGGGCCTTCTGGCCCGGACCCTGCCCGACCGGGCCATCGCCCTGGGCGTGGGCTCCAACCTGGCGGCCGCCGGGGTCGGCCTGCTGGCAGCGCTGGTGACCCTGGTCGCCGGGGCCTCCCAGACCGCCGTGCTGCCCTGGTCGGTGCCGATGGGCACGCTGGCCCTGCGCGTGGATCCCCTCTCGGCCTTCTTCCTGGTGCCGACCCTGCTGGTCTCGGCCCTGGCCGCCCTCTACGGGCGCGGCTACCTGGCGGGGAAGGCCCCCTCCTCGTGGCTGTGGTTCAACCTGATGGTGGCCTCCCTGGTGGGGGTCCTGATCAGCGCCGACGGCCTGGTCTTCCTGATCTGCTGGGAGAGCATGTCGGTCACCTCCTTCCTGCTGGTGATCCTCGAGGACCAGCGCCCCGAGGTGCGACGAGCCGGCCAGACCTACCTGGTGGCCACCCACATCGGCACCGCCTTCCTCTTTGCGATGTTCCTGCTGGTAGCCCCCGCGGGCGACAGCCTGGCCTTCCCCAAGGCCGGCTCCCTGGCGCCCTACCTGGCCGGGGTGGCCTTCCTCTTGGGCCTGGTGGGTTTCGGCACGAAGGCGGGTTTCGTGCCGGCCCACGTCTGGCTTCCCGAAGCCCATCCCGCGGCTCCCAGCCACGTGTCCGCCTTCCTGTCCGGGGTCATCCTCAAGAGCGGCGTCTACGGGCTGGTCCGGGTCTTGACCTGGGCCCAGGCTCCGCCCGACTGGTGGGGCTGGACGCTGGTCTTCGTGGGCCTGGCCTCGGGGGTCCTGGGAGTCGTCTTCGCCCTGGCCCAGCACGATCTCAAGCGTCTGCTGGCCTACCACAGCGTCGAGAACCTGGGCATCATCGGCCTGGGGTTGGGCCTGGGCCTGCTGGGCCTGTCAGGGGGTAGCCCCCTGGCCGCGGCCCTGGGCTTCGGTGGCGCCCTGCTGCACGTCTGGAACCACGCCTGGTTCAAGAGCCTGCTCTTCCTGGGGGCCGGGGCCGTCGGCCAGGCCACGGGCAGCCTGAACGTGGAGGGCATGGGGGGCCTCCTGCGTCGGATGCCCGGCACCGGCGCCGCCTTCCTGGCGGGCTCGGCGGCCATCAGCGGCCTGCCGCCCTTCAACGGCTTCGTCAGCGAGTTCCTGATCTTCATGGCCGCCCTGGAATTGCTGGGCTCGGTCCACCCCCTGGGCGGCGCCCTGGGTCTGGGGGGCCTGGCCCTGATCAGCGGGCTGGCCGTGGCCTGCTTTGCCAAGGCCTGCGGGGTCGTCTTCCTGGGCGAGCCTCGCAGCCCCGGCGCCGAGAGGGCCACCGAGACCAACCGGGCCATGCTCCTGCCGATGCTCTTCCTGGCCCTGCTCTGCCTGCTGGTCGGGCTCACGGCACCGGCCGTGCTCTTCCCCCTGTCGGCCCCCGTCCGCCAACTGGTCGGCCCGGCGGCCACGCTGGAGGTGGCCCGGAATGGCCTGGTCTGGCTGTCGATCCTGGGGGGGCTGGCCCTGCTGGCCGGAGCGATCCTGGGCCACTGGTTGTCCAGGAGGCCTGCACAGCCCGGGGTCACCTGGGACTGCGGCTACCTCCGCCCGACCCCCCGCATGCAGTACACGGCGGCCTCGTTCGCCCAGCCCCTGGTCGAGATGTTCGCCTTCGTGCTGAGGCCGCGCCGCCACGGTCAGGAGGTGGTCGGGTTCTTCCCGACCGATGCGGCCCACCACGGCGAGGTCCCCGATGTCTTCAATCAGACGGTCTACGGGCCGTTCTTCCACGCCCTGGGAAGGCTGGGGCTGCGCGTCCGCTCCTTCCAGCACGGCGAGATCCAGCTCTACCTGCTGTATATCCTGATCACCCTGGTCGCTCTGTTTCTCTGGGAGGCCCTGTGATGTCCATCCTGGTGGGCCTTGTCCTGGCCCCGCTCCTCCTGGGCCTGGTCAACCGGGTCAAGGCCTTCTTCGCCGGTCGGCAGGGTCGACCGGTGCTGCAGCTCTACTGGGACCTGGCCCGCCTGGTCCGCAAGGGCATGGTGCTCAGCCGCACCACCACGCCGCTCTTCCTGTTGGGCCCGGCGGTCTGTCTGGCCTGCCTGGTGGTGTGCCTGGCCTTGGTTCCCCTGGGCGGGCCCTCCCTGGTCTCCTTCTCGGGAGACCTGCTGGTCCTGCTGGGGATGCTGGGCCTGGTGCGGTTCGCCACGGTGCTGGCAGCCATGGACACGGGCTCCAGCTTCGAGGGGATGGGCGCCAGCCGCGAGGTGGCCATCGGCGCCCTGGCCGAGCCGGGGATGTTCCTGGCCCTGGCCGTGGTGGTGGTGCAGAGCCGGGCGACCTCGCTGACCGGCCTGTGGTCGGCGCGCGGTCTGGACCTGTGGGCCAGCTCGGGCCTGGTGCTGGCGCTGGTCACGGTGGCCCTCTTCCTGCTGCTGCTGGCCGAGAATTCCCGGATCCCGGTGGACGATCCGAACACCCATCTGGAGCTGACCATGATCCATGAGGTGATGGTCCTGGACCATTCCGGGCCCGCGCTGGCCTGCATCCTCTACACCGCCTCCCTGAAGCTGTGGGTCGGAGCCTCGCTGATCGCGGGGTTGCTGTTCCCCTTCCATACGGGGTCGGCCGTCGTCGACCTGGCCGCGTCGGTCGGGGTGGTGTTCGGGGTGGCCCTGCTGGTGGGCCTGGTGGAGTCCACGTCCGCCCGCCTGCCGATGACCCGCGTGCCTCAGTTCGTGGGCCTGTCCTCCGCGCTCTCGATGCTGGCCCTCTTCCTGGTGATCCGATGAAGGGCACCGTCGATCTGCTGCTGGTCGGCCTGATCCTGACGAACTTGTGGGTGCTGGGCTCCTCCCGGCTGCCGGCCTGCATCCGGGCCGTGGCGGTGCAGGGAGTGGCCCTGGGCCTGCTGCCCCTGGCCCTGTATCCGGGCCACGTGACCTGGGACCTGGCGATTCTGGCCGCCGCCAGCATCGCCCTGAAGGGCGTCGTCTTCCCCAGGCTGCTCAAGCGGGCCATGCTGGAGGCCCGCGTCGACCCCCAGGTGGAACCCTTCGTCGGGCACGGCCTGTCGCTGGTCTTCGGGGTCGGCTCGCTGGCCCTGAGCGTGGCCCTGGTGCGGCGCCACCCGCTGCCGATCGTGCCTCCCTCGGACCTTTTGATGCCCGTGGCCATGTCGACCCTGTTGGTGGGCCTGTTCATGCTGGTGGCCCGGCGCAAGGCGCTGACCCAGGCCCTGGGCTACCTGGTCTTCGAAAACGGGATCCAGGCCTTCGGTCTGGGGGTCCTGCGGCACGCGCCCCTCGTGGTGGAGGTGGGGATCCTCCTGGACATCTTCTTCGCCGTCTTCGTCATGGGGATCACCATCTTCCACATCCGGCGCACCTTTGCCACGCTGGATACCCTGGAGATGGCGGAGCTGAGAGGTTAGCATGATCGTCTGGCTGCTGTGCCTGGTGCCCCTGCTGGCCGGCCTGGCCGCTTTCTGGATGCCCCCGGGGCCCCAGGTCCGCCGCCTGCTGCCGGGGATCGCCGTGACCCAACTCGGGCTGCTGGCCGTGGCCTGGAACCAGCCGGCAGGGGGTAGCTGGTTGGGGCTGGATGCCCTGGGCCGCGTGTTCCTGCTGATCACCGACCTGGTCTTCCTGGCCGCCTCGGTCTACGCGGTGGAGTACCTGCGCGAGGAACCCGCCGGACTGCAGCCGGACCTGGAGGGCGAGGATCCCTTCTCCAACGCCAAGGAATCGGTCTTCGTCGGCTGTCTCCTGCTCTTCCTGGCCAGCATGACGGTGGTCTGCGTCAGCCGCCACCTGACGCTCCTGTGGGTGGCCATCGAGGCCACCACGCTGGCCTCGGCCCCCCTGATCTACTTCCACCGCCACCGGCGTTCCCTGGAGGCCACCTGGAAGTACCTGCTGGTCTGCTCGGTGGGCATCGGTCTGGCCCTGTTGGGCAACTTCGTGCTGGTGCTGGCCGGCGCCCGGGGGGGCCAGGGCGGGGCCGAAGCCCTGTGGCTGGACAACCTGCAGGGAACCCTCGCGCTGGACCCGCACTGGCTGCGCCTGGCCTTCATCCTGCTGGTGGTCGGCTACGGCACGAAGATGGGCCTGGCCCCCCTGCACACCTGGCTTCCCGACACCCACAGCGAGGCGCCCAGCGTGGTCTCGGCGCTGCTGTCCGGGGCCCTCCTGAACTGCGCCTTCCTGGGCATCCTCCGGGCCGTCCAGGTCTGTGCCGGGTCCGGGCAGGCAGCCTTCGCCCAGCAGATCCTGGTGGGCTTCGGACTGGTCTCGATGGCGCTGGCCGCCATGTTCCTGCTGAATTCGCGCGATACCAAGCGCATGCTGGCCTACTCCAGCGTCGAGCACATGGGGATCCTGGCCCTGGGCGTGGGGTTGGGAGGGCCGGGGGTCTTCTCGGCCCTATTCCACGCCCTGAACCATTCGCTGTGCAAGAGCGCGATGTTCCTGGTGGCCGGCACCTTCCTGGCCACCTTCCGGACCCGCCAGATCTCCAGGCTGGGAGGCGCCATCCATTCCCTGCCCGTGGCGGGCACCGTGTGGGTCGCGGGCTTCCTGGCCCTGACGGGAACCCCGCCGTTCAGCCCGTTCCTCAGTGAGTTGGGCATCCTGCGGGCAGGCCTGGAGGTCAGCCCGGGGATCGCCGTGCTGTATCTGGCCTGCCTGGCGGCGGCCTTCGTGGGCATGTGCCGCGGCGTCCTGGGCGTGGCTCTGGGTCCGCCGGTGCTGCTGGCCCCGGTCCGCGAGGCTCCGGGCAAGAGCCTGCCACCCCTGCTGTTGCTGCTGCTGGCCCTGGCCCTGGGGTTGAGCGTCCCTGGCTGGTTGCTGGACGCCCTGGGCCAGGCCGCCGTTCTGGTGGGGGTGAAATAGGGGGTGCCATGAGACCCGAGATCCTTTCCTTTCCCGACTTCCGTCAGCGCCTTTCCGGCCGGCGCCTGGCCGCCCTGCTGGGCCTGCCCGGCCAGTCCGGCAGCGTGCTGATGGTGGCCGTGACCGCGCCGCCTCCCAGGGAAACGACCCCGGAAGTCGCACCGGGCGCCGCGACGACCCGGCTTGCGGCCGGCGCTCCGGACACCTCCGGGGGCGCCGTCGAGATGCTGGGAACCGTCGTCGAGGGGTCCTACCCCTCGCTCACCCCCGAGCTCCCCCAGGCCCACTGGTTCGAGCGCGAGTTCTTCGAGCAGCACGCCGTTCGCCCCGAGGGCCACCCCTGGTTGAAGCCCGTGCGCTTCCCGGAAGGAGGGCCCGGCCTGACCGATTTCTTCCAGGTCCACGGCGAGGAGATCCACGAGGTGGCCGTGGGGCCCGTGCACGCCGGCGTCATCGAGCCGGGCCACTTCCGTTTCCAGTGCCGGGGCGAGGAGGTCCTGCACCTGGAGATCTCGCTGGGCTACCAGCACCGCGGCGTCGAGGCGGCCCTGCCCGGGGCCAGTCCGTCCCGGGCCATGGCCTGCGTCGAGACCCTGGCCGGCGACACCACCGTGGGTCACGCCCTGGCCTGGTGTCGGAACCTCGAATACCTGGCCGGAGTCGAGGTGCCCGCCCGGGGCCAGGCCGTCCGGGCCGTGGCCCTGGAGTTGGAGCGCCTGGCCAACCACTGTGGGGACCTGGGGGCCCTGGCCGGGGACGTCGGCTACCTGCCGACCTCCTCCTTCTGTGGCCGCCTGCGCGGGGACCTGCTGAACCTGACCGCCCTGGCCTGCGGCAACCGCTTCGGGCGGGGCTGGATCCGCCCCGGAGGGGTGGCCTGGGACCTGGAACCCGTGCGGGCCCAGAAGTTGAGGGACCGGCTGGAACGGACCATGCGGGACATCCGCGAGGCCGTGGACCTCCTGTGGCACTCGGGCTCGGTCCAGGCCCGTTTCGAGGGCACCGGCATCGTGTCCCGGGAGGCCGCCCTGGAACTGGGACTGGTCGGTCCCGCCGCCCGGGCCTCGGGGGTGGAGGTCGATTGCCGCCAGGACTTCCCCT
>CAZQPM010000099.1:0-5923 GCA_964595195.1 uncultured Burkholderiales bacterium | reverse complement strand
GGCCCTACGAAGGGGCCGGTCTGCCGATCTGCACGGCCGAGGCGGGCGACGTGGCGGCCCGCGCCCGCGTGCGCTGGAGTGAGATGGAGGCTGCCGCCACCTTCCTGGACGGCCTCCTGGCGGCGCTGCCCGAAGGGCCCTGCCGGGTCGGGCTTCCGGCCCTGGCACCGAAGGCCTTCTCGGTCAGCCGGGTGGAGGGCTGGCGCGGTCAGGTCTGCCACGTGCTGGCGACCGGGCGCCAGGGTCAGGTGATCGCCTGCAAGGTGGTGGACCCCTCGTTCCACAACTGGTTCGGTCTGGCCATGGCCCTGCGCGGTCAGCAGATCTCGGACTTCCCCCTCTGCAACAAGAGCTTCAACCTGTCCTACTGCGGACACGACCTGTGAGAAACGACCTGTGAGGATGACTTGCTGAAGGCCCTCATCGCCCGCCTGAACCAGGGACACCGCACGGCGTCCCGGATCCCGGAGGATCTGCCCGAGCGCACGCTGGGCCGTCCCACCTGGCAGCCTGTCCGCTGCACCGACGGGTGCCAGGACTGTGCCCGGGTCTGTCCGACCGCAGCGATCGTGCCCGGTCAGACGCTGGACCTGGGGCGTTGCCTCTTCTGTGGTGAGTGTGCCCGCGTCTGCACGCGCGGTGCGATTCGCTTCGGCCGCAGTCCCGGGATGGCCGTGCGGCGGCGCTCGGACCTGGTCCTGGCCGGACCCGAGATGGCCCTGGCCGAAGCCCTGGAGGAGAAGTCCCTGCGCCTCTTCCAGAGGTCCCTTCGCCTGCGTCAGGTCAGCGCGGCCGGGTGCAACGCCTGCGAGGCCGACGTCAACGTGCTGGGCACGCTGACCTTCGACCTGGCCCGGTTCGGTATCGACTTCGTGGCCTCTCCCCGCCACGCCGACGGTCTGCTGGTCACCGGACCCGTCAGCCAGAACATGCGCGAGGCCCTGCTGAAGACCTGGGAGGCCGTGCCCGCCCCCCGGCTGGTCGTGGCCGTGGGTTCCTGCGCCATCTCCGGCGGGCCCTACTTCGACCATCCCGAGACCTGCGGTGGAGCCGACGGCCTGCTGCCCATCGATCTCTACGTGCCCGGCTGCCCGCCGAATCCCTGGACCATCCTGGAGGGTCTGCTGCGCCTGCTGGACCGGTTGGAGGAGATCCGGCCGACCGGATGAGCCTGGCCTGCAGGTTGGATGATCGCCGCGGCCTCCGCCGAAGGCTGACGGTGCGATGTCGCGCGTAACCCTGCTGCGCCCCGCCCTGCTGGTTTCGGCCTGGTCGGACTCCGGGCCCCTGACCCCTCCGTTGGCGGTCGCCTGCCTGGCCGCCAGCCTGCGGGCCGCTGGTCACCAGGTCCGGATCGTCGACGCGATCGGGGAGGCCCCCTTCCAGGTGACACCCCTCTTCGGAGGGCGCGTCCTGGCCGTGGGGCTGACCAGCCAGCAGTTGGTCGGACGCCTGACGGCCCGGACCGATGTGGTGGGCATCAGTTGCATGTTCTCGCAGGACTGGCCCGAGGTGCGGCGGTTGATCCAGAAGGTGCATCAGCATCTGCCTGGGGTTCCCATCGTCCTGGGGGGAGAGCACGCCACGGCGCTGGCGGCCTGGATCCTCCAGACCACCCCGGAAGTGCGGGCCTGCGTCCTGGGCGAGGGCGACCAGACCCTGGTCGAACTGGTCGAGGCACTGGACCGGGGCCTGCCTCTCGAGCGTGTGGAGGGCCTGGCCCTGCGGGGGCCGGAGGGTGTGTGCTTCACCCCGCGCCGGGCCCGCCTGCGCGACCTGGACCGCCTGCCCTGGCCGGCCTGGGATCTGGTGCCCCTGGAGCGCTACCTGGAGAACGGCCTGGGCTTCGGCGTCCACCGGGGCCGGAGCATGCCGCTGCTGGCCACCCGGGGATGCGTGTATCACTGCACGTTCTGTTCCAGTCCCCAGATGTGGACCTCGCGCTGGCACGCCCGCGACCCGGATCGCGTCCTGGACGAGATCGCCGCCTGGCAGGAGCGCTACGGGGCCACGAACTTCGACTTCTATGACCAGACGGCGATCCTCAGCCGGTCGTGGATCCTGCGCTTCACCCGACGGATCCGCGAGCGGGGCCTGGTCTTCACCTGGCAGTTGCCCAGCGGGACTCGGTGCGAGGTGCTCGATGACGAGGTCTGCCGCAGTCTCTTCGCCTCGGGGTGCCGGAACCTGTCGTTCGCCCCCGAGAGCGGCTCGCCCCGGGTGCTGCGCCGGATTCGCAAGCAGGTCGACCTCGGGCGCCTGGAGTCGTCGGTCCGCAGCGCCGTCCGCGCGGGCCTGAATGTGAAGCTGAACATCATCATGGGCCTTCCGCAGGACACCCCCGCGGACCTGGCCCGGACGGTGGGCTTCCTGGTCCGGATGGCCTGGTCGGGCGTACACGACGTCGGCGTCACCCTGTTCTCACCCTATCCCGGCTCGGCCCTCTTCCGTGAACTGCAGGCCTGCGGACTCCTGGGCTCGCTTTCCGACGAGTTCTTCCTGGGCCTGGGAGCCTACAAGGACTTCTCGCTTTCCAGCTCCCTGGCGGCCGGGGTTGGCCCCGGGTTGCTGGGCCGCTATCGGATCCTGGCCTTCGTGGCCTTCTACGCCATCCAGTTCGCGCGCCGTCCCGGGCGCCTCGTGCGTCTGGTCGGAAACTTCCTGACCGGTCGCGAGGAATCCAGGTTGGACAAATCCCTGCGCGATCTGGTTCGCAGGAGGCCTCCCCGGCGGTCCCTTTCCGGACAGGAAATTCCAGGAGGAGGGGAGGAACGCAGCCCGTTCAGCTAGAAGGGGCCGATTCCCGCCAACATGGGCTGCTCTTTCCCGCTGCCCGGCGAGGCGGAATCCATCCGACCGACGAACCGCCTTTCCCGCTCTGGAGAGGCCGAAAAGGGAGCTACGACTACTATGGACAACCTGCGACCCACCGACACCGCCACCTCGGAAGTGCCCACCTCCGCCTCCGTGGCCATCGATCTCAACTCCGAACCGGCGTCCTCGTCCGACCTGTCCCCCGGAGGGATGGAAGAGGCAGGCCAGGACATGGCCTCCGCCATGGCCGCTTTTGAGGCCTACGAGGAGTCCTTCAAGTCCATCTCGTCGGGTGACTTCCTCACCGGTCGGGTTGTCCGGGTCGATGGTGAGGGTGTCCTGGTGGACGTGGGTTACAAGACCGAGGGTCTGGTTCCCATCAGTCAGTTGACGCACCGTCGCGACGTTCCTCCCGAGGAGATCGTCAAGGTCGGTGAGGAGATCGACGTGGTCGTGCAGAGGGTGGACGAGTCCGAGGGCACGCTGATCCTCTCCAAGAAGCGGGCTGACCTGGAGTCGGCCTGGCGGCGGGTGCTCAAGGCCCACGAGACCGGCGAGACGCTGACCGCCACCTGCACCGAGCAGGTCAAGGGTGGCCTGATCGTCGACCTGGGCCTGCGCGGCTTCGTCCCGGCTTCGCACGTCGATGTGCGTCCGGTGCACGACCTGTCCGACTACGTCGGCGAGGTTCTGCCCCTGAAGGTCCTGGAGGTCGATCGCGGCCGCCGCAAGGTGGTCCTGTCGCGCAAGAAGGCCACCGAGGAAGAGCGCCAGAAGATGAAGGACCAGACCCTGACGGATCTGTCCGAGGGTCAGGTCCTCAGCGGGACCGTGGCGCGTCTGACCAACTTCGGAGCCTTCGTGAACCTGGGCGGCGTCGACGGCCTGGTGCACATCTCCGAGATCTCCTGGAAGCGGATCAAGCACCCCTCCGAGGTCGTCCAGCCCGGACAGGCCGTCGAGGTCCTGGTCCTGAAGGTCGACCCCAAGCGCGAGCGGATTTCGTTGTCCCTGCGTCAGGCCCGTCCCGATCCGTGGCTGATCATCGACGAGCAGTACAAGGTCGGAGACGTGGTCAAGGGTCGCGTCACCAAGTTGGCCAAGAACTACGTCTTCGTCGAGTTGCAGGACGGCGTGGAGGGTCTGGTTCCGCTCCGCGAGTTGGCTGATTTCCGTGTGAGCCGCCCGGAGGAGGTCCTCAAGCCTGACCAGGAGGTCGAGGTCCGGATCATCGAACTGAACGCCGACGGCCGGCGGATGGTGCTGTCGATCCGCCAGGTCGCAGCCATGATGCCTGAGGGCCAGGCCCGGGTGCGGCACGCTGACACCGGTGGCGCCGGGTTCAATCTGGGCGACCTGCTGAAGAGCAAGTTCAGCAACGCCGAGATGGACCAGATGATGGGCAAGGCCACTTCCGAGGGCGAATAGGCCTCGGCGTCGCGGGTCGCAGTCCTGGTGCAGCAGCGCCGCGCCCTGATCCTGGGTCTGACCGGCAGCATCGCCTGCGGGAAGACCACGGTGGCACGGATGCTCCAGCAGAAGGGGGCGGCCCTGGTGGATGCCGACCAGGTGAGTCGGGACCTGACCGGTCCCGGCTCACCTGTGCTTGTACGCCTGGTCGAGCGCTTCGGTCCGGAGATCCTCGACGCCGAAGGGCGCCTGGACCGGGCCGGTCTGGCCCTGAGGGTCTTCGCGTCTCCCCGGGACCTGGAGGACCTCAACCAGATCACCCATCCGGCCATCTGGAGGGAGTCCCTGGCCCGCGTCGCCGAGGAAGGCGCCCTGCATCCGGTGGTGGTCCTGATGGCGCCCCTGTTGTTGGAGCACGGGGCCGAGGCCATCGTGGACCAGGTCTGGGTGGTGGACCTTCCCCTGGAAGAGCAGTTGCGCCGCCTCACCACGCGGGACGGCCTGTCCCGGCAGGAGGCCCTGCGCCGCGTGCAGTCCCAGATGTCTGCGGCGGACAAGGCGGCCCGGGCCGACGTCGTGATCGACAACTCCGGGGACCTGGCGCAGACCGAGCGGCAGGCGCTGGCGGCCTGGGAGGACTGGGTGGAGCCTCTGCTGGTCGAGGGCCGGGCAGGGTAGGCCGGTCGTCCCGCAGATCCATCCGCTCTTCGGGTCGTCGCGCAGAGCCCGTTCCTTCAGGATCTCCTCCAGGGGTTAGAGGGGCATACGGGGACTCAGGTATGTTTCTTGTCGCTATCGAGGGACGTCAAAGCTCCCTTTCCGGCAGGGATACACCCCCCGGGCCCGGAACGCTCTTCCGGTGAATCAGCTTCAACCAGGCTACCCCCTGGAGGAGATCTCCCTCAAGCGTCCGGCCCGCCGAACCTTCGGGCCGCGGCGGCGCCATCTTTTCCTGGTGCCGGTGCACCGCCGCTGGAGGGGCGATCACCCCAGGCTGTCTCGCTGGTTCCGCGGCTGGGCCCTGGTGCTGCTGGTCTTGCTGGCGGCCCCCCTGGTCACCCTGTTGCCTCCGGTGCAGCGCCTGTTCTTCCCCTTGCGTTACCAGGACGAGATCCTCCAGGCGGCGCGGGCCGCTGGGGTCGAGCCGGCCCTGGTGGCCGCGGTCACCTTGAACGAGAGCGGCTTTCGTCCCGAGGCCGTCTCGGACCAGGGGGCCGTGGGCCTGATGCAGTTGCTGCCTTCCACGGCCCGGTGGGCTGCCGGGGAGGCCGGGTACTCCTGGCAGGGCGCTTCCTCGCTTCGTCGGCCGGACACGAACCTGACTGCCGGCGCCTGGTATCTGGGTTGGCTATTGAAGCGCTTCCAGGGCGACCCCGTGCTGGCCCTGGCGGCCTACAACGTCGGGCAGCACACCGTGGACGACTGGCGGAATTCCAAGGGAGGCACCCTGGCCCTGGGCGACCTGCCCTACCCCGAGACGCGCTTCTTCGTCCGTCGGGTCCTCCTGGCCCGCGACCGCTACCGCAGCCTGTATCCGTCCCTGGCGGAGTAGGGGCTCCCCCCGGCCGCGCGAGCTCGACTCCTTCCGATTTCACCCCCGATGGCGTTGACATGGGGCCTGTCGGAGGCTATAATCGGGCAGCGCTTGGGGAAGTAGCTCAGCCGGGAGAGCGTCGCGTTCGCAATGCGAAGGTCAGGG
>CAZQPM010000098.1:0-12499 GCA_964595195.1 uncultured Burkholderiales bacterium | reverse complement strand
CCTGGTCACCGGGGCCACCGGTTCCGGGAAGTCGACCACCCTGGCCGCCATGATCGAACTGGTCAACCGCAAGAGCCAGCGGCACATCATCACGGTGGAGGATCCCATCGAGGTCCTCTTCGAGAGCAAGCGCTGCATGATCGAGCAGCGCGAGGTCGGGACCCACATCGACAACTTCCACGTCGCGCTGCGCGGCGCCCTGCGCCAGGATCCCGACATCATCTTCGTGGGCGAGATCCGCGACTCGGAGACCGCTGCGATGACCCTGCGGGCCGCCCAGGTCGGATCCCTGGTGCTGGCGACGCTGCACACCCGCAGTGCCATCGAGACGGTGTCGCGGTTCCTCTCGTTCTTCGACGACAATCGCCGCCTGAGCGCCCGCTATCAGTTGACGGACGTGATCCGGGGCATCATGTGCCAGCGTTTGGTCCCCCGGCGCAGCGGTACCGGACGCGTGGTGGCGGCCGAGGTCCTGATCTCCAACTCGGCGGTCCGGCACATCATCCGCGATGACCGGACGCATCTGCTGCACTCGCTGATGGAGATTGCCGGTTCCAGCGGCATGATCACCATGGAGGAGTCCCTGCTGAATCGCTACCACGAGGGCCACATCGACCTGCAGACAGCCTTCGACAACTGCAACGAGAAGCAGGCCTTCATCTCGGCCCTGCCGGTCGAACTCCAGAAGGAGGTCCAGATGGACTGGGAGGTCGAGATCGAGATCAAGCGCCTGGAGCAACTGCGCGAGACCCAGAAGCGACAGTCCCAGACCCGGACCATCTAGGGAGCCGGGCCCGAGTTGGGGCGTTCCGGCGGCCGGCCGCCGACCCTGGAGGAGGGGGTAGGGGAGGCGGTCTCGGCGGTCAGCCTGGTGGGGCGCGGAGCCGCCAGGGCGGTGCGGCGGGCCCTGGAGATGGCCCGGGGCGGAGAGGTTCCCGCCTGGGACGCGGGGGCTTGCCGTCGTCTACCCCCCGACCGGCGCGAAGTCGATGAAGCCCTTCTCGACGTTGGCCGACACCAGCCTCACCGTCAACTCCTGTCCGATCCGGAAGGCCTGGCCGTTCTGCAGGAAGCCTTCCACCGGAGGTTTCAGGATCCGCACCCAGGTCCCGCGCGGGTTCGCACCGCTGACCAGGGCCTGGAAGGTCTGGCCGATGTGGTCCAGCAGGAACAGGGCTGCCAGGGACTTTTCCATCTGCCGTTCGACCTTGGACGCCTTGGCCTCCTGTTCGGTGCAGTGTTCCGCCAGTCTTTGCAGTTGCCGGGTCGTGTAGGGTGATGGGCAGCCCGCCAGCGCCGCCTTGATCAGGCGCTGGCTCAGCAGGTCCGGGTAACGTCGGTTGGGAGCCGTCGAGTGCGAATACTCGCGCACCGCCAGGCCGAAGTGGCCGATCGGCCTGCGGCCCGGGGCCTCCATGACGTATTCGCCGCGGCCCAGCAACTTCACGACTTCCAGGGACAGATCCGGGAAGCGCAAGGGGTCGGCCTGGCGCTGGCCCTCCAGGAACCTCTCCAGGGACACCGGGTTCGGCTTCTTCGGCAACCGGGTGCCGCGCTCGGCGGCCAGGTCCACCAGCTTTTCCCAGTTCTTCGGCTCGCGGACGATGCGCTGCAGGGTGGGAAGGCCTCTGTCCTGGAGGGTTCGCGAGGTGACCCCGTTGGTGGCCACCATGAGGTTCTCGATGATGTCGGTCGCCCGGTTCTGCTGGTGGACCTCGATGTCCACCAGCCTGCCGGCCTCCTGCCGGGCCCGGGCCTCCCGGGACTCCAGCGTCAGCGAGCCGTTCCTCCTGCGGCGGGCCTTCAGGCGCTGGGCCGCCTCGTCGTGAACCCTGACGTTCTCGGCCACCCCTTCGGTCTCGGCCATACGTGCCGGCATGGGCCCCCTGCCATCCAGCCACGCCGCGACGCTGTTGTAGGCCAGTTTGGCGTGGTTGCGCACCAGGGCGCGGTAGACGTCGCTGGACTCCACCTCACCATCCTGGCCGATCACCATCTCGGTCACCACGGCCAGGCGATCCTGGCCTTCATTCAGCGAGGTCAGGTCCTCCGAAAGGCGGCGGGGAAGCATCGGGAAGACTCCGCCCGAGGTGTAGATGGAGGTCGTGTTGACCGCAGCGTGACGGTCGATTCCAGAGCCCTGGGGGACCAGGGCGTCCACGTCTGCGATGGCCACCAGGACGCGGATGCCGGCGTCGGGCAGCCGCTCGGCGTAGCTGAGCTGGTCCAGGTCCAACGAGTCGTCGTTGTCGATCGAGAAGAAGAGCAGGTCCCGAAGGTCGCGCACGCCCGGGCCGTCCGTGGCGGTCTGGCAGGCCTCGACCTCTGCCAGGAGGCTGGAGGGAAAGTCGGTGTTCAACTGCCTCTCCCACATCGCTCGGCGGGCCAGGTCAGGCAGGATCCGGGAATCGGCGTCCGTCTCGGCGACGTGGGCGGCCACTGCGCCCGGCAGCCCGGCCACGACCAGGCTGCGGGTGGCCAGGTGCAGGCCGGCTCGACGAGCCGGCCCCGAGGTGCTCGCAGGGGCAGCGCTGCTCCCGAACCGGCGGTTCGGCGACGGAGTCCGCCTGCGGCGGGCCTCGAGGGGAGTCCGGGAGGTGGGCCCGCTTGGGGCCGTCGGGCCTCCCGGTGCCGAGGGGCGGGCGCCGGAACCGTTGTGCTCGGTGCCTGGAGGGGTATGGCCGGATGGGCTCATGGGTCGGCTCCTGTCTGGTTCATGGGGCCCGTGGGCCCGCGTCGGGCGGTGGTGAGGGATACCACGGACCCGGACGGATATCCTGGAAGCGGTTCCGCAAACTCGCCGGGCCGAGGTGGTGGCCGCGGAGGAGCGGGATTCCCGAATGCGAAGCCAATAGAGTGAACATGACCCTACCCCAGGAGTTCCTGGAGGGCCTGTCGACCTGTCTGCCCCCGGGGCAGGAGGTCCTGGGACCCATCGCCTGGCAGCCCGTCCACTCGGTCTACGGCGGAGCCCACCTGTTTCGTCAGGACCTTCCCGGCAGGCTGGGCGACCTGGCCCTGCGCGCCCTGCGCACCTATGCCCCCGACGCCGAGGAACTGGCGCGGGCCCTGGACCTTGCTGGCGACATCGCTCGCTCCGTCTGGCCCCGGGTGGTCGCCAAGTTGGAACGGCAGCCCGTCGAGGACTATCGCATCGACTTCGAGGATGGCTACGGAGTCCGCTCGGAGGCCGAGGAGGACGGCCACGCGCTGGCGGCAGCGCGGGCCCTGGCGGCAGGTGCGGCGGCGGACACCCTGCCGCCCCGCGTGGGCATCCGGATCAGGGCCCTGGATCGGCAGACCGGCGTGCGGGCCCTGCGAACCCTGGACCTGGTGCTGACCACCCTGGTTGCCGAAGGCCGTGGTCTTCCTCGCGGTTTCGTGGTGACGCTGCCCAAGGTCGAGGATCCCCTGGCCCCGCGGATCCTGGTCGAAGCCCTGGAACGCCTGGAGGCCGGTCTGGGCCTCCAGCTCGGGTCGATCCCCGTGGAGTTGATGGTGGAGAGTCCCGCTGGCCTGGACCCCCGGACCCTGCGTCTGAACCTGGCCGCGGCCCGGCGGCGCTGCCTGGCGGTCCACCTGGGGGCCAACGACTACCTGACGGCCTGCGGCGTAGGTCCGGCCGACCAGGACCTGGGGCACCCGGCATGCGACTTCGCGAGGATGCAGTTGCATCTGGGAACCGCCGGCACCCTCGTCCGGCTGGTCGATGGCACCACCACCGTCCTGCCGATTCCCCCGCATCGGGGCCCCGACCTGGACGCTTCGGCGCAGGCCCGGAATTGCCGGGCGGTGCACGACGCCTGGAGGCGGCATGCCCGCGATATCTACCGGGGCATGGGTCAGGGGTTCCACCAGGGCTGGGACCTGCACCCCGCCCAACTGGTCAGCCGTTACGCGGCGGTCTACGCCTGGTACCGTCGCGACCTGGAGGCGATGGCCGGACGGCTGGTCGGCTTCCTGGCTCGTTCGGCCCAGGCCAGCCGCGTCGGGACCGCCTTCGACGACGCCGCTACCGGTCGAGCGCTGCTGCTGCACTTCCTGCGGGCCCTGGATTGCGGTGCGGTCGACGAAGGCGAGGTCCGGCAGTTGACCGGGCTGACCCGCGAGGAACTGCAGGGCCGATCGTTCCGGGACATCCTGGCTCGACGCCAGGCCTGAAGGAGACACGATGCCCCATCTGCGCCAGGACGTGGCCACCAAGGAATGGGTGATTTTTGCCCCGGAGCGGGCGCGTCGGCCCGAGGACCTGCGCGACGAGTCGCTGGCCCGCAGCGGTTGGACCCACGAGCGCCCGGCCTTCGAGCCCCGCTGCCCCTTCTGCCCCGGGAACGAGGACAATACCCCTGGCGAGACCCTGCGCTACCTGAATTCCGATGGTTCCTGGCAGGTCCGCTCCTGCCCCAACCGCTTCCCGGCCCTCCAGCCTGGAGACCCTCCTCAACGGGATGGCGGCCGTTTTGAACGCAGGATGCAGGGGGTCGGCCTGCACGAGGTGATCATCGAATCCCCCCTGCACGACACGACCCTGGCCCTGCAAGGCCTGGCCGAAGTCAGCCTGGTGGTCCGGGCCTGGTCCGAGCGCCTGCGGGATCTGCGCACCCGCCCCGAGGCCGAGCACGTCATCCTCTTCAAGAACCACGGGACCCGAGGCGGCACCTCGCTGGCCCACCCCCATTCCCAGATGGTCTCGCTGCCCGTGACTCCGCGCACGGTGCGCGACCGGATGGAGGAGGCGATGCGCTACCACAACGACTATGGGGAGTGTGTCCATTGCCACATGCTGTGGCGCGAGAAGCTGGAGGGCAGGCGTGTCGTCCTGGAAGGCCAGACGTGCAGCGCTTTCGTGCCCTTTGCCGCGTCCCAACCCTTCCTGGTGTGGATCGTCCCCCATCGGCACAGCGGTTGTCCCTCCACCATGGCCCCCCCCGAGCAGGAGGACTTCGCGGCCGTCCTGCGCGAGACCCTGGCCCGCTTCTACCACGGCCTGGGAGACCCCGACTACAACCTGGTCTTCCGCACCGCCAGTCGCGACTACGTCTCGGTGCCCTTCGCCCATTGGTACGCCGCCCTGATCCCCCGGCTGACCAATCCGGCGGGGTTCGAACTGGGCACCGGGATGTTCATCAATACGCACCTCCCCGAGGATGATGCCGCCTATCTGCGGGGGGTCCCGGTGACCATGGGGTAGGCTTCTGGGCGAATCGATATGAAGGTTACGGGAGCGTCCGTGTGTCCGGAGCGGCCTCGGCTTCGGACGGAACAGGCTCTTTACGGATTGAGCCTCCTGGAGGATACTTTCAGGAGAGATACCTTCCAGGAGGCTCGGGGCCATGTCGATGTTCGTGGGTGGTCGTTTCAACCCGCAGCAGGTCTACGGTGGAACGTCCGCCGGCGCAGGGGGCGGCGGCGGCACGGCAGCCCAGGGTTATCTGGTCCAGGGGAACGTGGCGGGAATGCTGCTGGGCTGTGCCGGTGGGGCCTACGCGGGCTGCGGCAACCTGGGGTCCCCAGGCGGTTTCGGCGCTTCCTCCGGTGTGGGCTCCATGGCGGGCTATTGCCTGGGTACCCAGGTCAGTTGGACCCAGGTCCCGGTCTACTTGGACATGGTCAGCCTGCAGGCGGTATTCGGGACGGTGACCGAGACCCAGACCACCGTGACCAACCGAGCCGGGAAGATGTGGGATGTCTGGTTCGACCACCAGGATGGGCAGAAGACCACCCAGCGTTCGCCCATCGTCCTGGATCTGAACAATAACGGCAAGCCCGACATCACGGGCCGGAACGTGACCGGGAACGGCAAGATCGACGGGGCCACCGTGAACTTCGACATCGACCCCAGCCGCGATACCTACCAGTACAAGAGTCTCAAACGTCGTCCGGGCCATGGCGCCCCGGCCGTCGAGGGCGCCCGGTGGGTGACCAGGAACGGCCAGAAGCTCTACGTCGACAAGAACGGCACCACCCTCGGCGAGTTGAAGAAGACCGGCAAGGGGGGCAAGCAGGAGTACCACTGGGGTAAGAAGGTCTCCACAGAGAAGACCGAGTGGCTGGCCAGGAATGGCGGCGACGGGTTGCTGGTCTGGGACGTGAACAAGGATGGCCAGATCACGTCCAGCAAGGAGCTCTTCTCGGAGTTCGACACGAATGGGGTGAAGAAGTTCGCCAACGGGTACGAGAAGCTGGCCCACCACTTCGACAAGAACAAGGATGGCAAGGTGGAGGGGGACGAGCTGAAGGGCCTGCAGATCTGGAAGGATGCCGATGCCGACGGCAAGGTGGACAAGGGTGAACTCGAGCAGCTCTCCAAGTATGACATCACCTCCTTCGACGTGAAGGGCTATGACAAGAAGACCATGGAGGGCAGCTTCAACGCCCGGACGACCACCCGGACCGAGGTCGAACGGCAGGCCCTGCTGGGATTCTCCGAACAGCACGACCGTCAGTTTGCCGGCTACCAGAACAACTTCACCGTTCAGCAGTTCTCGGCCCTCTTCGGTGGAGGCAACCTCGGCGGTCTGGCCGGCTTCTGGAGCGGCTACTGCTGCTGGTAGGCCCAGGCCCGACCCGGTCCGATCCGATCTTGCAGCCCCGGCCTCCTTCCGGGGCTGCTGGCTTTCGGTGCGGGAATTCCTGATGGATGCCGCGAAGGCGTGGCTTCTCCATCCAAGCTGCGGGCGCCCTGATCGCCCCTCGGGAGGACTGAGTTGAGCGAGCACTCCCTGGCCCGGCCCCTGGTTCGAGTCCTGAACGAGGGGCGTCGGGTTCCCCTGGTCGATTGGGAGGCGCTGCAGGGTGCGGTGCAGGAGGCCCTGGCCTACTGCGAGGTGCTGCAGGGGCGGATGCGGGTCGGCTTCCCCCTGCTGGCGGCCTGCCCGGACGTGGGGGACCAGCAGCTTCGGGCAGAAGCAGCCCTGGCCGGGCAGCGCGCGGCCCTCTCCCGGGTGGAGGCCGCGGTGTCCCGGAGGGATCCGGCCGCGGTGGCGACGCTCCTGCCCTCGCTGGAGGCCGCAGCGGGTTCCCTGGCCGAGGTCGTCGGGCAGTTGCGGCGCCTTGAGAAGGACCTGCCGCGCTTCACGGACGTGCCACTCTTCAACGAGATCCTGACCCTTGCCCTGCATCAGATGCAGGACAAGGCCGATACCTGCCAGGAACTACTCGACCGCCTGCCCGGCCTGAGGAGCTTCATCGCCAGGCTGTCCGGCGTCCACGCCGGCTTCGTCTCCCGCCACCCCGAGGAGGTCGAACTGGCCGAGGCCCTGGGCGCTGCGACGGATCAACTGCGCCACGCCGCTGGAGGGTTCTTCGTCTACCTCCAGGAGGGGCGCGACCCGGAGGATCTGTCCAACGCGCTGACCCTGCTGGACCGGGCGCTCAACTCCCTGGGAGCCTGCTTCCAGGCCATGCGGCAGGTCGAGTTCGACGGGCTGGAGTATTCCGAGAACCCTCACCTGGATCGTTTGTCCAAGGCCATCCAGGCCCTGCGGGAGGGTCAGGCGACCCGGGCAGCCCTGGTTGAACCCCTGGCCCGTCTGGAGGCGTTCCACGGCAACCTGACGGCCGACCTGGCGGTTCTTGGGGACCGCCTGTTGATGTCCGCCTCGCTGAGGGACGAATACCTGCCCCGGATGGGCGAGCTCCTGCAGCGGATGGCCGAGGACCTGACGTGTCTCGGCGATCCCCGGTGCTCTCCGGAGCTCCTGGAACAGAGTGCCCGGCATCTGCGGGAACTGGGCGAGGAGTATGACGGCCTGCAGGGCACCTTGGAGGAGCACCTGAGCCAGAGGCCGGACCTGTCCGAGGCCAGCCATTACGAGGAACTGCTGGCCTTGATGCAGGGGGCCTACGACCAGAGCCTCCCGGATTCCCGGTTGGACGCCAAGGTGGTCTTCCTCTTCGGCCTTCAAGAAGCCCTGTGTCGCCGCCTGACGCTGGAGGCCCACCGCCAACCGGAAGAGTTCCAGAGCATCCAGGAGATCATGGAGGCCCTGGATTCACAGCGCGCCGGATTGGAGACGGTGCAGGCCTACCTGGCCAGCGGGCAGCGGGAGCTGCTGCTGGTGGCCTACGACCAACTGGTCCCGGCCACCCTGCGCCTGGTGCAGATCAAGAAGCAGTCGGCGTCCCAGGAGCTCCAGGAGCCCGAGACCCTGGTCCTGTGCCCCTTCTGCAGCGCCAGCAACCAGCCCGGAACCGCCCGGTGTCGTCAATGCGCCCGGGCGCTGCCGGTACTGGCCCTGGGCTCCGAGCGTCCTGCCGAGGTCCTGGACCTCTACGACTCCCGGACCCCGGGAAGCCGTCCCGCCGAGGGGATTTCCGAGAACTTCCAGTTCGTCCTGGAGGTCATCGATGACGCGGTGGCCGGCGTGCTACCCCTGGAGAAGGGCAGGGACCTGCTGCTCCCCTTCTGGGACACCATCCTGGCCGCCGAGGTGCGGGCCCGCGACGAGGTCCGAACCGCCGTGGTCGCGTCCCAGGATCCCTTGATGGCTTCCTTCCACGACGAGTTGAATGCCCTGATCGCCTACGTCAAGGAGACCACGGGCAACGTGCTCCAGGCGATGGAGGCGGGGGACACCGGGGGACTGGTCGGTCTGCGCCTGGAGGTCCAGGAGGCCGCCGCCAGCCTGCAGCGCTACCACGCAGAGGTCCAGGAGGCGGGTCAGGCGGTGGGCTAGCTCGGGACCTCGACCTTCGGCCGGGATGGAACCAGGCTGCGCAGGGCCCGAGCCAGGACTTCCAGGTCGTCGCGGCGCGGGCGCAGCACGTCCAGCACGCATTGCTGGCTGAAGTTGCAATAGAACAGCAGCAGGAAGACCAACCCTGAGGTATAGGAAACCAGCGAGGCCGTGGCGGCCCCCAGGACCGACATCCTGGGGATCAACAGGATGCAGGCCGTCAGGTTGATCATCACGTTCACCCAGGCCAGGCCCGACAGAAGGTCGGGGCGTTTGAGCTGGCCCAGGAAGTAGGGGGTGCACAGGCGCGAGATCCCGATGGACGCCGTACCTCCGATCAATAGGGAGAAGGCCACCCCACTGGTCATGTAGGCGGGCCCCAGGATCCAGGTCAGCAGGGGGGCCACCACGGAGACTCCCAGGCCCACCAGGAGAAGCCAGGCGGCACAACCCAGGCGGATCAGGAAGGAGACCATCCGCTTGGCCTGGGCCGGGTCGCTGCCGCTGACGCGCGCGAAGACCGCGTTCTGGATGGCGCTGAAGAAGAGGATCGGCAGTTCCGCGGCCTGGACCGCAACCGAGTAGAGGCCGACGGCGGCGGTGCCGTGGATGGCGTTCAGGATGAAGGTATCGGCTCGGGAGTGGAGCTGCCCGGCGATGGTGCCCAAGTGGCTCTGGACCCCGAAACCCATCAACCGTCGCACCAGGCCCCGGGTCTTGAGGCGCCGCGGACGGGCCACGGGCAGGCTGCTCAGCAACAGCGCCAGGGCCCCCAGGGCCGAGCAGACCAGGAAGGAGACCAGCAGCCAGCGGACCGCGTGGGCGGAGCCCGCCGAGTCGGGACCGCCGGGCCAGCACAGCAGGCCCACGACGGTCAGGTCGCCACCCAGTCGCAGCAGGGCGATCAGGATCTTGGTGCGGCTGAGGAGGACCAGGTGGCCCGTGCCGATCAGGATTCCCCAGACCATGTTCTGGTAGAGGATGAAGGGGACCGTGGCCAGGGAGATCAGGAAGTCCAGGCGCTCGACCCGGCCTACCAGGCCCAGGGCTGGCAGCGGGTAGGCGGCCCAGGCCAACAGGAAGGCCGACCCTCCCAGCAGCGCCGTCAGGACCAGCGAGGCCGTATGGATCCGCCCGGGTTGCTCCTCACCCCGGCCCACGAAGACCGAGTTGGCCGTTTCGACTCCCAGGCTGCCGAAGAGGCTGATCGTCAGGGTGAGTGTGTAGAGCAGGTAGTAAAGGCCCAGGTGGTCGGGGCCCAGGCTGCGGGCCAGGACGAAGGCGGTCAGCAGGGCCGAGCACATCTGCACGACCGTCGCCGTGAGGCCAGCCGTGGTCTTGCGCACCACGGTGGAGCCTTCTTCGGCAGGAGTCTGGGGCGAAGGTGAGGCCGTCTCGGGCCTTCCCATCGGAGCGTTCCCCCCGACGGGCAAGGACGTGGCCGCCGCGGCGGCCAGGGCAGGGCCTGGCGACGCGTCGGCACGCGGCAGCGGGACAGACATTGAAGAAGGCAGCGTCCTGTTCCTGGTCTGGCGTCCGGGGCCGGCGAAGGTGACGGGCGCACCGCACGCTCGAAGGGGAAGAAGGCGCCCCTGGAACCGGGCGCCTTCGTGGCGAGAGGCCTCCCCGCGATGCCGCGAGCGGGAACGTACTTGAACCTGCCTGCGCAGGTGGGTGCGACCTCTGGCCCGCTTCTCCGAGGACTCCGCGCCAGGCGCGTAACTCGACTCTTCGTTGCGGAGTGATGCTCCCGATGTACGATTGTTGGCTCAGTAACGTGGCCCGCAAAACGCGAGCACCGCAGGGTGACTCTCTATCGGGATCATAGCATGGGGCGCGTCTCGGGCGCAAGACGAAGGGGGCCGTCGCCGGCCCTTGGGGCGGCGGGTCTTGAACCTGCTTCAGGCGGGGGATGGGCATTTCCAGCATCATCTCACCTGTTGTCGCGTAGGATCAGGATGATGTCGCCGTCCGGTCCGGAGGCCGGCGCCGCGGGCCGGACCAAGGAATGCCGGATTCTGGCCTGCATGGGACTCTCAGGGGCCGTGATCTGTGCTAAGATGTTCGCAAAGGGAGACTCAGCGTGTCGGAAGTTCGTCCATACTCGTTGATCCAGAAGAGCATCCAGAAGCCCGTCCCCGGCTCGGAGCCGCGGGCGGAGGCCGGCAGTCCCTCTGCGTTCAGCCGCCTGCTCGGCGAGGAGTTGTCGGTCCCGGAGGATCGTCTGGACCCCGAGCAGAGCAAGGTTCAGGAGGATGCGGAGGTCGGCTCCGAGGACGTCGACCTGGAGTACGTGGCTGCAGAACTGGCATGTCGCCGCGACCTTTTGATCCCCAACGAGGTGGAAGCCGCCGACAGTCCCCCCGTGCAGACGGCCTACTACCTGAGTCACCCCCGCCGTTCCTCGGCCTCGCCGATGCAGGCCATGCGCCTGGGAGGTGCGGTGAAGGCCGCGATGCAGTCGCGGATCACCATGAATCGCAACACGCCACCGCCTGAAGAATAGTCAGGACGCCCAGTTGGGCGTCCTTCAGGTTGATCGAGCCTTTGTTCGGGTCGGGCCTGCGGCGTGCGCCCCTCCGGGCGTGCGATTCGGGCACTCAGCCGTCGGTGCGCTTCTCCAGGAACCGGACCAGATCGGCCTCGTTGATGAAGCCCACCTTGCGGTCCACCGGTTGCCCACCATGGAAGAGGAGCAGCGTCGGGATTCCGCGGACCTGATATTCCTGGGCTGCCCGCGGGCTGTCGTCGGTGTTCAGCTTGACGATCCGGATCTGACCCTGGAACGCTTCGGCGACCTTCTCGATGACCGGGGCCAGCATCTTGCACGGTCCGCACCAGTCGGCGTAGAAATCCACCAGGACCGGGGTCGGTGATTCCAGCACCTCGGTCTGGAAGTTCGAATCGTTCACGATTGGGAGTGCCATGCGAGTCCTCCGTGGGAGTCAGTGGGCAGGACCTTCTCTTCGGGGCACCTCGAGGCCTGCCCGGGCTGCGAATCAGTCCCGCCACAGGGCGCCCAGATAACAGGGCTCGGCCCGGTTACCCCGCGCCACCTTCAGGATGGCGGCCGCCATGGGGGGATGCAGGTCCATCCCCGGCAGGGCCACCAGAGGCACGTAGCGGGCCTCGGCCAGGCGGGCCTCGTCGCCCACCTGCAGCCTTCCCCCCTGCAGCCTGGACCAGAAGACCAGGTGCAGGAGGTGACGGGACGAGTCGGGAGCCAGGGTCTCAGCCACCAGGGCCAGATCGCCGACCTCCACCTCCAGGCCGGTTTCCTCCGCGACCTCGCGGCGAGCCGCCTCGACGGCGGTCTCACCGTATTCCACGCCGCCTCCCGGAAGCAGCCAGTAGGTGTCCATCCCCTTCTGGTGCCTCACCAGGAGGATCTCTTCGTCCTGCACGAGGATCACTGCGGCGCGTAGTCGGAGGTGCGGAGCCATGGTCGGTTGTCTTCGACGCCTCGGGTCCAGGATTCCTGGGCTGGGACCGGCTCAGGTGGACCAGCCCCGAGCTGGAAGTATCGAAGGGCCGGGCTCTCGCCCGACCCTTCGAAAAGTTGCCCCGGAGTCTGGGGACTACTTCACGGTGACGGTGGCGCCGACCTCGGCGAACTTCGCCTTGATGGCCTCGCCCTCTTCCTTGCTGACGCCTTCCTTCAGGATCTGGGGAGCGCCCTCGACCAGGTCCTTGGCTTCCTTCAGGCCCAGGGAGGTGACCTCGCGGACGACCTTGATGACCGGGATCTTGTTGGTGCCGGCCGAGGTCAGCTCGACGTCGAAGGAGGTCTTCTCCTCGACGGGGGCGGCGGCAGCGGCCAC
>CAZQPM010000097.1:0-12533 GCA_964595195.1 uncultured Burkholderiales bacterium | reverse complement strand
GTAGAGCAGGGCGCACACGGTCACCACTGTCGCTCCCACGAAGAGCAGGCCCTTCTGCTCCGAGGTCAGGTTCTCGGCTCCCAGGCTCAGCGACGGTGGCGGGCCCTGAGCGCCTAGGAGGCGCGGGTTGCGGGGGTCGACAGGGACGGCGTCGGCCGGCACTTCGGCTGTTGGCTCCGGGCCCGCGACGCTGGGGGCTGTCGGTCGCCACGACCTGTTCTGGCCGGGCCTGCCCGCCGCGAGGACTGCCAGGACCACCCCGAGGACGCACACACCGCCACTGACGAACAGGGTGTTCTGTTGTTGTTGCATCAGCCCGATGTTGTGGACCCGGTTGCCCCCGATCTCCGTCCCGAAGAAGGTCTGCTTGGGAACCTCAAGGGTCGTGTCCATCCCCCAGGCGTAGAGCAGCCCGGCCAGCCCCAGGAAGAACAGCAGGACCCCGAAACCGGCCGACACGGCCGGGGCTTGGGGACTCGCAGACGCGGGTTGCGGTGCAGCACCGGGGAGCGCGGGTCTGGTTGCGGCATCCAGCATCTCGCCGCAGAACCTGCACTTGATCGCGGCGTCCTGGATGTCCTCCGCGCAAAATGGGCATTTCTTCATGGTTCTGAGTTCCCTTCACCTGGTTCGTCCTGGCAATCGGTATACCACCGACCCCTGCCACAGGATGTCATGGCCCTGGCCAAACCTGGGTGAGGAAGAGGGCACGGCGCCGGCCGCCCCGGGCGGCCTGGGAGCGGAGGGGCGCGCCGGGTCTGGGATCCTGCCGCAGGAGCCCAAGCCTGTGCGCCAAAGATCGTCCTCGTGCGATCGAGTTGGTTCCGGCAGGTCCTCTGGCCGATGGTCCTGGCAGGCCTGGCCTACGTCCTGGCGATGGCGTGGATCGACCTGCCACCCTACGCGATCTGGTTGGAGCGGGCCCACTCCCAGGTGCGGTTGCTGGGCTCCAGCGCCGAGGTCCAGGTCGATCTGCGGTACCGCTGCTCGTCCTGGCGGACCCGGGGAACCATCCTGTATCTTCCCTTCTGGCAGGCCGAAGGGGTGGCCCCGGCCCGCGTCATCCGCGCCGAACTGGAGGAAGGCTGGACCTGGGAGGCCTACCCCGACGGCGTGTTGCTGCGCCTGCGCATGGAACCTGAGGCCTCGGGCCTCGCCCGCTTCACCTTTCGCCAGGACTGCCCGGGAGGGGAGTTCCGCCTGCCCTTCGCGGTCACCCGCGGCTGGGGCCGCCCGCCGTCGCCCGCCAGTTGGACGGTCCTGGCCTCGCCTGACCTGACCCTCCAGATATCGCCGAAGCCTCTGGCCCGGTTGGAAGACCCGAGCGGCCGCTTCTCGGTGGAGGGGACCACCGAGAAGGAACTGTGCATCCGATGGCACTGAAGCGCAACGGGCTGGTGCCGGCCCTGTTCTTCGCGTGCACGGGCCCGGCAATGGCCTGCACTCCCGTCGTCTCGGTCGGCTTCGGCGGTCTGATGGTCGGTTTCCTGGTCTGGTGTGTGCTGGCCCTGTGCACCCCCGGAGGCTGCTCCTCCACTTCCCGGGGTCTGTGGTTGGTCACGGTTCCCATCGGCATGTTCACCTTTGTGCTTCCCATGCTGGCACCGCTCCTGTTCCCGGCGATGTTCGTGGCCATCGCCTTTCCCATGCACCTGGCCGTGGAGTTCTTCGACGCATGGTGCCACCCCCGGACTCCGTCCCGGCCAGAGCGCCTGGTGGTCAACGGGATACCCCTGGCGCTGGTCCTGGGCCTGGGATTGGGGGCCAAGGGGCTGCTCTACGGTCAGTATGGTGGCCTGCGCTCGCTGGCCTGGAACTACGCACACGAAGCCGAGGGAGTCTTCCTTGCCGTCTGGCTTGTGACCGGCGCGGTCGTCCTGATTCGCCATCGCGCGACCCACCGTTCACTCTGGCCCTTCTGACGCCATCCGCGCGCCGTCGCATCCTGGGGGCAGCCAGAGGCCCGGGGACGCCGGCGCGGTCCCTCAGTTCCACGGGATGCGCTGGTTTCTACTCGGGCGCGGTCCGCAGGATCCTCTCCATGGCCTTCCCCTTGGCCAGTTCGTCGACCAGTTTGTCCAGATAGCGGATCTCCCGCATCGTGGGCTCCGGGATGTCCTCGACTCGGACACCGCAGACCACGCCCTTGATCAGGGACCGCGCAGGGTTGGGCTCGGGGGCCTGGGCCAGGAAGGTCTCGAAGTCCGTTCCCGCTTGCAGATGCGCCTCGAGCGCCTCCTGGCTGTATCCGGTCAGCCAGCGGATGATCCGGTCGACCTCGGCCCGGGTGCGCCCCTTTCTCTCCGCCTTGGCGACGTAGAGGGGATGGATGCTGGCGAAACTCATCGTGTAGATCCGGTGCTGCGTCACTTCGGGCAACCTCCCCGGGACGGGGCGCGCCGAACGGTGGAGCCGTCGGCGGCCGGGGTCGCCGGTCTCAAGGCCTCGGCCGCCAGCACGTAGGCCCCGGGGCCGAAGCCGCACATGGGGAAGGGCCCCTGGAAGTCGCCCTTCTCGTCCAGCAACTCGCCGATGCCGTCGTAGTTGGCCCGGGACCAGGCGGTGACCCAGTCCATCAGGGCTCGCGCCCTGGCGGGTTGGCCCAGGCGCTGCCAGGCCTCCACCGCCCGCAGGTCCAGCAACAGCCATTCCTGACGATCATACCAGTTGCCGTCGTCGTTGCGCATCACCCCGACGGAACCCGGAGTGGCGCTGCGCAGGCGCTGGACGGTCCTCTCCACCACCCGGGAGTCCGCGGTGAGCCCCCAGTTCACGGCCTCCAGGGTCGCCGCATCATAGGCCCGCTCGGGGTCCTGGCGCAGGTCCTCCAGGGAGGAGGCGATCGAGCCGTCGTCGTTGCGCAGGTGGCGCAGGAGGCCCTGCTGCAGGGCGTCGGCGGATTCCCGGCAGTCTCCGGCGGTCGGGCCCTCCAGCAGCCCTGCCAGGCTGCGCAGACCGTGGGCCGCCGTGATGGTGGTGTAGGCGTAGTGGCGGCGCCCATCGTACTCCAGGGGCAGGGTCCAGTGGTGCTCCCAGATCGAGGAGTCGGGCCGGACCAGCCCCGTCCGGGCGTCGACCAGCCGCCGCAGGGGAGTGACCACCCCGTCCTGCACGCGGGCCAGATGCCTGCCGAGGAAGTCCCGGCGCTGCTGGACGGGGAGGGCCCGGGAATACTCCGAGAACGCCCACAGGAACAGGCCCCAGCCGTCGTACTCGAGGTTCGGGCCGTGGTCGTTCCAGTCGGACTCTTCGAGCCCGTTCCCGTAGTAGCGGCAGACCGAGACCAGGTAGTGGTCCAGCTTCCCGCCCTCGGGGAGGTCCTGGTTGATCATCGGCAGATAGCGCGGGTCGCGACGGGCCGAAAGGACGAACTCCAGGGCCCGGCGGGCCTCCTCCAGGTGCCCCGAGCGCACCAATCCGACCATCGCGTAGCTGGCGTCCCGGATCCAGCAGCGGGCCCACTTGTCCTTGATGCTGGCCAGGATCTGGCCATCGGCAGGCGTGCCGGGCTGGCGCACCTGTCCCATCTTCAGGAAGGCCGTGCTCTGCCGATAGACGGCCTTCTGGTCGGAAGTCAGGTGGGAGAGATCGGGCTCGACGGCGTGGAAGCGCCGCCAGAAGTCCTGCTCGCGTTCCAGCAACTGTTCGGGCGTGGAGCGGCCCAGGCAACCCTGCAGGCCGCGCTGCAGATCGGCGCGTTCACCGCCCTCCTGGTGGGCGATCGCGACCCCGGCCCAGGCCGCCTGCCCCGGCGGGACCTCCAACTCGCCATGGAAACGGGCCCGTACGTCCTGGCCCCGGACTTCGCCGGCAGCCAGCGCCGCCCGCAGGTTCAAGCCCCTGTATATCAGGCGGTGCGGGCTGGCCGGCGAACTCTCGAAGAAGCCCCCTGGAACAGCGCGCAGGATCTCGTCCCGGTCACCCTTCCACTGGTGGTCGACATCGTCTCCCGGGTCGTGTGGGTCGGGTCGCGGGCCTGCCCCGACGTGGAGGTCCAGGTCGGCCTGGACCGCGGCGGTGTGCGCCTCATTCCCGCGGTTGGTCAGGCGGACCAGCATCACCAGGAGGCGTCCGGGGTCATCGCCCATCGGCATGAAGTAGAAGCTCTCAACCTCCAGCACGCCCTGGCGGCGCGCCTCACGCAGGATCCCGGTGCCCTCCAGGTAGCCGACCTCGTCCGGGGGGGCGCCGAAACCTTCAACCGCCAGGTCCACCCGGTCAGCCAGGTCTGCGGTCACGGTGTCGGCGGTGCCCTTCTTGTACATGTGCGTGAAGAAGCCCGTGATGCGGTGCTCCTTCACATCGTAGATCGCCGTCCCGGTTCCGTTGGCCAGGGGCAGGCTGGGGGCCGAGGCGTGCAGCGGTGGCGCGTCACCCCAGGCCCGGGTTGCGGGGGCCAGGACCGAAAGCACAAGGGCCGAGGCGACGAGGTAGCGTTTCATGGGCGGTGCATCTCCCTGGGCTGGGGCTGTTGCGACCTTGCCCGGTGCGGGACGGTTTCCTGCCGCGTCCAGGAAGACTTCACCTCCGGGTTCCAGCCTCCGATGATGGCGAGGCGAGCCCCTCGGTTCCTGCCTCCGGGCCCGGATTCTCGGGGGGGTAGGGGAGGTTCGCACACTTTTCACACACCAAACCCTCCCAATCTCCATCCACGCTCCCGAGTTAAACGAAGGAACCCCCGTGTTATCGGGGGTTCCTTGTGGAGCCGAGGATCGGACTCGAACCGACGACCTGCTCATTACGAGTGAGCTGCTCTACCAACTGAGCTACCTCGGCGCGGGACGGAGTATACCACGCGCCCTCGCGCTCTGTAAACCGTTTCCGGGGCAAGGGGTGCTGGTCACGGCTGTCGGCCGCTGGCTCCTGCACGGAATCGTATGAAAGGCGGCATATGAACCGGGACCCATGCGGATCCGATACCATGGACCCTTCCCGCCTCCCCCTCCCGCCCCCACGGGGGTGGCGGGGCCCGACATGGGGAGGAATCGCTTTGGCGCAGCAAGAACGCCTTGCGTCCCTGACGCGGCCACCCCCGGGCCGCTGCCGCAAAGAGATCCGGGTTCGGAGGCCTCCGTGAAGCGCGCAACTGGATGGACCCTGCTGGTGTGGGTCCTGGTCATGGGTGCGACGGCCTGGTTGTCAGCCAGTGCCCTTCTGGCTGACGAGAAGAGCCACAACGATCAGGATTTCGTGCGGATCCGCAAGATCACGCCCCGGACGGGGGCCGACCTGCCGACACCCACGATGTTCCCCTACTCGCTGGAGGTGGGCTACACCCTGAAGTCCTCGGCTCGAGGCAAGCTGCGCCTGGGGGTCTTCCGCTTGCGTCCCGGGCGGCCCAAGGCCTCGGGGAAGGCCGGCGGCTTCGAGGCCCTGGTGCCCCCCGTCGAGCGGGGCATCACCAAGGGCAGTGGGACTGTGACCCTGACCTCCGGAGCGGTCTCGCTGAAGGCCGTCACCGAGAGGAACGCCCAGGTGGTGGTGGTGGTCAACATCCACGACGCCTCCGGGCGTGAGGTCTGCTGGGCCACCAGCCACAACTTCCTGCGCGGGACCCTGTTCGTGCGACCCGAGACCGCGGCACCCGTGCGCGACTCCCTGCAGGTTCTCTCCTTCCTGCCCCGGGTCGGGCCATTGAAGACCGGACGCAACCACGCCTTCACCGTGAACATGCAGTATTCCCTGAAGACCCGGCCCTGGGGCTTCGTGAACCTGGAGTTCGGCGAGCGCGGCCTGCAGCCCCAGACGGGCCCCTGGTACTCGGTGGCCGTGCCGGTGCGCACCGGCACGGGCCTGCTGAAAGTTACCACGCGCGACTTCTTCCTGCCCGCGGCCCACGCGAACAAGCAACTGGAGATGGCCGTGCCCTACCGCATCGATCCCCTGGGGGGTACCGTCGACCTGATGCGCTACGGGCCATGGTCCCTCGTCCGACCTGATGCCCGCTGAACCGGGACTGTTCCAGACCTACGTTCCCCAGGTCTTCTGCCGCGACTACGTCGAGTTCCACGGGGCCAGCTCGCAGTTGCTGATGTTCATGTCGTTGGTCCTGGGGATCAAGCCCCTGATGGACGACTGGGTGCCAGCCCAGCGCCTGGAGGAGTTCCGTAACCTGTGCCGGCGCTACGGGCTGCACGTCCGGGTCGACGCCATGAAGCTGCTGTTGTCCCGAAGGGTGGCCCAGAGCCGAGCCATGGGTGGTGACAGCCTGACTTCAACCATCGCGCTGGGCCTGCCACCCCAGACCCCCCTGACCGGCCTGCTGCCACGCGAAGGGCGCATGCACGTGTTCATCAGCCGGAACCCCGCCCTGCTGCGGCACGGGATGTGGTACCCCGTGATCATCAAGGACCGGGTGATCTGGCCCCCCTTTGCCGACGTGCTGGCCTACGGGCGCTACCTCGGCTACCCCGATTGCTGCATCCGCTTCTTCCGGGAGCGCAACGACTGGTACCGGTTCAGCTTCCTGGCCGAGATCAACGCTGAGTCGGCCGGCAGGCCCCGCCACTGGCTGTGCAACCCCCTGACCAAGGACCGGACCTATTCCTACATCTACCACATGCCCTGCCGTTGGGACTGCCCCGCCACCCGCCAACTGGCGGGCCGCCTGCGTCAGGAGGTGGAGGCTCGCGAGCCCGAACTGGTCCGCCAGGTGGACCGTCACCTGCGCCTGCCGGCCCTGGTCTTCTACGAGCGCAAGCACTACGTCTTCGAGGGCGAGTTGCACGGAAATCGCCTGGAATACCGCGCCTGCCACTACCCGGATTGGGACCCCGAGGGTCAGCCCTATCACGAGCGTCTGCAGCGGGGGGATGCCCTGGAGTTGGAGGGTGGGACGGTGCGGATCTTCCATCAGGGCCAGGAGGTGGACCGGATCGTGGCCCGTTCCGAAGGCTTCGCCCCCGAGCATCCCTTCCTGGTGCAGTTCGACCAGGACTGACGGAGATCACGGAGACGGTGAACACCACAGAGGGCACCGAGACCACGGAGGCCACGGGTATCGTGGGAACCACAGAGGGCACCGAGACCACGGAGACTGCGGAGGCCATGGACGAGGGCCGGTTGGCCGAGGAGTTCCGGGAACGGACGGGCTGGTCGCTGCCCGGGCGTCGGCCCAATCGCCTGGAGGAGGGGCAGCCCCGCCTGGATGTGACCTTCCAGATGTTGAGCGGTTGGTGCTTTGACAACCCCGGGGCCCTGGAGCCCCTGCGCGATTGGGCCCGGGACCTGGTCGGGCGTCATCCCCGACCCCGCGCCTTCGAAGTGCTGGGTTACCTGGAGTACCTGGCCCGCGACTGGAACGCCGCGGCCCGGGCCTTCATGCGCTCATTGGATGAGGAACCCGAGAATCTGGACGCCTGGGTCGACCTGGCCTTCAGCCTGAAGCACGCCGGCCTGGCCTTGGGCGAGTCGATCCTCTTCGACCACGACGAGTGGATCCGCCTGGCCTGTCAGGATCGCCAGCCCCTGACCCTGGCCGGCCTGTACCGCCTGCATGCCCGAGTGGCGGCCCTGCCCCATCGGCTGGAGGCGACCGCCGAGCATTGGATCGCCTCCTACCAGCAGACCGGACAGCCTACCACAGCTTGAACTCATTCGTCGTGCTGTCGTACTGGGGGAAGCCGGCCGCGCCCTTGGGCGTGTGTCGGGCATCCGTGCAGTAGAGGATGTACTGGTAGCCGCTCTGGCCTGCCGCAGGGATCTTCATGTCGTAGGTCACCGCCGGGGTCGTCGGCGAGACCACCGAGGGGCACCGGGGCAGCGCAGGCATGCCGTAGGCGTCGGTGTTCAGCAGTTCGCTCAGGCTGGTGGGGTAGAACAGGTTGTTGGCCTTGAACTTCTCCATCGCCTGGTTAAGCAGGATGATGTTGGCCTGGCACTGCTGCAACTCGGTGTCCCTGCGGACGGCCCGGAAGTGACCCACGGTGACGGTGGTCATGATCGCCAGGATGGCGACCACGACGACGATTTCCAGAAGCGTGAAGCCCCTGGCTGGAAGGGTTCGGCGGGCGTCGATCATACCAGGATTCTAGCACGTCCGCAGCGGGCTTTCCACGCTGCAGTCCTGATCCTGGCGGTTGGCGCATACGGCTGTCAGGCGGGCGCGCTGGCCAGCCGGTCCGGCCTGCCAGCCGGGCCGGGTCTCCCTTGCGGACCCCCGGTTCGGGTGGGAAAGGGGGACGATCGACCCTTGAAGAGACGGTTGGGGACTGCTAATCTTACAAAGACTGTAAGCCGGGGCTCTTTCGGGCGTCCCCGCGGGAAGGCTCAGTCGCCAGGGCCGCAGGCAGGAGGAACGATGATCCGGGGCAGCAGCAGACCCGGCCGACGGACCGGTTTCACCCTTCTGGAGCTGGGGGTCAGCATGACCATCCTGGCCATCCTGGCTGCCATCGTGGCCCCGCCCTGGGCCAAGTACCGGGCCCGCATGCGGGCCTACGCTGCCGCCCAGGAGCTGCGCGCCGAACTGAGTTATGTCCAGGGGCGCTCGATCGACCTGGAGCAGAAGTGCTCGCTCCAGATCGACTCGGCGGGCCAGTACTCGGTGTACGTGGCCGACCCCATGAACGCCACGACGCCGCGCCTCTACAAGCAGGTCAACCTGGGGCGCGAGGGCCTGACCCTGACCCCGGCGACGGGCAAGATGGTCTTTGCCCAGAGGGGGTGGGTGGACACCTCCGACACGACCCTGAGCGACGCCGGCCTGGGCGGCTTCACCGTCTACACCCTGACCGTGTCGGCACCTGGGGTGGTCGATGTCCCGGTGCGCGTCTACCTGAACGGCAAAGTGGAGATCCGCTGATGGACCGCAGTCGGTTTCGGGGGCGTCCCACGGGCGTGGCCCTGGTCTCGGCCCTGATGGTGATGGTGATCCTGTTCATCATCGCCTCGGCCTTCGTGCACCTGACCGCCCGGGACGTGCGCTCGGCCCGCACCGTGGGCGACTCGCTGCTGACCCTGTACCTGGCCGAGGCGGGCATCGAGTACGCCATGTGGATGAACAAGCACAACATGGCCGTGTACCCGTTCGGAGCTTACGACATCAACGATGATGGAGCCCCCGACGCCCGGGGCTCGGTGGCCTGGCTGTTCAAGCCCCGGACCGACGAGATCACCCAGGAACACGTGCTGATCAACAACCTGGCCTACGACGACACCGAGAACTGGCTGAACACGTTGCAGAGTTGCGGCACGTTCGAGGTCTACCAGACGATCACCCAGGATACCACGGACACCGACATCTGGGTGATCACGATCACCTCGATCGGGCGCATCCGACGGGTGCCCGCCGGCTGGTCCTGGGGCGGGAATACCCTGACCTCCATCGACCTGGCCAGCGCCGACTGGCAACTGCGCTCGAAGCGCACGCTGATCGCCGAGGTCCGTCTGGACACCGCCACAGGCACCCTGACCACCGCCGAGTCTGCCGAGATTCAGGAGTCCAAATGGTACGAACTCTTCCGCTGAGCCATGGGACCCGGCGGTCGCCGGGCGTGACCCTGCTGGAGATCCTGGTGGCGGTCGCCGTCCTGGCAGCGGGCCTGTCCACCATCTTCCAGATCTTCCCCATGGGCTTCGCGGCCTCGGCCAAGAGTTCGGCCCAGACCACGGCCTTCGAGCTGGCCGCCCGCAAGCTGGAGGACGTGCGCAACAACCATCTCTTCGGGGGCGTGCCCACCGCCGGCTCGGGTCCTCCGGGCCCGGCCGACAACTGGAAGTACTGGGGGGCACTGGACGCTCCGAATCCGGACGGAACCACCTACCAGGCCGTGAACACGAACTTCCAGTTCGTGTCCTTCTCGGCCACCCAGGCCCCCGAGAAGTCCTTCTTCTACCGCGTGGACTGCGTGCCGGTCCAGGACCCCGCCCGCAAGTACCTGGAGATGCCCTGCCGGGGGACGGCCAAGAACGTCTACGGCGAAGAGACCTACGAGGGCGTGGCCAGCGCCAACGTCTGGCGCGGATTCGCCAGCCTGTACCGGGTCACGGTCACCGTGCGCGGGCCCCTGCGCAGTCAGGCCGAGGCCCAGGATGCCCAGTGGACGAACAACACGGTGCTGCAGAAGGGGGCCGTGCAGGTCCAACTGGTCACCTACGTCGCCAACAAGAACCTGGGGGATGCCCTGCTGGCGGTGGACCCGGTCGATACCCACGAGAACTCGGGCACCAACGGTGGCGACAAGCCGGTCCGGAACGGGACCTTCCCCAACGCCTACCCCGCCCCGGGCTCGAACTACATCTACATCAAGGGGATCGACCCGGCCAACGGCTACTATCCCTTCCCCGAGAACTTCACGGTCTTCAATCGCCGGGCCCTCTCCCTCTACGAGACCGATGACGCCGGGCCCACCCTGGTAGACGGCGCCGACGACTCGGGCTTCACCGACTACACGGCCCGTCTGCGGCACGAAATTGCCTGGATCAACGTGGGGACCTATCCGACTTCGCTGCACGGCATGGGGGCCAACGAGGTCGGCCTGGACAACATCCTGATCTTCTGCTGGACCACCGGGGGCAGCGGCCCCGGCAGCACCGCGGCCGGGTACCTGGCCGAGAGCAACAAGGTCGTGGCCCTGCACCCGCCGGGGGTGGCGCCCAACCAGTCGACGCTCTACTGGCGGGTCGACCTGCTGCACAATCTCATCATCCGGGACGGCGACTATACCGGGCGTACCAGCCCCCTGATGGACGGCGCCTACACCTCGGACAAGGCGATCGACCCCGGCAACAGCGGGAAGTTCAACTATAAGGTCGGCACCTACACCGGCACCCCCGGATCGGGCACCTACGGGGGCACCCGGGTCCGATTCCTGATGCGGATGGAGCGAAGGTCATGAGCATGCGCAAACCGGGCGGCCGGGGCTTCTCGCTGCTGGAGGTGGTGGTGGCGGTGGGCCTGTTCTCGCTGTTCACCCTCACCCTGACCCGGCTGATGCTGGGGGGCATGGAGACCTACAAGCGCGGGCAGGCCATCTCGTCCCTGCGCGCCGACCTGCGCAGCGCCCTGGACCTGATCTCGGCGGACTTCCGGCAGTCCACCAACAACCACGCCCCGATCTACCTGTGGGGCTCGAACCAGCAGAGCTCGCTGACCTTCAAGCGGCACGTGGCCCAGAGCTCGGGCGGGGCCACCGAGCAGACCATCGTCTACACCCTCGACTCCACCAAGAACCGCCTGACCCGCTTCGACGGCACCCGCACCGTCCTGGTGGGCGAGAACATCCTGGTCGGCCCGCGCCTGGGCGATGCCCCCACCCAGGGGCAGTTCCGGTCCTACTTCAAATGGGCGGTGAACCCGAACCTGGAAGCGGACAAGTACTTCACCTACTTCACGATGGAGGTCCGCCTGACCGGCCTGCGGTACAGCGGCTCGCAGGAGCAGCGATTGTCGATGGTGACCTGGATCTCGCAGCGGGCGGATCTTGACATGGATCCCTCCCTGCCCCGAATCAGCGGCGTCGCCATTCCTCTTTCGGAAATCACCGACCTGGGGCGCCCGCTGCGCAACCAGACCCGGAAGCCCGCGCCCGACGGTCTGTGGTGAAGGGACCGGCAGGGATCGGTCGAAGCTGAAGTATCACGTTTTTCGGCAATCTGGGGACGAGGAGGATCGGGCGCGTGGATGTCTCGTTGGGACTGAGTCGGGCGGTGGTCGCGGCTGCGGTCCTCGCCCTGCGGAGAGGGGGCCTGGAGCCCCAGGCCGGACCCCTGTACCCGGTGGCTTCCGGGAGGATCCTGCTGCAGGTCAACCTGGCCCGGAAGAGTCGACCCCGGGGGGTCGACTGCTCGGGTCTCTTGGTGGCCGGCTTCGGGCCCCTGATGGCCCCCCAGGTCCGCCTGCTGCCCTCCGGGCGGCCGCGCCGCCGCCCGGCCGTGGCGCTCTGGCCCTACCTGGCCCAGGAGGATCCCTCGGGCTTCCTGGCCCCGGGTCATCCGCTTCCCCAAGCGCCGCGCGTGCGTCTGCTGGCTGGGGCGCGGAACACCGCCCGCCCGGCCCCGCAGGCCCTGGTGCGCGACCTGGAGCCGTCCCTGGTGCGGCCGGGCCGGGCCCTGGTGGCCTCGGGCCTGGTCTCGTTCGGGATTGCCGCCTTGATGGGAGGGGCCGGGGCCTTCGGCCTGCGCTCTCCCGTGGCAGCCCAACCGGGTCCCGCCGGGCCAGGCATCCAGGACCCGGCCCGCTGGGAACGCCAGTTGCTGCTGGCCGACATCGCCGCGCCCAGTCCGCACAGCTTCCGCCGGGGCCGCGTCTCGCCGTGGAACTCGCACAAGAATACGGTGCTGATCACCCACGCGAACGTGTTCAAGCCGCACTCCAACGCGGCCCTGGTCCCGCATGCGAACACGATCATCACCCCGCACGCGAACACGGCCATCAAGCCGCACGCGAACACGGCCATCAAGCCGCACGCGAACACGGCCATCAAGCCGCACGCGAACACGGCCATCAAGCCGCACGCGAACACGGCCATCAAGCCGCACGCGAACACGGCCATCGTGCCGCACGCGAACACGGCCATCAAGCCGCACGCGAA
>CAZQPM010000096.1:6269-12539 GCA_964595195.1 uncultured Burkholderiales bacterium | reverse complement strand
CCTGGGCGAGGAGATCCTCGGCGAGAAGGTCCTGCTGGCCGCCCGGGAGGAGGTGCCCCACTCGGTGGCCGTCCGGTTGGAGGAGTTCCGCCCCGGGCAGAATCCCGCAACCCAGTACATCCGAGCCGTGGTCTACGTCGAGCGGGAGGGGCAGAAGGCCATCCTGGTCGGCAAGGGGGGGGCGCGACTGAAGAAGATCGGGACGGCCGCCCGGGCCGAACTCGAGCCGATGTTGGGCAAGTCGGTCTTCCTCGACCTGTGGGTCAAGGTCAAGGAGGACTGGCGCGACCGGGCCGACTGGCTCCGGGCCCTGGGCTACGAATAGCCCTCCAGAAGCGTTCTTCCGGGTGGAGGAACCCGAAATACCCCGTCGAACGCAGCCCCGTCGTGGCGTCCCGAGCAGGGGCGCCGGGCGGGGGCCTGCGGGCCCGCGCGGGAAAGTCCTGAAAGGCGGTAGGCACAGAGTTGATCACCACCTACGAAGCACTGGGAATGATCGAGACCAAGGGTCTCGTCGCCATGGTTGAGGCCTCGGATGCCATGGTGAAGGCGGCCAACGTCAAGTTGATCGGATACGAGAAGATCGGCGCCGGGTACGTGACCGCCCTGGTCCGCGGCGACGTGGCGGCGGTCCGCGCGGCCACCGATGCCGGCGCAGCCGCGGCTCGCAAGGTAGGCGAGTTGGTCTCCGTGCACGTGATTCCCCGGCCGCACCGCGACCTGGACGACGTGCTGCCGATCGCTCCCCCTCGCGAGAAGGCTCCGTCGAAGTAGTCGGCGCCTGAACGATGGACCAGAACTCCCTGGTCGCCCTGATCACCGAGCGCGTGGTCGAGGAGTTGGTCCGCGCCGCAGCGGGTGGGAAGGAACCCCGTTCCGCGCAGCCTGATCCGGCTGGCCCTGGCCGTCGGATCCTGCTGTGCGGGACACCGGGGAGCGCTGCGGAAGCCGCCGCCTGGAGCGCCCTGCGCACGGTCGCAGGGGTGCACTGGGTGGCGGTGGACTGGCCCGCCTATCCCGCGGACCGGATCGCCAAGGGGCTCGGCCGAACGGCAGACGAGGTCGTCTCCCCTCCCGAGGTGTGGGACGACCTCGTCCGGTCGGTCGAGGCCGTGGTCCTGCCTTGCGCTCCCTTGGACCTGCTGGCCCGCACCGCGCTGCTGCTGGTCGACTCACCTCCCACCGCAGCCGTGGTGGCGGCCCTGATCCAGGGTGTTCCCGTACTGGCCGGGGGCGACGACGCCGAGCGCCTGACCCGTCACTCCTCCCGGATCCCCGGGGGCCTGCTGGCGGTGGTGCAGGGGCACGTCCGCACCGTCCAGGGCATGGGTCTGCGCCTGGAGCCTCCGGCCCGGATCGCCGCTGAACTCTCGGGTGGAGTCTGCCGTCCAGCCCACTCCGTCTCGGGCGGGCGTGACGTGGTGACCAACGAGGATGTGCTGGCGGCCCTCCAGGCCGGTCGGCAGGTCCTGGAGGTGGCTTCGGGCAGCATCGTCACCGCGCTGGCCCGTGAGACCGCAACGCGCAGTGGGATCGAGGTGCGCTTCCGATGATCGTGGCACGCGTCCTGGGCACCGTGGTGTGCACCCAGAAGGACTCCAAGCTGGAGGGGGCCAAGCTGCACCTGGTCCAGCCCGTCGAGTATCAGACCCTCAATGGGGAAGGCAAGCCCTTGGTGGCGGTGGATTCGGTCGGAGCCGGCCAGGGGGAGATCGTGCTGGTCGTGGCCGGCAGTTCGGCCCGCCAGACCACTCAGACCCAGAACACCCCTGTTGATGCGGTCATCATGGCCATCGTCGACACGATCGACATGGAAGGCCGGACCGTCTACCGTAAGGACGCCGAGTAGCGCCCTTCCAGGAGGAAGACCATGGAAGTGGATCGAGCCCAGATTGCCCGGATCGTCGAGGAGGTCGTGCGCCGCTACTCCGGCAACGGGCCCGTCCTGGCCGCCGGGGCGCCCACCGCGAAGGGCCCGCAGGCCGACCCCCGGGGAGGAGTCTTCGCCACGCTGGACGAGGCCGTCGCGGCAGCGCGTCAGGCCCAGCAGCGGTGGATGGACCTGCCCCTGGAGAAGAAGGCGGCCTGCATCCAGGCCATGCGCGACGTCGCCCTGGAGAACGCCCGGGTGATGGCCGATCTGGCCCACGCCGAGACGGGGATGGGCCGGCCCGAGGACAAGTACCAGAAGAACCTGGTGGCGATCCACAAGACGCCGGGGTTGGAGGATCTGGAACCCACCGTCTACACGGGAGACCACGGGCTGACCCTGATGGAACTGGCCCCCTTCGGGGTGATCGGCTCCATCACGCCGACCACGAACCCCGTGGCCACGGTGATCAACAACTCGATCAGCATGGCCTGCGCGGGCAACGGGGTGGTCTTCAATCCGCATCCGCGGGCCAAGGGGTGCTGCACCCGGATGATCACCCTGCTGAACGGGGCGATCGCCCGGGCGGGAGGTCCCGAGACCCTGTTGACCAGTGTGGCCGAGCCCAGTCAGGAGTCCAGCCTGGCCCTCATGAAGCACCCTGGGATCGACTGCCTGGTGGTGACCGGTGGTCCCGGAGTCGTCCGCGAGGCCATGCGCTCGGGCAAGAAGTGCATTGCCGCCGGGCCGGGGAATCCCCCCGTGGTGGTGGACGAGACGGCCGACCTGGCCCAGGCGGCCCGGGACACCGTGGCCGGAGCCTCCTTCGACAACAACGTGATGTGCACGTGCGAGAAGGAGGTCCTGGTCGTCGACCGGGTCTACCGCGAGTTCCTCGAGCACGTCCTGGCCCAGAAGTGTCACCTGTTGACGCCCCACCAGTTCGATGAACTGAGCAAGGTCATCTTCCAGCCACCGGCGGTCGGCAAGACCGGGGTCGTGCTGAACAAGGATCTGGTCGGGCAGCATGCCGCCGACATCGCCAAGAGGATCGGGTTGGACCTTCCCCGCGAGACGCGCCTGCTGGTGGCCGAGGCTCCGGCCGACCACCCCCTGGTTCGCGAAGAGCAGTTGATGCCCGTCCTCCCCCTGGTGCGCGTTCGCGACGTCAACGAGGCCATCGCCCTGGCCGTGGAGGTCGAGGGGCGCTGCTACCACACGGCCACCATGCACTCTCGGAACATCGACAGCCTCTCGCGCATGGCTCGCCTGGTGAACACGAACATCTTCGTGAAGAACGGCCCCTCCTTTGCCGGGTTGGGCTTCGGCGGCGAGGGACATACGACGCTGACCATCGCTGGCACCACCGGCGACGGGGTGACCTCGGCCCGCACCTTCACCCGGCAGCGCCGCTGCGTGCTGGTCGATCGCTTCCGGATCGTCTGAGCGTGTCGCTGACGGGCGAAGGCGGCCCCCGTCGGGAGGGAGGCCGCCTTTCGCCTTTCCAGGCGGCGCTGGCCCTGGTCGTGGTGGCCGCGGCCTTCCGCCTGTACGACCTGGGCGGTCCCAGCCTGACGGTGGATGAGGGCGTCAGCGCCTTCACCGGCTGGTTGGCGGGGCGCGGGGTCCTGGGCATCCCGGCCCTGATGCGAGACCTCGGGGAGGTGCACCCGCCCGGCTGGTTCATGGCGCTCCACCTCTGGGCCGGAATCGGCCGTTCCGAGACCTGGTTGCGGCTCAGTTCGGCGCTGGCCGGCATCCTGGCCGTGCCCGTGACCCTGTGGCTGGGGGTCGAGACCACTCCCGGGCGCCCGTGGCCGAATCGCGGGGCCATGGCGGCGGCCCTGCTGCTGGCCACCTCGGCCTGGCACGTCCAGTACAGCCGCGAGCTGCGGATGTACCCCCTGCTGGGCCTCCTGGTCCTGGTGCACCTGGCCTGCTTCCTGCGCTACGCCCGGCGCGGAGGTCGGGGTTGGCTGGTCCTCTCCTGCGTCGCTGGAGCGGCGGCCCCTTGGGTCCACTACTTCGGGTTCTTCGCTCCCGTGCTCAGCGGACTGTGGATGCTGCGGAACCGGCGGGATCAGGCCTGGGCCTGGGGGGCGGTGGCTCTGGGGGTGGGGGCGCTCTTCGCTCCCTGGATGCCCTGGTTGCAGGCCCAGTTCGGTGCCCAGGACCTGGAGCTTCGAGGCGAGCCCGGCTGGCTGGCCCTGCCGGAACTCTTCGGGCGGATGACCACGGCGGATCTGCTTCCCGCCGGCGCCCCGATCTACCTGGCCCTGAGCCTGGTTCCCCTGGTCTTCGTGGGGGCCGCCCTGAGGACGCGCAGGGCCTGCGATCCCCTCCTGTGGTTGACCCTTCCCCCCGTCATCGCCTGGGCGGTCTCCCAGTTCACCCCGCTGAGGATTTTCGAGTTCAAATACTTCGTGTGGTGCGCGCCCTTCCTGGCCCTGGTCCAGGGCCAGACGCTGGACCCGCCGGGGCGCTGGACCCGAGGGATCCTCTGGGCCGTCCTCGGGGTCCAGTTGACGGCCTGGGCCCTGCTGGTCTTCCATCCGGCCGCCGCCAACCAGGACTGGCGGGCCGTGGCTGCCGAGGTCCTGCGAGAGGCTCCCTCGGACGCGGCGATCCTGGTCCAGCCCTCGATGATGGCCGCCCCGCTCCTCTACTACGGGGTCCCTCCCGCGCGGATGACACCCCTGGACCTGCCGGACCGGAAGAATCTCCAGGTCCTGGTCGGACGCAGCACGGTCTGGCTGGTCACGACGCCCTACCATCCCCTGGTCGTGCGGACCCGGTTGGAGGAGGCCCTGGATCGGGTGCTGTACCGGGAGCGGGGGCGTCAACGACCCGACGACGGGGCCTGGCTCCCCTCGGACTGCGTCCGGGTCGTGCGCTACAGAGGAGAACCCCCCCCGAGGGCGGAAGTCTGGCCTCGCTCTGCGCCGTCCTGTCGCTCCTGCGGTCCCTCGGGCCGCCGGGGTCTGGAGCGGCGTCCCCACGGAGGAACGGAACTTGCGAGTCATCATCGGCAGTGATCACGGGGGCTTCGCCCTCAAGCAGGACCTGGTCGGCTTCGTCCGGGAGCTGGGCCACGAGGTCGTCGACTACGGCACCCACAGCACGGATCCGGTCGACTACCCGGACATCGCCCTCCTGGTGGCCAGCGCCGTGGCCGCCGATCCCCAGCGGACCGTCGGTATCATGGTGGATGGTGCCGGCATCGGGTCGGCCATCACCGCCAACAAGGTCCCCGGCGTCCGGGCCGCCCCGTGCTACGACCTGTTCACCGCGAAGAACTCGCGCGAGCACAACGACGCCAACGTCCTGACCCTGGGCGGGCGGGTCACCGGCGTCGGTCTGGCCCAGGACATCGTCAGGACCTGGCTGACCACCCCCTTCGGAGGACAGCGTCACGCCCGGCGGGTCGAGAAGATGCTGCAGGTGGAACGGCGGTTCATGGTGGGGAAGGCCTAGATGTTCCTGGGGATCGTCCGAGGCAACCTGGTGGCCACGCGCAAGGTCCCCGACCTGGAGGGTGCCGTCCTGCGGGTCGTGCAACCGGTGAACCACGACGGTTCCCCTCAGGGAGGTTTGCTCGTCGCGGTCGACACGGTCGCCTGCCGGGACGGGGACCTGGTCTACCTGGTCAAGGGCCGGGAGGCCACCATCCCCTGGCCCCGTCCGCTGGCGCCGATCGACGCGGCCATCGTGGGTCTGGTCGATGGGATGGACGTGCGATGATCCTGGGACGGGTGATCGGCAGCCTCTGGGCGACCGCCCAGCATCCCTCCTTCGACCCGGTGCGCCTGGTTCTGGTCGTCCCGGAGGACCCCCTGACCCAGACGGTGGAAGGGAACACGGTCCTGGCCGTGGACACGGTCGGGAGCGGGCCCGGCGACACCGTGCTGGTGGTCTACGAGGGCAGTTCCTCCCGGCAGGTCCTGGCGGATCCTCGGACCCCGGCCGAGGCGGTGGTGGTGGGGATCGTGGATCGCCTGGACATCCAGGAGGCGCAGGATGGCGGGGCCCGGACGCCGAAGGCGGGGAGCCGCCAGCGTCGGTCCACCCCGCGGTAGTCTCCGGGGTCGCCACGCCCCGAACCAGCTTGGATCGAAGAGCCCGCGGGCCTGCAGGCGGCGGCCTGAAGCCCCTGAAGGGCAAGTCTTGGAGGTGAACCTGGTGGACATCGAAGCCCTGGTGGCCCGTATCACCGAGGAGGTCATGCACGAGTTGCGAGGGGCCCAGGTCGCGGCGCCCGCGCCGTCTCCCGTGCCGGCTCCCGCGGTCTCCTACTCCGCTCCCGCGGGGCCTGCGTCGGCGGGCAGCTCGGGGTGCCACGGAGGTTGTGGCCAGGGCTGCCCGGCCCAGATCACGGGCGAGTGCGTCGGTCTGGGCCACTG
>CAZQPM010000096.1:0-6259 GCA_964595195.1 uncultured Burkholderiales bacterium | reverse complement strand
AACCTGATTCCCCAGAAGGTCCAGGCCGTGATCGAGGCCGGGGCCGACCGCTTGGGGAACGGTCTGGGCAGTCGCATCACGGGGCGGGAGGTCGGGTTGATGATCGACCACACCCTGTTGAAGCCTGAGGCCACCCGGGAAGAGGTCCTCAAGCTCTGCGAGGAGGCTCGGACCCACAGTTTCGCGTCGGTCTGCGTGAACCCCGCCTGGGTGCGCACGGCCTCGGACGCCCTGCGCGGCAGCACCGTCAAGGTCTGCACCGTGGTCGGCTTCCCCCTGGGAGCCACCACCACGATCACCAAGGTCATGGAAACCCGCGACGCCGTGGCCAACGGTGCCGACGAGATCGACATGGTGATCAACATCGGCGCCCTGAAGAACGGTCAGGACGACCTGGTCGAGAGCGACATCCGCGAGGTCGTGCTGTCTTCCGGCGGGCACCTGGTCAAGGCGATCCTGGAGACGGCCCTGCTCTCCGACGAGGAGGTCGTGCGGGCCTGTCACCTGGCGCGGCGGGCCGGGGTGGACTTCGTGAAGACCTCGACGGGCTTCGGCCCCGGCGGGGCCACGGCCCACCACGTCGCCCTGATGCGGCGCACCGTGGGCCGCAACATCGGCGTCAAGGCTTCTGGCGGGATCCGGGACTTCGAGACCGCACAGAAGATGATCGAGGCCGGGGCCACCCGGATCGGGGCCAGCGCCTCGGTCAAGATCGTCAAGGGCGAAGCCGCTGGCGCCGGCACCTACTGATCCCTCGCGTTCGCGCGGGGATCGGGCGCACTCCGGACCGCAGTGAGCAGGTTCTACAAGTCGCGGGTCCTGGTGCTCAAGAGGCGCCCCCTGGGGGAGGCCGACGAGATCCTGTCGCTGCTTTCCCCGGATCTGGGGCGTTTCGATGCCGCCACCCGGGGTTCTCGCAGGACCAGCAGTCCGCTGGTCGGCAAGATCGAGCCCTTCACCGAGTTGTCCGCCCTCTTCGCCCGGGGGCGCTCGCTGGACCACCTGACCCAGGCCAGCGTGCATCGGGCCCGGATCGGTCTGCATCGGGACCTGGAGCGCCTGGTCCAGGGCAGCTACCTGGTCGACCTGGTGGGTGGGGCCCTGCCTTTCAGCGAGCCCTGCCCGGACCTGTACGCCCTGTTGGTCCAGGCCCTGGATGGCCTGGAGGCGGAGGGCTCCCCCATGCTCTGCCGCTGGGCCGAGCTGCATCTGGCGGACCTTTTGGGGTATGCCCCCCAGTTGGAAGCCTGTGCGCTCTGCGGTTGCGAGGGGCCGGACGGCTTCTCGGCCGGCTGCGGTGGGGCCGTGTGTCGTTCCTGTCTGCGCACTCAGGAGGTTTCGGCCCGGGCCCTTTCCCCGGCGGCTCGGTCGGCCCTGCGTCATCTGCGGGTCTGCCGCATGGAGTCCGCCCGGCGGCTGCGCCTGGCACCGGGACCGGCGCGGGAGGTCGAGACCATCCTGGAGGAGCATCTGCAGCATCACTGGCCGCGACTCCTGCGCTCGCGTGAGGTCCTGCGCAGCCTCGGGGGGGCCTCGTGAGGATCCTGGGCGTCGACCTGGGCAAGCGCCGCGTGGGCCTGGCCCTTTCCGACCCGACCGGGCTCCTGGCGTCGGCGCTGGAGACCCTGGATGGCAGGGATCGCGACGCGCTGGTGGGGCAACTGCGCAGCAGGGTCCGCCAGCTCGGGGTCGAGCAGGTCGTGGTGGGCCTGCCGCGCCGCACCGACGGGAGCCTCGGCCCCGAGGCCCTGGCGGCACGGGACTTCGCCGAACGCCTGGCCCGGGACCTGGGGGTCCCCGTACACCTGGAGGACGAGCGCCTGACCACGGTCCAGGCCCAGCGCTCGATGATCGAGGCTGGCGCCCGGGGGCGTGAGCGCCGGGAGGCTGTCGACCGCGTGGCGGCGGTCTTGATCCTGCAGGGCTTCCTGGATCGCTGTCGCCCCAGGCCGGAGGAACCCTGGTGACGGCCGGGAGGGGTGGGCGCCCCGGACCCAGAATCCTGCCGCCGTGAAGTTCCTGCTGCGGCTGTTCCGTGTCGGCTGCGTGGCCTTCCTGGTCTGCGCCGGCCTGGCCTTCTACTTCCTGCACACGTCCCTGACGCCAGCGGATCCCCAGGGCACCCGGCAGGCCGTCCTCTTCGAGGTCCCCGAGGGGGCCACCGCGGGACGGATCGCCCAGGACCTGGAGGACAAGGGCCTGATCCGGTCGGCCCTGGCCTTTCGGGCCCTGCTGCGTTTCGGGGACCGGGGGGCGTCCATCCGGGCCGGGCACTACAAGCTGGCGGCCTCCGATACGCCCGTGCGCATCCTGGCCCACCTGGTCAGGGGGGATACCCTGCAGCGTCGGGTGACCTTCCCCGAAGGCCTGGTCCTGGCCGAGATGGCTGCCATCCTCAAGAAGAGCCAGGTCTGTGACCCTGAGGAGTTCCTGCGCATTGCCCGGACCCGGGGCCGGGACTTCGGGCCTCGGTTCCCGCCGAACCTGGAGGGCTACCTGTTCCCCGATACCTACACGCTGCCGTGGGAGTGTCCGGCCGAAGAGGTGGTCCGGGTCATGACCGCCCGATTCACGCAGGTCGTGGACCAGTCCTGGTCACCCAGGTCGCCTCTACCCCTGGCCCAGACCGTGATCCTGGCCTCGCTGGTGGAGCGGGAGGCCCAGGTCCGTTCCGAGCGCCCGATCATCGCCGGCGTCTACCTCAATCGCCTGGACAAGGGCATGCTCCTGCAGTGCGACGCGACGGTGCAGTACGCCCTGGGCCGCCAGCGGCAGGTCCTGACCTATGCGGACCTGGAGATCGACTCCCCCTATAACACCTACCGCCATCCCGGGCTGCCCCCGGGACCGATCTGCAGCCCGGGCCAGGCGGCCCTGGAGGCTGCCGCCAGACCTGAGCGGACGGAGTACCTCTTCTATGTCCGCAATGATGTGAAAGGGGACGGAAGCCACGTTTTCTCCAGAGACTACACCGAGCACCAACAAGCCATCGACCGTCACCAGCGTTGACCAGGTGGTTCGTGAAACCCCGTTGTACAACACCGCCATTCCCAGCCGGGCCGGCAAGCTGATCATCGGGGTGGCCGGCGGGACCGGGTCGGGCAAGACCACCGTGGCCCGCAAACTGCGCGAGAGCTTCCCTGCCAACGTCGTGCAGTTGATCCCCCAGGACTCGTACTATCGCGATCAGTCGCACATCGACTATGAGGAGCGCCTGAAGACGAACTACGACCACCCCCTGGCCTTCGACAACGACCTCCTGATCGACCACCTGGATGCCTTGATGCGCAACGAGTCGGTCGAGCAGCCCGTCTACTCCTTCATCACGCACACCCGGGCCAGCGAGACCCGCCGCCTGCTGCCCAGCCAGATCCTGGTCGTGGAAGGGATCCTGGTGCTGGAGGATGCGCGCCTGCGTGACCGCATGGACATCAAGATCTACGTGCAGACCGACGCGGATGTGCGCTTCGTCCGCCGTCTGCGGCGCGACCTGATCGAGCGGGGTCGCTCGGTGGATGCCGTGATCGACCAGTACCTGGCGGTGGTGCGGCCGATGCACATGCAGTTCATCGAGCCGACGAAGCGATACGCCGACGTCATCGTGCCGGAGGGCGGGTCCAACGTGGTCGCCATCGACCTTCTGTGCTCCAAGATCCATTCGATCCTGGAGCACCCCGGCGAGAGGCTCTCGTCACCCTTCCCGGTGGTGGGCACGGACATGGAGTGAGTCCACGCGGCGATCTGTCGGGATCTCCCCGGGTTCGGGGTGTCGCCCGGCCGCCGGCTGAAGGAATGTCCCGGAGTGTGGTGGAAAGCCACGTTTCCAGTTTCTGGAGTCGGGCGACCAGGGGGGCTGGCGGGGACCAGGGCCAGCGTCTCGGGGTTTGCGTTGACGCAGGTCGAATTGGCTGTGTTATACTTGTTAACGGTCTGTAACACCGGGCAGTCCAGGACGGAGAGTTTTCGATGATTACCAGGTCCAACGAAGATCTTGGCGGTCTGCTGGTCAGTGAGGGATTCATCACCGAGCGGCAACTGGAGAAGGCCAGGGCCGACTCCGAGCGGCGGGGCGATCCCCTGCAGAAGACCCTGGTCTCGATGGGCTTCGTGTCCGACAAGGACATCGTCGAGTCCATGGGCAAGCAGATGGGGGTTGCCTTCGTCGACCTGGACCGGATCGATCTGGATATCGACCTGGCCAAGTCCATCCCCGAGCACCTGGCCCAGCGTTACAAGGTGATCCCGGTGGCCCAGAAGGACAACCGCCTGACCCTGGCCATGGTCGATCCCCTGAACGTCCTGGCCATCGACGACATCCGGCTGATCACCGGGTTTGACATCGAACCGGTCATCGCCACCGAGGAGGAGATCCTCAAAGCGATCGCGCGCCTCTTCGGGGTGACCGACATGGTCGCCGTGGAGGATCAGGTCAAGGAGATCTCGGCGACCGAGTTCGGGTCGATGGAGGTCGAGGACGAGGTCGAGGAAGAGATCGCCCTGGACAAGCTCAAGGAACTGGTGGACGAGGCACCCATCGTCCGGGTGGTCAACCTGATCATCTCGCAGGCCATCAACGACAAGGCTTCGGACATCCACATCGAACCCGAGGCTCGCGCGGTGCGCGTTCGCTACCGGGTGGACGGTGTGCTCCACGATGTGATGAGTCCGCCCAAGCATATCCAGGCGCCCATGGTCAGCCGTATCAAGATCATGGCCAGCATGGACATCGCCGAACGCCGGATCCCCCAGGACGGCAAGATCCACCTGCGTCACGACGGTCGCGAGTTCGACCTGCGCGTCTCGACCGTGCCGACCATTCACGGCGAGAAGGTCGTCATGCGTATCCTGGACAAGGGCTCGGTCATGCTGGGCCTGAACAAACTGGGCTTCTCCGAGATCAACCAGCGCCTCTTCGAGGAGGTGGTCGAGAGGCCCTATGGGATGATCCTGGTGACCGGTCCGACCGGTTCCGGTAAGTCGACCACCCTCTATAGCTGCCTGAACAAGCTGAACACGGGCACCACGAACATCCTGACGATCGAGGACCCCGTCGAGTACCAGTTGCCCGGGGTCAATCAGGTCCAGGTCAATACCAAGGCCAACCTGACGTTCGCTTCGGCCCTGCGATCCTTCCTGCGCCAGGACCCCGACATCATCATGGTCGGTGAGATCCGTGACCAGGAGACGGCCCGCATCGCGGTCGAAGCGGCCCTGACCGGCCACCTCGTGCTGTCTACCCTGCACACCAACGACGCCTCGGGCGCCGTGTCCCGACTGGTCGAGATGGGGGTTGAGCCCTTCCTGGTGGCCTCCTCGGTCATCGGGGTCCTGGGTCAGCGCCTGGCCCGAACCATCTGTCCGAACTGCAAGGAGGCCTATTCGCCGACGCCGGACGCGGTCAAGCGCTTCGGTCTGGCCATGTACTCGGACTCTGAGCTCAACTTCTATCGCGGTCGCGGTTGTGACCACTGCAAGATGACGGGCTACCGGGGCCGGACCGGCATCCACGAGTTGATGCCCATGTCCGACCGGGTTCGTGGCCTGGTCCTGCACCGCAGTTCCACCGCGGAGATCAAGCAGGCGGCGATGGAGGAGGGCATGCGAACCATGCAGGATGACGGCCTGAACAAGGTGCTGGCCGGCGTCACCTCGATGGAGGAATGTCTGCGGGTGGTCTACGTCGAAAGCTCCGGCGAGTGGTAACTTGCTTCTCCACCGGTCGGCGGACCGAGAATAGTCCCGACCCATCAACCCGGTTGCCGGACTCAGCGCGGCGACTCGGGTTGTGGGTTTGATGTTGTCTGGAGGTTACACGATGGCTCTGCCTCAACCGCTTCGGTTCACCATGGACGACCTGCTCAAGAGCACGGTCGAGCTCGGCGCCTCGGATCTTCATCTCACGGTGGGCCTGTCGCCGATCCTGCGGATCAGCGGCAGGTTGACGCGCACCGAGTATCCCCGGTTGGGGCCAGATGACACCAAGCGCCTGATCTACAGCATCCTCAACGACAAGCAGAAGGAGAAGTTCGAGAAGACCTGGGAGCTGGACTGTTCCCACGGTGTTCGCGGCTTCGGGCGCTTCCGGGTCAACGTGTTCCGCCAGCGCGGTGTCGTGGGGGCCACCCTGCGCGCCATCCCCAGTTCCATCCCCACCCGGCAGGAGTTGCACCTGCCCCAGGTCATCGAGGAGATGGTCTACAGGCCGCACGGGTTGCTCCTGGTTACGGGTGCGACGGGCCATGGCAAGTCGACCTCCCTG
>CAZQPM010000095.1:0-12619 GCA_964595195.1 uncultured Burkholderiales bacterium | reverse complement strand
GGCCCCAGCCAATCACCGGCACCAGGAACCAATCCCACAGGCCGAACTGCTGCAACTGCCGGCGGGCATGGTCGGGATCGTTGCGACTGGCCACCGAGTGCAGGATGCCACGGTGATCCAGGGTCTGGATCGTCTCGCGCACCCCAGCCCGCAGACGCACTCGGTCGCCCTCCAGCAGGACGCCCTCCCAGACCGTGTCGTCGAGGTCCCAGACCAGGCACTTGACCTTCCGGTCGCTCATCGGGCTACCCCGCCCCTCCCGAGGGCGGGACGTCCTGGCGGGCCTGGCCGGCGATCAGCCCCTGCAGGACCTGGCTGGTCCCCTCGATGATCTCCATCGTCTTGGCGTCGCGCAGATAGCGCGAGACCGGGTAATCCGCACTGCAACCGTTGGCCCCGTGCAGTTGCACCGCGTCCCGGGCGGCCTGCATGGCCGTGGTCGAGGCGTGGTACTTGGCCACCAGGGTGTCCAGCACGCTGCCCGGGTGGCCCGCCGCCCGGGACGCGGCCGCCTGCAGGCACAGCAAGCGGGAGGCCCGGACTCCGACCAGCATGTCCGCCACCATGCCCTGCACCAGTTGGTGGCCCGCCAGGGGCCTGCCGAACTGCTGCCGCGAGGAGGTGTAGGCCAGGCTGGCCTCCAGGCATGCCTGACCCAGACCCACGCACCCCCAGGCCACGCTGAAGCGCCCCAGGTCCAGGGCCGACGAGACCACCGGGAAGCCGAAGCCGGGACGCGCCAGCAGGTGCCCGGAGGGCAGGCGACACCCCTGGAAGCGGATCTCGGCCAGGCCACTGGCCCGAGTGCCCAGCATGCCACGCAGGGGAGTGCACTCGACGCCTTCCCGGTCGCCCTCCACCAGCAGGGCCAGGGTCTGCTCGCCGTGGCGGGCCAGGACCAGCAGAAGGTCCGCTACCTGCCCGAAGGTGATCCACTTCTTGTGCCCCTCGAGGACCCAGCCCGGGCCGTCGGGACGGGCCGTGGTCTGCACCTGGCGGGCGTCGCTGCCGACCTCGGGCTCGGTCAGGGCGAAGGCTCCCAGGGCCCGCCCGCTGGCCAGGTCGGGCAACCAGCGCTCCTTCTGGCCCGGGGTTCCCCAGGCCGCCAGGGCCTGACAGACCATCCCGTGGACGGTCAGCAGGCTGCGCACCGACGAGCAGGCGGCCCCGACCTCCTGGTTCAGGAAGCCGAAGGTGACCGGGTCCATCGGCGAACCGCCATACTCGGCGGGGACCAGGCTGCCCAGATAACCCTTCTCCGCCAGCAGGACCGGGATCCCGGGGTCCAACGCCTCCTCCCGGTCGAAGCGGTCGGCGTGCGGGCGCAGATGCTGCTGGGCGAAGGCGCGGAACGCCGCACGGGCCTGGTCCTGCTGGGCTGTCCACAGGCAGGGGCCCATGTCAGGTCTCGCCGCGCTTGCGGGCCACGAAGTCGGCCACCGCCCGCAGCGATCGGAAGTTGGCCATGTCGTAGTCGTCCTCAGCCAGTTCCAGGTCGAACTCACCCTGGACGAAGGCCAGCAACTGGGCCAGGTACAGCGAGTTCACGAACCCACCGGCGAAGAGGTCGTCCTCGTCCCCCAAGCCCTCCAGATTGCACAGGCTGCCCAGGAAGGTGCGCACCCGGGCGCCGGGGTCCGATGCCGTCATACCGACCTCCCGCCCGGGTAGTTGTAGAAGCCCCGACCGCTCTTGCGCCCCAGAAGCCCCGCCTCGACCATCTGCCGCAGCAGGGGGCAGGGGCGGAACTTGTCCTCGCCCAGGTCCTGCCGCAGCACTTCCAGGGACTGCAGAACCGTGTCCAGGCCGATCAGGTCCGCCGTCTCCAGAGGCCCCATCCGGTGCCCGAAGCACCCCTTGAACAGGCGGTCCACCTCTTCGGGTGCGGCCACGCGCTCGTGCGCCAGGAAGATGGCTTCGTTGAGGGTCAACATCAGCACCCGGTTGCTGACGAAGCCGGGCGAGTCGGCCACCAGCACGGCGGTCTTGCCCAGGTCGGTCAGGAAGGCCCGGGCCGTCTCCAGCGTCGGGACACTGGTGTGGTAGGCCCGGATCATCTCCACCATCGGCTTGAGGGGAACCGGATTCATGAAGTGCAGTCCCAGCACCCGCTCGGGAGCCCGGGTGACGGAGGCCAGGCGGGTGATGGGGATTGCCGAGGTCGTCGAGGCCAGCAGGGCCTGCTCGGAGCAGATCCTGGAGAGTTCCTGCCAGGCGGCTTGCTTGAGCGCCCACTTCTCGGGGATGGCCTCCACCACCAGGGCCGCCTCGGCCAGGGCCCCGGGGTCGCAGGCGAAGGTGATCCGCGACAGCAGCTCGTCCAGGCGCACCCTCGCGCCTCCCAGGACCTGCTGCAGGCGCACGGCTTCAACCAGGGCCCGGCGGGCCCGGGCCAGGTGGTCCTGATCCAGGTCCACCAGGACCACCCGATAATCGGCAACAGCGGCGCATTGGGCCACGCCGGTTCCGATGATCCCTGCGCCCAGGATACCGACGACCTTCCGAAGGCTCATCCGAAGACCTGCTCCAGCCCTGTCCTGGCAGGGCTCGTGGACTCCCCGACCGGGGGACCGGTTCCCCTCCCCCCCCCTGAATCCTCCATCCGCCGGGCGCAGGAGGCGTCGGGGGTGAACGGAAGAATCTCCATTCAGGAGATGGGACCAGGAGGGAGGCGAGCCTGCTGGACCGCGAACCCCCACAGGCGAACTCCGCAGGGATCCTGGCCGAGCTGCGCGACCGCGTGGCCCGGCTGGAGACCGAGCTTTCCTTGTTCGAGCCGCCGGCGGGCACGGGTGTGGCCATCCAGGGGATCCCCCTGAGCTTTGACCCCGCCAGGGGCCTGGTCGGGATCCCCGGCATGAGACTGGTCCTGATGTGGTTGGAGACCACCCTGGCGGGCCTGCTGCTGGGTGTCCGAGCCACCGTGGGGCCGCAGCGTTTTGCCCTGTGCCTGCGCGCCGGGGGACAGCAGGGCACGGCCACCCTCACCCCGCTCCTGGGCGCAGCCCGGGATTTCCACCAGACCTTCCAGCGCTACTCGGACCTCTACGTGGCCTGTGGCTGGGGCCGGTGCGAGCTGGAGGAGCTCGACCTGGAAAGCCGGAGGGCCCGAGTCCTGGTGGGGAACTCCTGGGAGGGGCGCCTGCAGCGCTCCCTGGGCACCTGCTGGGGAAGCTGCATCCTGGCGGGCAGACTCTCGGCCCTGTGCAGCGAGCTTTTCGGCTGCCCCTGCTGGGCCGAGCAGACGGCCTTCCTGGCCCGGGGAGACGCCCACGACGCCTTCCTGGTCGAGCCCTCGAACCGCACCGTGGAGGACGAGCTGGAGCGACTGCTGCAGACGCCCGAGGCCACCAGCGCCGACATGGCCGTGGCCCTCCAGCGCCTGCGCGGTGAGGTCGAGCAGCGGACCCGCCTGCAGGCGGCCCAGAGGGAGCTGCGCGAGAGCCTGGAGCTCCTGGTGGAACAGCGGACCGCCGAACTGGCCGCCACCCACGAGAGGCTGCGCCAGGAGGTCCGGGAGCGCTTCCGGGCCGAAGAACTGTTCCGCCTGATGGCCGAGGCCATCCCCCAGGCGGTGGTCATCCTGGCGCTCCCCGACCTGCGGCCCCTCTACGTGAACCGCGCCTGCCGCGAGACCCTGGGCTACGAGCTTGCGGACCTTCCCGAGGATCAGGCCTGGCTGCGGATGGCCGACCCCGACCCCCAGGGGCGAGAGGCTGGCCTGCAGCGGCTACAGCAACTGCTGCGGGCCCCCGACCCGGAGTTCAGCCTGCAGACCCGGGCCCACGCCGCCTGGGGCGAGGATCGCGACCTGGAGGTCTGGGGCACCCGCCTGGATCCCCGCCGTCTGCTCCTGGTCCTGCGCGACGTGACCGAGAAGCGCCGCGCTGAGAAGGACCGCCAGCGCCTGCACGAGCAACAGCAGCGGGCCCAGAAGATGGAGGCGCTGGGCCTGCTGGCCGGCGGGGTCGCCCACGACCTGAACAACATCCTGACCGGCCTGGTCACCTATCCCGACCTCTACCTGGAGGACATGAAGGCCGACGACCCCCTGCGCGCCCCCCTGGACACGATCCTGCAGACCGGCATGCGGGCCCGAGCGATCGTGGACGACCTGATGACGATCGCCCGGGGGGTCAGCGCCCCCCGCCAGGACTGCGACCTCAATCGGGTCGTCTGCGACTGCCTGGAGAGCACGGATCCCAGCGGCCCGGGAGGTCCCCCACAGCGGGACCGCGTCGAACGATATCTGGGTCCCGAGCCGCTGGGCATCCGGGGAAACCCGAGCCAGATCTGCCGTGCGCTGACGAACCTGGTCGGTTTCGCCACCCTGGTTCCGGGCCGGGTGCGCATCCGGACCGCCCGGAGCCGGATCCAGTCGGCCTTGCCCGGCTTCGAGGACATCAAGCCGGGGCATTATGCCGTCCTGAGCGTCCAGGACCAGGGGCCCCAGATCCCTCCCGAGCACCTCGGCCGACTCTTCGAGCCCTTCTTCATCCGGGAAATCCTGGCCCGGGGGCAGACCGGTCTGGAACTGGCCGTGGTCTGGAACATCGTCCGGGACCATCAGGGTTCCATCCAGGTCCACTCCGGGCCCCAGGGCACCCGCTTCGACCTGTACTTCCCGCTGCGACGCCCGGAAGCGACCGGGTCGACCCGCCCTGGGGCTTCAGGCCCGGGGGCTCAGTAGTCGTCCTTGCCGAACCTGCGCTCGTAGTGGTCGGCCGCCAGGGCCACCGCGAAGACGCTGGCGTGGAGTTCGGGTGGGTCCAGGGTCTGCAGCAGGTGGTCCACGCTGGCCACCACCATGACCTCCTCCGGACCTTCGAAGATCCCATACCGGGCGAAGTGCAGGCTCTCGTTGGCCCGCAACAGCTCCACGGCCTGCTCCCCGGAGAGCCCGCGGAAGGCCTCCTTGCTGAGGACCAGGCAGGGGGAGAAGACGGTGATGATCCGCTGTTCGGGGAGGCTCGTGCTGTCGCGCACCAGGACCCCCTGCTTGCGTTCGCCGTCCAGGCTGACGCCCAGGAAGTAGCGCTCGACGTCCTCTTCCAGGTGCCCTTCCAGGCCCGCCTGGGCAGCGATTTCGGCCACCCTCTCCAGGATCTCGCGTGTCTGTGTCAGCACGTCACCGTCCTCCGCTTTCCTCGACCTGGCACCCCCGCCAGGACGTGATGGACCCGATCCTCCGCCGAATCGGCACCAGAAGGCTTCCGACCGGGTCTGGACGACTCCCGACCCGAGTCCTGATTCCTCGCAGGCGGACCTTCTTCGCGCCGCGCCAGGGCCGTCCTGTCGCACCGCCGGCCGGTCCGATCGCCGCCCGGTCTGATCGCCGCCCGGTCTGATCGGTATGGAGGGCTGCGCCCGGGTCGAGCCGAAGGGGAGGCCAACCCCTCCTGGAGTCTCTCTGATGGCGCATGCCGGCCAGGTTCTCAAGATCGGATCCATGACGCTCACGATCCGGCGCTGTGACGCCGAGGTCCTGGACATGGTCGCCCTCTATCCTCCGGGCGACCCCCTGCCGCCCGAGCACTTCCACCCGACCCAGACCGAGCGCTTCGAGGTCCTGGAGGGGGCCCTGGAGGTGAACCTGGAAGGCCGGCGCTTCACCCTGGAGGCCACCCAGATCCTGGAGATCGGGCCCAACCAACGCCACCAGATCTGGAACTCCGGCGAGCAGGAGGCCCGGGTCCGCTGGGAGACCTGGCCCCCCTTGCGGACTGCCGAGTTCTACGAGACGCTCTCGGAGCTGACCGACGCCCAGGGTCCACTGCACTCGGCCCCGCCCAACCTTCCCCAGGTCGCGGTCCTGCTGGCCGAGTACGACCCCGAAATCCGGCTGACGCGCCTGGCCCGACCGCTGCAGAGACTGCTGACCGGAGTGGTGGCCCCCGTGGGCTGGCTCTTGGGTTATCGCTCGCGGCCCAGGGCCGAGGAGGCGGCCTCGGCCCCCGAAGGATAGGGGCCGGGCCGCCCCCCGTCAGCGGTCCGGGCGACCGACCAGCGCAAAGGGGGCCCAGTAGAAGGGGTCCTGGAACTGTTCGGGTTCCTCGGCCAGGCCCTCCTCCAGGAGGACCGGGTCGCCCCGCAGCAGTTCCAGGCGCGCCGCCCGCAGCGCCCGGGAGGTGGGAACCCCCCGGCCCAGGTGATGGTAGAAGCGGGCCATCAGGGCCCGAGTCCCCTGGTCGCTGACGGGCCACATGCTGTAGACCACCTGCCGGGCTCCGGCGGCCAGGAACGAGCGCTTCAGCCCGAAGACCCCCTCGTGGGCGTTCACCTCACCGCGCCCGGTGTCGCAGGCCGACAGGACCACCAGGGCGGTCTCACCCAGGTCCATGCCCAGCACCTCGAAGGCCGTCAGGATGCCGTCCTCCTGTCCGTCCCCGCCGGTGTTGGCCCCGGCCAGGACCAACCCGCAGTCTCCCAGGACGTCCTGGGGTCGACGCGCCAGCAGCCGGGAGACTCCGGGCGCCTGGACGGGGGCCCCCACGAAGCCGTGGGTGGCCAGGTGCAGGGCCGAAGAACCGGGAGCCCGGCCCTTCAGGTAGGCCTCGGTGGCCGACAGACCCAGCCGGGCCGGGACCCCCTCCAATCCAGCCACCTCCTCGGCCTCCTGGCGGGCCCCCGCCAGTTCGGACCAGGGCCCGCCCAGACGGCGCAGTTCGACGCCGCCCTCGGCGGGCCGACCCGGCAAGGAGTAGACCGGCCCCCCGACGACCAGGGCCTCCCCTCGGCCCGAGGCGGCCGGCACGAACAGTTCCCGAGCGGTATTGAGGTAGGTGACCGAGTAGCGCTCCAGCAGACGGCGACCCTGGGGATCCTTCAGGGCCTCGAAGGGCAGGAAGTGCAGGTCCCGGTCCGGCACCACCAGCAAGGCCTCCGCGCCCCGCAGGCGGGGTTCCAGCGGGGCCATCAGCAGATCCCAGAGGCGGCGCGCCTCCAGGTCGGCGACCTGGGGGCTGCCCTGCAGGATCTGGGCCACCAGACGGTCCACCCCGACCTGTCGGCAGCACTGCGCGGTGCGCGCCTCCAACCGGGAGTCCAGGAAGTCCTCGGCCGGACGGGTTGGGGCCGGGGACGGCAGCAGCAGATGGTCCCAGACCTCCTCCCGGGTGGCCACGAAGACGTGCAACCCATCGTCCAGGAAGGCATACTCCAGGAGTACGGTGCCCTCCGGCAGGGCCCGGCGCACCTCGGGGGCGCTGGGGTCGCGCAGTTGCTCCCAGGTCCGGGTCAGGCGGGTCAGGTCCACTTCCAGGCGATCCCTCTCGGCCGTGGTCCGATCCAGCTCCTCCTGCGCGGCGCGGTCCGCAGGGGCCTGGGACAGACGGTGACGGGCCCTCAGGACCGCCACCTGGGCGGCCTGGAGTTGCCGGACCAGGCTGCGGGCCTCGGGGGTGGTGGCCGCCTGCAGGGTCCTCAGCCGGGCCACGTCCAGAAGCCTCCCCCGACCCCGTTCCAGGGCCTCCAGGGCCCGGTCCGGCCGGCCCAGGGCCAGTTGGATGCGCGCAGCGGTGCTATGGAAGGGGTAGGTGGAGGCCGTGGCGGCCCGCTCTCCACCCGCCTCGAAGGTCTCCCTCTGCAGCGTCGACCCGGCCGCCTCGGCCCCCTGTGCCGCCTGCTCGGCCGACTTCAGGCGGCCGGCCAGCAGTTCCACCCGGGCCAGGGTCCCGGCCGCCAGGGCCTGGCTCACCAGCAGGCCCCGGCGCTGGGATTCCTCCCAGACCGCCCGGAGCTGGGCCCCGGCCCGATCCAGTTGCCCCTCCGAGGCCTGGGCCCAGGCCAGGTTCATGGTGGCCCCCAGGCGGTCCAGGGGCAGATCCTGGTCCTTCCAGGCGGCCAGGGCCTGGCGGGCCAGGGAGCCGGCCTCGCGGGAGTCTCCCCGGGCCAGGGCCAGGCCGGACAGTTCCGCCCGCACGCTGGCCGCCTCCAGGGGGATGCCCAGGAGCTCCAGACGCCGGACCACCCGGTACAGCCGGGCATGGGCGGCCTCCGGGTCCTGGTCGGCCTCCAGCCAGGCCCGCACCCTCTCCATGTCCAGCAGGGCTCGCTCCATCCCGCCCTCCCGGTAGATCTCCTCGGCCCCATCCAACAGGCGCACAGCTTCGCGCCGCTCACCCAGCCACAGCTTCAGCAGGGCCGTCTTGAACAGGGTGGCAGCCAGGCCCGAGCGCTGGTCCAGTCGCTGGAAGTCCTCCCGGGCCCGGGCCAGGGCCTCCAGGGCGGCCTGGTAGCGCCCGCGGGCCATCAGGGCTCCCGACAGGTTCTGCCGGGTCGAAGCCACCGAGGCCTGGGCTCCCAGGCCCTCATAGACGGCCAGGGCCTGGCGGAAGAGGTCTTCGGCCTCCCCCGGACGGCCCTGGTTGAGCCGCAGGTTCCCCAGGTTGGTCAGCTCGCCGGCCTCTCCCAGGGGACTTCCCAGCTCCTTCCACCCCTCAAGACAGCGCGCCCAGGCCTCCTCGGCCTCGACCAGCCTCTTCTGCTGGCGGTACAGGGCCCCCAGGGCACTGCGGGCTCCCAGGGCGGCGGTCCGGGCCCCCCGGGCCTGGTTGTCGTCCGCCAGTCGGACCAGCATGCTCTCGGCTTCGGCGTAGTGCCCCTGCTGGACCAGGACCCGGGCCAGGTTGGAGCGGGCCACCGAGGACTGCTCGGGCTCCAGCGGCCCGGCCAGGCAGGCCCGAAGGGTGGATGCCGCCTCGGCGTAGCGCCCGCGCTCCAGGTCCAGGCCGGCCCGGTTCAGACGACAATTCAAGGCCATCTCGGGGGGGCCGGCCTCGTCGAAGTAGCGCTCGGCGGCGTCCATCTCGCGCTGGGCGTCGGCGTAGCGCCCCTGGCGCATCAGCACCGTGCCCAGGTCCGAATGCCCCGCGTAGGCGCGCACATCCTCGCCGGCCTCTTCCAGGACGGGCAGGCTGCTCCGGTACAACTGAGCCGCCTCGGTCAGACGGCCCAGGTCGGCCAGGGCCCGCGCCCGCATCCCCACCAGCAGGGCCTGCTCGATGGACCGCCCCTGGGATTCGGCCAACCGGGCGGCCTCGGCATAGGCCTGCTCGGCCCTGGAGGCCTGCCCCGCCAGCAGGAGCGAGCCGCCCAGTTGCTTGAGGGCCTGGCCCAGGTCCTGCGGGTCCCCCCCGTCGCGGAAGAGCTCCACCGCGCGACCGAACTGCACGCAGGATTCCTGGACCGCGCCCGAGGAGGCCAGATCCAGCCCTGCGTAGTAGCGCAGCCAGGCGAGCAGCAGCGGCTCGACCCTGGAGTCCAGGGTCTCCGCCACCCCGACCAGGCCGGGACCCATGCCGCTCTCCTGCTCCATGAGACGGGTGGCCTCCAGCAGGGCGGCCCCGAGGAAGTCCCGGTCGTGGCGGGCCTGCTGCACCGCCTCGTCGAAACGCCCGGCCCGACACTCGTCCAGGGCGCCCGCTGAACCGCGCCCATCCAGGACCTCCTGAGTCCAGACCTGGACGGCCCGATCCAGGCAGTCCTGGAAGGAGGTCCCCTCAGCGGCCCGCCCCGGCGGAGCCAGGAGGGCCAGCAGCAAGAACAACCACGGGATGAAGGCCAGGCGCCTCATCGCTCCACCTCCGGAAGAGGCTCGACGACCCTTCCCGTCTGCAGGCGTGCCTCGCGAACCCGCTCCTCCAGGGCCGGGTTTCCGGGTTCCTCGGCCAGCAGGGCCTCGTAGCTGGAGAGGGCCTCCTCCCACAGCCCCCAGGCCTCCAGACGCTCGGCCAGGCCCAGGCGGGCCACCCGAGCGCCGGCACCGTCCAGGCGGAAGGCCCGGGCCACCGCCTCGCAGTCCTCCGGGGGCAGCACCCGCAGGGTCCGGAGCGAGCGGGCCCGGACGCGGTCCTCCACCAGGGCGCTGACCTCCCACAGGTAGTCCCGGCCAGCCTCCAGGGGGCCCCCCAGGCGCGCCACCAGGGCCGCCGCCTCGACGGCCGGCACCGACGTCTCGAAGGTGGCCAGTTCGGCCCCCTCCAGGGTCGAGAAGCGGACCCGGTAGGTGGCCCCGGGAACCGCCTGCCAGCGCAGCGCCGGACGGTCCGACCAGAGAACCTGCGCCAGCATCATCCCCGCCGTAACCGAGGGGCCCTGACGGCGCAGAACGGCCCCTCCGGGGACGGGGACGGGCTCCGGTACGGCAGCCGGCAGGCCCAGGCTTCCCTGGGACACCTCGGCCAGGGAACCGCTACCCCCCACCCGAAGCACCTGACCCGCGGCCACCTCGACCCGGACCGGGCCGGCCAGGCGGATCTCCCGAGCCCCCTGGTACAGCCCCAGGGAGACCCGGGCCCCCGGGGGGACCTCGACCAGGGCCTCGACCCGCAGGCGCTGCCCGAAGCGGGCCGGACGGCTGGTGCGCGCAGCCTTGTGCAGGAAGACCGTGACCGGGCCCTGGACCTCCAGGACCACGGCGGCCACGGGGCGCGGTGCCGCCTGCCCGGGCAGGGCCCAGGCCAGGGAAAGCGCGACCAGCAGCGCCAGCATGTAAGGGAATCTGCTCATGGACGGGGTTCCTCCAGACTCAGCATCTCGAACACCTCCACCTCGGCGCGGCGCCCCTTGACCGGCAGGGTCCCCGCGGGCCGGCAGATCACCGTGCCCTCGGCAGCCTGCAGGAACTCCCGGCTCATCAGGATGGCGGTGCCCAGCTTCTTGTTCAGACCCTCGATCCGGGCCGTGGTGTTGACCACGTCCCCGACGGCGGCGTACTCGGTGCGGTTGGGGCTGCCCACGTTGCCGACCACGACGTCGCCGGTGTGCAGCCCGATCTTGGCGGTGAAGGCGACCTGGCCGGCCTGCCGGCGGCGGTCCGCCCACTCCTGCAGGGCGCAGTGCATCCTCCAGGCGGTGCGGGCGGCTGCAGGCGCGTGGTCCTGGCGGGGAACGGGGGCTCCGAACAGGACCATGATCTCGTCGCCCACAAACTGCTTGAGGGTGCCCCGCTCGGAGTCGATGATCCCTTCCATCAGGGTGAAGTAGTCGTTCAGCGTGGACATGATCTCCTCGGGGCTGCGGGTCTCGGAGATCGCGGTGAAGTCGTCGATGTCCGACATCAGGATGGACAGACGGCGACGCGTGCCGCCCAGACCCAGGTGCCGGGGGTCGGCCAGGATCTCCCGCGCCACCGGGGCCGACACGTAGCGGGCCAGGACCCTGCCCAGGCGACGCCGCTCGCGGAACTCCGACAGGAAACGATACAGGTCGACTCCCCCCAGGGTCAGCAGGCTGCTGGCCAGAGGTGCCGCCACGGGGACCCACAGGTCCAGACGCTGGAAGGCCATCCAGGCGGCGCCGGAGTAACCCGCTCCCAGCGCCAGGGCGCCGACCAGACTGACCACGGGCGACGCCCACAGGGCCAGGAGCGCCACCGCCAGGACCAGCAGACCCCGGGCCAGGCGGGCCCGAGCGGACGACAGAGGCTGGAGGGGGGCTCCGGCCAGCAGCGTCTCGAAGACATTCGCGTGCACCTCTCCTCCTGACATCAGAGGACTCATCCGAGTCGAGGTGGCGACCGGGAAGAAGTCGCGCTGGCCGGGATCCGTGACGCCGACCAACACGGCGCGCCCCCGGAAGCGCTCCAACTCGGGAGCCCCCGAGCGAGCCCAGGCCAGGGCCAGATGGTAGGGAACGGTGGGGAAGGTCCCGGGCGGCCCTCGGAAGTCCACCAACACCGTCGGCGCAGGCTCGCCCTCCAGCGTGCGGACCGGCCGCCCATCCAGGTGCAGCACTCCCGAGGCCCGGTCGTCCCGGATCGACGGCCAGGCCAGGCCGCGATGGAACAGGGCCAGCGCCAGGGCCAGGCCGGGCCGCGGGCCCTCCCGGGTGGCCAGGGCCAGGACCTGCCGGCGGACGACCGAGTCCGCATCAAGGCTGAGGTTGGCCGAGGCCAGACCGCGGGGGCCCAGGGCCAGCGTCAGCAAGGGGAAGGGGCGTTGCAGGCGGCCCTCACCGTCGGCGAATTCGATGAACAGGACCGGCCCGCGACGCGCCTCCCAGGCCAGCGAGGCGTCGTCGGCGGGCAACTGCTCGGGGGCCAGGTCCACCTCGTCGCCGGCCCGGTCCAGGACCAGGTCGTCATACGAGGCCGTGGGAAGAAGGTCGAAGGCCACCACGGTGGCTCCCGCGCGCCGCAGTCCCCGGATCAGGGCCGCGTGGTGACGGGACCACAGGGAGAGCGGCTCGGGGATGGCCTCCAACGAGTCGCGGTCGATGGCCACCAGCGCGATCGACGGCGTCGGGTGCTGACGCCCGCCAGCGACCATCCGCAGGTCGTAGGCCAGCTTTTCGCCCCGTTCCAGACCCAACCAACGCCCGACCGGGGGCTCGCCTGCCAACCAGGCCAGCCCGCCGATCAAGAGAGCGACGAAGACTCGGCTGCGCACCGGTCACCCCCCGGAGACCAGGATCAACCCGAGCAGAAGACTTCCCAGGTCGGGGCCCGGTCTCCTGGCGGCGGGGGCAGATTGCCAGGCAGGACACGCTGGCGAGCCGCGATGACCCGGAAGGGAGGCCGGGTTACCTCCCGGAACCTGCCGGAGCGCAGGGATCCCGGCCCGGTCGGGTCAGGTTCGCGGAACCAGACCGTACAGGAAGGTCTCGACCAGGGACTCCA
>CAZQPM010000094.1:12384-12642 GCA_964595195.1 uncultured Burkholderiales bacterium | reverse complement strand
CAAGGACCTGATCGCCGTGCTGGGCCTGGAGGAGTTGTCCCGCGAGGATCGGACCACGGTTCGCCGGGCCCGGCGCCTGGAGAGGTTCCTGACCCAGCCTTTCTTCTGCACCGGGGCCTTCACGGGCCGGGCCGGGCGCAAGGTCTCCCGGGAGCAGACCCTCGACGGATGCCAGGCCATCCTCGAGGGCCAGGTCGACGACGTCCCCGAGGAGGCCCTGACCATGGTCGGGGCCCTGGAGGAGGCGGGTCGGACGTG
>CAZQPM010000094.1:11449-12374 GCA_964595195.1 uncultured Burkholderiales bacterium | reverse complement strand
CGGATCGTGACACCCCTGGAGGTCGTCCTGGAGCGGGAAGCCGGCCGCCTGTCGGCCCGGGGCGCCCACGGCTCATTCACCCTCCTGCCCCGCCACGTGGACCTCGTGGCCGCCCTGCTGCCCGGACTGGTCACGGTGGATGACGAGGTCCTGGCCGTCGACGAGGGCCTGCTGGTCAAACAGGGCCCTCGGGTCGTCCTGACGGTGCGGGAGGCCGTGGTGGGCGCTCCCCTGGAGGCCCTGAGGCGGGCCGTGGAGGACCGCTTCCTGAACCTGGACGACCGCGAGCGCCGGGCCCGTTCGGCACTGGCCCTGCTGCAGGCGGGAATGCTGCGGCGCGCGGTGGACCTGCGATGAGCGAGCGCCGCAGCCGCCCCTTCCGCCACCAGATCGGCCGCCAGGTGCGGCGCCGGGTCCTGGCCCGCCAACGCCCCGACCGATTCTGGCGCGACCTGGGGGTCATGGGGACGGTGGGTTGGTCGGTGGCCGTGCCGATGCTGGCCGGAGCCCTGCTGGGGCACTGGCTGGATGCCCGGCAGACTTCGGAGCGTTCGTGGACCCTGGCCCTGCTGCTGGCCGGGGTGGTCCTGGGATGCTGGAACGCGGCCAGTTGGCTGTGGCGCGAGCGCCGCGACCTTCCCGACCGCGAGGAGGAGGGCAGGGATGGGTGAGTTCCTCTGGGGCGGTGCCCTGGCGACGCTCCACTTCGGCGGCTTGTGGTGGACGCTGCGGCGCCAACACGCCCACCATTACGGCCTGTCGCGGCTGGTCCGCCTGGCGGCCACGGGGGCGGGCTTCGGCGTCCTGTCCGGCGGCGGCCCGGGCGCCGTGGCCCTGGGTGCGGCCGGCTTCCTGGTGGTCCGCGCCGGGGTCCTGCTCCTGGCCCTACCCCGCCGGGGAGGTTCCTGATGGAACTGCAGAACGA
>CAZQPM010000094.1:0-11439 GCA_964595195.1 uncultured Burkholderiales bacterium | reverse complement strand
GCGTGCGCCTGTGGGCCTGGCGGCCGGCCCACCTGAACGGCACGATCCTGTCCACCTGGGTCGTGATGGCCCTGCTGGTCACCCTGTCCTGGCTGGGCACCCGCCGCCTGTCGGTGGACTCCCCCACCCGCCTGCAGTCGGGCCTGGAGGCCGTGGTCGGAACGCTGCGCCAGCAGGTCCGCGAGATCCTGGACTGTGACCCGGACCCCTACCTGCCCTTCCTGGGGACGCTCTTCCTCTTCATCTCGACCTCGTCGCTGCTGACCCTGATCCCGGGTTTCCACCCTCCCACGGGGTCACTGTCGACCACGGCGGCCCTGGCCGCGCTGGTCCTGGTGGCGGTGCCCGTCTTCGGCGTAGCCCGACAGGGGCTGCTCTGCTACCTGCGCGAGTACTTCCGTCCCAACCCCCTGATGTTCCCCTTCCACGTCCTGGGCGAGCTGACCCGGACCCTCTCGCTGGCCGTCCGCCTCTTCGGCAACATGGCCAGCGGGACCATGATCGGAGGCCTCGTGGTGGCCCTGGCCCCCCTCTTCCTGCCCCTGGTCATGCAGCTCTTCGAGCTGCTGATCGGCCAGGTCCAGGCCTACATCTTCGCCGTCCTGGCCACGGTCTACGTGGCCTCGGCCATCCGCACGCACGAAGGGAGACCGACGTGAGCCCCGACAACCTGACCCTGGTGGCCATCGCCTCGATCGCCGCCGCCGGCCTGACCATGGCCGTGGGCTCGATCGCGCCGTCCCTGGCCGAAGGCCGGGCCGTCGCCGAAGCCCTGCGCTCCATCGCCCAACAACCCGACGAGGCGGGCCCCCTGACCCGGACCCTCTTCGTGGGGCTGGCCATGATCGAGTCCATCGCCATCTACTGCCTGGTGGTGGCCATGATCCTGGTCTTCGCCAATCCGTTCTGGAGCTTCTTCACCCGAGGCCCGGGGGACTAGGGCCGTGGACACCTTCACCCTGGTGGCCCAGGCGGTGAACTTCCTGGTCCTGGTGCTGCTGCTGCGCCGTTTCCTCTTCGGACCCCTGAGGCGGATCATGGACGAACGCGAACAGCGTTTCGCCCAACGCCGGCAGCAGGCCGACGAGCAACTGACCGCGGCCCGGCAACTGCAGGAGGAGGCCCGCCTCCGCGGCGAGCAGGTGGACCGCACCCGCGGTGAGCTGCTGGCCCAGGCGCAGGTCCAGGCCGACGAGCACCTGCGCGCCCTCCTGGACCAGGCCCGCCGCGAGGTGGCGGAGCGGAAGGAGGCGTGGCTGCAGGAAGAGCGCCGGGACCGGGCGGCCGTCCTGGACGCCCTGCGCCCGCGGCTGGCCGCGCTGGTCGGCGCGGTCTGCCGCCAGGCCCTGCGCGACCTGGCCGACCAGGACCTGGAGGAGCGCATGGCCCTGAACCTGGCCCGGCGCCTGGCCGAGGAGCGGCAGTTGCCGACCTCGGGTTCCCTCCGGGTCCTCACCTCGCGGGCCCTGGCCCCCCGGGCCCGGACGGCGCTGGAGCAGACCCTGGCCCCAGCCGCGCTGGAGTTCATGGTGGTCCCGGAGGACCCGCCGGGTGTGCGGGTGGACGCGGGCGGGTGGGAACTGGAGTGGACACTGGACTCCTACCTCGGGAGTCTCCAGGAGCGGGTGGTCCACCTGCTGGAGGAGGCTGGCCGTGCCGCCCCTCCCTGACCCTCACGCCGGTTCTGGCGCCTTCCTGGAGAGCGTCCTGGAAGCCCTGGAGAAGGCCGCCCGAGGGGCCTCGGACCCGCTGTCCCGGCGCGAGATCGGGCGGGTCCTGGCGGTCGGCCAGGGCGTCGTCACCCTGGAAGGCCTGCCCGGCGCCTGCGCCGAGGAGGTCCTGGTCCTTCCCCGGGAGGGCCTGGCCCTGGCCTTCCAGTTGGAGCCCGAGCGGATCGGAGCCATCCTCCTGGACGAGACATGTGACCTGGGGGCGGGGGCCGAGGTCCGGCGGACCGGGCGCATCCTGGACGTCCCGGCCGGGCATTCGCTGCTGGGTCGGGTGGTGGACCCCATGGGTCGCCCCCTGGACGGGCGCGGTCCGCTGCCGGCCGAGGTCCGGGTCCCCGTGGAGCGGGACTCCCCGGGCCTGGCCGAGCGCGCCCCGGTCCGTCGACCCCTGCAGACCGGGATCAAGGTCGTGGACGCCCTGGTCCCCGTGGGGCGCGGGCAGCGGGAGCTGATCCTCGGTGACCGCCAGACCGGCAAGACCTCGCTGGCCCTGGACGCGGTGTGCCATCAGGACGAGGTCCTTTCCGTGTGGTGCGCCGTGGGGCAGTCGGCCTCGGAGGTGGCCACCGTCATCGCGGAGTTGCGGCGGACCGGCGCCCTGGAGCGGACCCTCGTCGTGGTGGCCGGGGCGGACAGCCCTCCGGGCCTGCAGTACCTGGCCCCGTTCGCGGCCACCGCGATGGCCGAGTGGTTCCGGGACCGGGGCCGGGATGCGCTGATCGTCTACGACGACCTGACCCGCCACGCCCGGGCCTACCGGGAGCTCTCCCTGCTGCTGCGCCGCCCGCCGGGACGCGAAGCCTACCCGGGCGACATCTTCTTCCTGCACTCCCGCCTTCTGGAGCGCTCGACCCGGCTCTCCCCGGCCCTGGGGGGCGGCTCGTTGACGGCCCTGCCGATCGCCCAGACGGAAGCCGGCAACCTGGCCGACTACATCCCCACGAACCTGATCTCCATCACCGACGGCCAGATCGTGCTTTCCGCGGATCTGTTCGCCAAGGGCTTCCTGCCGGCCGTGGACGTGGGCCTGTCGGTCTCCCGGGTGGGTGGAGACGCCCAGTGCCCCGGCTATCGGGCCGTGGCCGCCGACCTGCGCCTGTCCTGCGCCCGTTACGCCGAACTGGAGGCCTTCTCGCGCTTCAGCACGCGCCTGGATCCGGCCACCCGGGCCGCACTGGTTCGTGGTCAGCGGGTCCGCGAGGTGCTCAAGCAGCATCGATCCCGACCTCGCCGGGTGGCCAGCCAGGTGGCCACGCTGCTGGCAGCCACGGGGGGCCTTCTGGACGGGTTGCCCTGTGAGCAGGTGGCGGCCGCCGAAGAGGCCATCGAACGGGCCCAGGTTCGCGTGTTTCCGGACCTGGACCGCCTGGTCGCGAGCCGGCCCCTGACGCCGGCCGACCTGGACGAACTGCGCGCCATGGCCGGCCGGGCCCTGGCGGGACTGGAGGAGCCGTGCCCTCCGACGCCGGGTTGAAGCGCCGGATCCGCGGGGTCCGGGAACTGGGCTCGCTGGTCCGCAGCCTCAAGCTCCTGTCGGCGGCCTCGATGCACCACTTCGAACGAGCTGCCGGGGGGCTGGCGGAATCCGTGGAGGTCCTGGAACAGGGCCTGAGCATCGTCCTGGCGGGACAGGCCCTGCCCCCGGAATCCGCGCATGACGACGGCCTGGTCGCCGGGGTGGTCCTGGGCTCCGACCATGGGATGTGCGGCCCCTACCACGAGAACCTGGCGGCCTTCGTGCGCTCCTCGGTGCCGGTGCCGGTGCCCGTGCTGGCGGTCGGTGCGCGCCTGGCCGCAGCCCTGGTCGAGACGGGGGTCGCGACCGACGCCGAGCGTCCGGGAATCTCGACCCTGAGCGCCCTGGCCCCGGCGGTGCAGGACCTGCTGCTCCGCCTGGAGGAGTGGCGCCGGGCCGGGCTCCTGGAGAGGCTGGTGGTATTCCACCAGCGGCTGGATTCGACGGGTTCGCCGCACCCGGTGCGCATGCAACTGCTGCCGGTGGACACCGCCTGGCTGCAAGGGGTGGCCCGGCGTCCCTGGCCCGGGCCCACCGTCCCCTGGTGTCCCCAGCCCCCCCAGGAGATGGTGTCGACCCTGTTGCGCCAGCACCTGTTCCTGACGCTCTACCGGGCCTGGGCCGAGGCCCTGGCCAGCGAGAACGCAGCGCGCTTCGCCGCCATGCAGGCGGCCGAACGGAACCTGGAGGAGCGCGGACAGGAGTTGACCCGGGCAGAGCACCGCCTGCGCCAGGGCGTGGTGACCCAGGGCCTCCTGGAAGTGGTGGCGGGGTACCAGGCCTTGGAGGAGTGAGATCCCAGGATACCAGGGCTGGAGCGGCGGGCGCGCCGGGGGGGGCGACGGATCCAGGCAGGCAAGCACCTGTTGACAACCCGAAAGGGCTCGTGGTACAAGTTGGAGTCAATCAGTAGGATGAGCCGGGCGTGCCCCTTCCCCACCCCGGAGAACAACCTGGCGAGGCCTGACCGTCCCGACGCGACCGGGGAGGGGGGCGTGGGTCCTCGACGAGACATCGCGGTGGAAGCGAAGGGGCTCGCTCCCCAGGTTCCTCGAAGGGGGTAGCCCCTCTCCGAGGCGCCCGCCAACCAGCCTCGCCGGCGACACCTTCGCCCCAGACAGACCGCCCGGTTCCCGAGACCCCGGTCGCCGGGCTCCGTCCCGGTGGCCGCACTCCCGACGCGCGTCCACCGTTACAACTTGCGAGGTAGACCTTGATCGAGCGATGCCACAACGCCGCGGGCTCCCACGAAATGGGCGGCGGATCGGACAGGATCTGACCGAGATGATCGTCGTGAAGCCGACCAGCAGGGTTCTTGATCGCATCACCTGCCCGGGTGACCTCAAGGGGTTGAGCACCGAGGAACTGACCGACCTGGCCTCGGAAATCCGGCGGGAGCTCATCACCACGGTCGCCAGCACCGGCGGACACCTCGCCCCGAACCTCGGGATCGTGGAACTCACCCTGGGACTCCTGCGGGCGCTCGACATGCCCCGCGATGTCGTGGCCTTCGACGTGGGCCACCAGTCCTACGTCCACAAACTGTTGACGGGACGCCGCGATCGCTTCTCGACGCTGCGCTGCTACGGCGGCCTGTCGGGGTTCCCGAACCGCTCCGAATCCCCCTACGATCTCTTCGGCTCCGGACACGCTTCGGATTCCATCTCGATCGCCCTGGGCTATGCCCTGGCTCGCGACGCGCGCGGCGGGGACGAAGCGGTCGTAGCCGTCATCGGCGACGGTTCCATGACCGGTGGGATGGCCTTCGAGGCGATCAACCACCTGGGCCACACCCAGACCCGGATGACGGTCCTGCTGAACGACAACGCGATGTCCATCGCCCGCAACGTCGGGGCCCTGGCCACCTATCTGGGCAAGATCCGCCTGGGCAGGCGCTACCAGGATGTGCGGGATCGGGTCCAGGATCGCCTGGACCGGGGACGATTCGGTCACCGCCTGGTGCAGGCGGGGAAGACCCTGCGCGACTCGCTCAAGATGCTGGTGGTCCCCGGGATGTTCTTCGAGGACCTGGGCATCAACTACGTCGGCCCCATCGACGGCCACGACATCGAGCAGGTCGAGGCTGCGGTCCGGGCCGCCCAGGGGTATGACGGCCCGGTCCTCATCCATGCGGTCACCAAGAAGGGGTTGGGCTACGCCTATGCCGCCGACCAACCCGAGGCCTTCCACGGCGTGGGGCCCTTCGACGAGGAGCTCGGTTGCGCTCCGCCGCCGGCCGAGCCCAAGCCCCCCGCCTATACGGAGGTCTTTGCCGAAGCGGTGGTCGCTGCGGCCCGACGCGACGAGCGCATCGTCGCCATCACCGCGGCGATGCCCAGCGGAACCGGGCTGGACAGGTTTGCCCGGGCATTCCCCGACCGCTTCTTCGACGTCGGGATCGCCGAGCAGCATGCCGTCGGACTGGCCGCGGGTCTCGCCCTGGGCGGGCGGATCCCCGTGGTGGCCATCTACTCGACCTTCCTGCAGCGCGCTTTCGACATGCTGGTGGGTGACGTCTCGCTCCAGAAGGCGCACGTGGTCTTCGCCATCGACCGGGCCGGCTTCGTCGGCGACGACGGTCCCACCCATCACGGGGTCTTCGACCTGACCTACCTGCGCGCCATACCCGGCCTGCGCATCATGGCTCCGGCCGACGAAGCCGAGTTGGTCCACGCGCTGAACACCGCACTCCTCCTGGATGGGCCCGTGGCGGTCCGCTACCCGCGCGGCGTCGGCCAGGGAGTGCCGATCCCCGGCGAAACCACCGAGCAGGATCGCTGGGTCGCCGGTCGCTCGGTCACCCTGCGGGAGGGCACGGACCTCGCGATCCTGGCCGTCGGTCGCATGGTGGGGACGGCCCTGCTGGCCGCGGATCTCCTCCAGGACCGGGGGATCTCCAGCACCGTGGTGAACGCCCGCTGGGTCAAGCCCCTCGACGAGGAGGTCGTCGTCCGCGCCGCCGCCAACCACCGGTTGCTGGTGACCGTCGAGGAGAACACCGTGCGCGGAGGGTTCGGCGCCGCCGTCCTGGAGACGCTGAGCGCTCAGGGCCTGCGCGCCGACGTCCTGAACCTGGCCGTTCCCGACGAGTTCGCCAGGCACGGCCCGATCGACCGACTGCTGGACGATGCCGGGCTGAGCCCCGAGAAGGTGGCTTCGGCCATCGCCGCCCGACTGGGGGCCCGTCGCTGACCCTTCCGCCCCCGGTATGGACTCGCTGCCTTCCCTGGGCCACGAGGAGGCAACGCGCCGACGGACGAAGCACCCGTCGTGCACGAACTCAGCCGGACGGCGGCGGCCCTGGGCCTGGAACCGGACCAGTGGATCCCATGGGGACCGGGCCGGGCCAAGATCGCCCTGGAGGCCCTGGACCGACCCCGGAGGGGCTGCATGGTCCTGCTGACCGCTATGTCCCCCTGCCCTCGGGGCGTGGGCAAGACCACCGTGGCCATCGCCCTGACGGATGCCCTGCGCCAGGGCGGGAGCACGGCGGCCGTCTGCCTGCGCGAGCCCTCGATGGGTCCGGTCTTCGGCATCAAGGGAGGAGGAACCGGCGGTGGACAGGCGAGGCTGGCTGCTTCCGAGGCGGTCAACCTCCACTTCACGGGGGACTTCCACGCCGTCACGGTGGCCCACAACCTGCTGGCCGCCGCCCTGGACAACCACCTGCACTTCGGCAACGCCCTGGGGCTGGACATCCGGCGACTGACCTGGTCCCGGGTCCTGGACCTCAACGACCGGGCGCTGCGCCACCTGGTCGTCGGTCTGGGAGGCCCGACCGGAGGCGTCCCCCGCGAGGAACGCTTTGACATCACGGCGGCCAGCGAGATCATGGCCATCCTGGCCATGGCCCGGACCCCCGCCGACCTGCGGGAGCGCCTGGCCCGGGTGGTCGTGGGCCGAACCGCCCGGCGCCGCCCCGTGGTGGCCCGGGACCTGCAGGTGGACGGGGCGATGGTCGCCCTGCTGAGGGAGGCCCTGGCGCCGAACCTGGTGCGCACCCTGGCGGGCAGCCCGGCGCTGGTGCACACGGGGCCCTTCGCCAACCTGGCCCACGGCACCAGTTCGATCCTGGCCGCCGAGGCGGCCCTCCAGGGCGTCGACCTGGTCATCCAGGAGGCCGGCTTCGGCTCCGACCTGGGGGGTGAGAAGTTCTTCGATCTGTTCTGTCCCCAGGCCGGGGTCATCCCCTGTTGCGCCGTGGTCCTGCTGACCCTGCCGGCCCTGAGGTTCCACGGAGGGGCGGCCTTGGAACGGCTGGACACGCCGGACCTCGGGGCGGTGCAGCGGGGCCTGCCGAACGCCCTGGTGCACCTGCGCGCCGTGGCAGGCTTCGGGGTGCCCGTGGTGGCGGCCCTGAACCACTACGACAGCGACACCGCGGAGGAGACGACCCGAGTCCGGGACACCCTGGCCGCCGAGGGTCACCCCCTGGTCACCGTGCGGGCCTTCCAGGAGGGAGGGCCGGGAACCCTGGACCTGGCCGACCGGGTCCGGGATGCCGTCGGTTCAGCCGACCCCTCCCGGTTCCGCCCCCTCCAGGTCCCGGGCCTGGACTTCGAGGAGAGGCTCGACCGGCTGGTCCGGCGCCTCTACGGGGGCCGGGGCTTCGAGTTGTCCCCCCGGGCCCGGGAGGACCTGGCCGACTGCCGCCAGGACGGAGCCGACAGGTTGCCGCTGTGCGTGGCCCGGACTCCCCTGTCGTTGTCGGACGATCCCACGGCCGTCGGCGTGCCCCGGGACTTCGTCATGAAGGTGCGCGAGGTGCGCCTGCTGGCGGGAGCCGGATTCCTGGTCCCCGTCTGCGGAGAGCTCATGACCATGCCGGGGCTGCCCCGGCACCCCAACTTCGAGGGCTTCACCGGCTAGCAGCCCGACCCCGAGTTCCGGTCAGGGGCGGGCCGGGCGGGCCCGTCCGCCCAGCAGGCGCTGCAGGAGTTCCCGCAGTTCCCGGGTCCGGAAGGGCTTCTGCAGGAAGCCCTGGAGATCCAGATCCGCATCGGCGCGGGCCAGGTCGCAGTCCTGGTTCCCGCTCATCAGAACGATCGGGATGGCTGAATCCAGGCAGCGGATCGCCCCGGCGGTTTCGATGCCGTTCATCCGGGGCATGCGCAGGTCCAGCAGGACCATATCCAGGCGGGGGGTGGCCTGGAAGAGGCGCACGGCCTCCTGGCCATCCTGCGCCAGGATGACCTGGAATCCGTGGCGTTCCAAGGTCTGGCGCAGCAGGACGCGCAGCAGCTCCTCGTCGTCGACCACCAGGATGGTGCCGCTTCCCTGCCACTGCACCGGGGTCTCCCCCGAGGGGGGATCGGCCGGCACCTCCGGGACCACGTCCTGGGCCGGGAGCAGGATCCGGAACCGGGTGCCCTGGCCGGGCTGGCTCTCGACCTGCAGGGCGCCGTGGTGACCGCGCACGATGCCCAGGACGGCCGCCAGTCCCAGCCCTCGTCCCAGGACCTTGGTCGTGAAGAAGGGTTCGAAGATGCGCCCCAGGGTCTCCGGCGCCATCCCACACCCGCTGTCGTCCACGTCCAGGGCCAGGTAGTCTCCCGGTTGGCAGGCCTCGCCCAGCAGAGCGGTGTTCAGATCCCGACGGGTGCAGTGCACCCGCGAGGTCGAGATCCAGATGTCACCGGCCCCCTCTCCGAAGGCTTCAACGGCGTTCAGGATCAGGTTCATGGCGATCTGGCGGATCTGGGTGGCGTCTCCCAAGGTGGCCGGCAGGTCGGGGCGCAGGTTCCAGTGCAGGTTCGCCTTGCGCGAGACGGAGGTTCCGAACATGCGCCCCAGATCAGCGACCAGCACGTTCAGGTCCAACGGTTCCAGATCGTAGCGTCCGCGACCCGAGTAGGCCAGGATCTGGCGGCACAGATCCGAGGCGCTCAGCGAGGCCCGGAGCACCTCGCGCAGAGGGGCGCGCACGGGTGAGTCGGGCTCCAGATCCAGCAGGGCCAGGTCCACGTTCCCCTGGATGGCCATCAACAGGTTGTTGAAGTCGTGGGCGACCCCTCCGGCCAGGACACCCAGACTCTCCAAGCGCTGACTGTGCTGCAGTTGCCGCTCCAGGGCGCGGCGCTCCTCCTCGGCGGAACGGCGTTCAGTGATGTCGCGAGAGGTCACCAGGACCACTTCGCGCCCGGCCAGCATCGTACGGCGCAGGCTGGCCTCGACCCACAACTCGGTCCCCCCGGCGCCCCGCAGGCGCCACTCCACGACCCCCGCCACCGCCCCGGCCGCCCGCAGGTCCGCCAGGGCCCGGGAATCGCTGACCATGGCGCGCAGGGTCAGGCCGGCCAGCTCCTCACGCCCCAGGATCTCCCGGGCGCTGCGATTCCCATCCAACACCTCGCCGCTCCAGGGCTCGTGGATCGTGATGGCATCGCTGACCGAGTCGTAGATGGTCTCCAGGCGCGCCTGGCTGGAGCGGGCCGCCTCCTCGGCGGAACGGCGTTCGGCCACCTCGCGCAGCAGGTTCTCGCGGAACTCGGCCTGCTGGTTGATGAGGCGCTGCAGGTCCTGGTGCGAGCGTTCCAGCTCCAGGAGGGCCCGGCGACCGGCCTGTCGGCTGGTGTCCAGACCTTCCAGCACGCTGAGCAGGAGATCGACCGTTTCCAGGAGCGGCACCAGCCCCTGGGAGACCTGGAGATGGTGCAGTCCCGAGGGCAGAGGCTCCAAGCCCACCGAGGGCCCCGGCGTGACCACCAGGCCCACCAGGTTCCCGGCCCGGGCCGGCAGGAGCCGGCAGGCCTCCTCCACGGTGGGGGCCCAGACGGCGAAGGCACCGACGCGGATGTCCCGCGGAGCCAGCGTGTCGCGGAAGGCAAAGCCCTGCGGGCCGTCGGAACGCGTGGAGAAGCGCCGCCACTCAGTCACCGAAGACCCCCAGCACCAGCGTCAGGTTGTGGAACCAGGCGGGGCCCACCTGGTTGGCGGAATCCAGGAAGGGCCCGATCTCGCCGAAGGACAGGAACCCCACCGAGGGCAGGCCGGCGGTAGCCCGCCCCAGATCGCGCACGGCCTGGTCGTAGCGATCACCGAAAAGCCACCGGCGGCCGGCGCAACTGACGGCCAGGGCGAAGGCGGGGCGGAAGTCGACCGACCCGAACCGCTCGATGCACTCCCGGACCCCCTCCGAGGCGCACTCGGGATCCACGCGGCAGGCCCGGACCTCGGTTCCCGGCGCCAGGCCGCCGAAGACCCGCAGGGCCCCGGTGCGGACATCCACCTTCCACGGGGCCCGCAGGACGAAGTGACCGCCGGGGACCTGCACGGCCAGAGGCAGGCTGCCCTGGTCCACCTCGCTGGCCGCCTTCCCCAGACGCGCGCGCAGGAAGTCCTGGGCCGTGCCCCCGTCGATGCGCATGACCTCCCCACCCTCACAGCGGTCGACGATTCCGACGCCCTCCAGGGGACGGATCCCGCTGGCGGCATGGATCCCGGAGCGCACGGGACCGCGGGCCGCCAGAAGGGCGACGGCCTCGGGCCAGGCCCGCCCCTCGGCGAAGACGAAGGTCCGCTCGAAACGCCGGTCGTCAGCCGCCAGTCCGCCCAGGAAGGGACAGGCCAGGCCCTCGTTGAGGGCGTCGGCGATGCCCTCTCCGTCCGAGCGCAGGCCATCGGCCAGCACGAAGGCCAGATCGGGCTGGCCCCCCAGGTCCTGGATCGCCCGACGCGCGCACCTGGTGGCGGCCACCCGGCCGTCGGCGGCCTCGGGTTCGACCTGCACGGACCAGCGCAGGGCCCCCTGGCTGGTCAACCCCAGACCGGTGACCCCGACGTTGAAGATCTGCCCGGCCTCCATGACGCAGTCGCCGGTGCAACCGAAGACCAGCGTCCCGAGGTTGCCCAGGCCCTCGGCCAGGCCATCCAACAGGGCGGGAAAGTCCGACTCGTAGTTGATGGTCGAGAAGACCAGGACGACTTCGGGGGAGAGCCAGGCCAGCTTCTGTCCGACCTCAAACCCCGCCCTCCAGGGCTCGCAGTGGATCGAAAAGGCCGTGCCTGCCCGCATGATCCCCGCCTTTCTGCAAACCGATCCAGCGACCCTTCGCTCGTCCTGGCAGTCTTCTACGTGGCGGGGCCTTGGCCTTCCCCTCCCGCCCCCCCGGGGTCGCCAGGACCACGCCCTGCGAACATGGACGACGCGGATCCAGGCGTCCGGCCTGCCCTTGACTTCGACCCGGCATGGAG
>CAZQPM010000093.1:0-12694 GCA_964595195.1 uncultured Burkholderiales bacterium | reverse complement strand
GGCTCAAAGCATAGATCGCCCTGTTGCGCCCCATGGCGGCTCCCACCGAGAACCGGGCGCCGGGCGGCGTCAGGGAACACAGGGTAGCCACCCCCTGCCCCAGGCGGGTGCGCCAGGACTTCTTCAGCGCCGTCCGCCCCAGATCGCCGGCCAACAGCAGTCCCGCGCCGCCTCCACTTTCCAGGACGGCCTCGGCCGAAACCTCGTCGGCCCCCCGCGCTCCACCGGTGAAGACCGCCAGTTCCCGCTGGGCACAGGCCCCTCCCAGGCGCTGGGCAAACTGCCTGCCCGCCTCGTCCAGGTTGCGCGAGCCGACGACCGCGATCCCCGGCTGGGACAGTATCTCGACCGGGCCGATCCCATACAGCAGGAGGGGCGCGTTCAGCTTCAGGACCTCCCGCAGCCTGCCGGGGTAGGCGCCGTCCGCACGGCACAGGACCCAGCCTCCTTGCCGCTGCCACTCCTCCACCACCAGGGCCACGCCCAACCCCTGGCCCATCAGCGCGCGCAGGCGATCCGCCGGCACCTCGGGAAGCGGCTCCCGCTCATACAGCGCCAGGGCCTCGGCCTCCATGAGGTGGGCGGGCTCCAGGTTCCGCTCTTTCAACCAGAAGGCCAACTTGTTGTATATGCCAGGAGTCAGGGGGGCCACTCCACCCGCACCACCCTGACCGCACAACAACAGGACGGCCTGGGCATTGGGGGACAGGTTGCTGGTCGGTGTCACGGGCCTACTCGCCCCCCTTCGTCGTCTGGGCCAGGGCCAGGGGATGGACGGGGCCGGACCCGGCCTGCCGCAGCAGGGCACTGCAGACCGTGAAGGTCCAGCGCGAGTCGACCAGGTCGTCCACCAGCAGGACCGGCTCCTGTAAGAGCTCATCTGCCGAAACCGCGGTCCTGGCGACCAGAGCGCCGTCCAGGTTCTTCAACTGGTGGAACGAGTTCTCCCTGGTTTTCTGCGGTTCGGTCTTCCGCAATAGGAAGAGGGCCTCGAAGGCTGGCAGGCCCAGACGCGAGGCCAGGCGTTTGGCGAGGTCCGGAACCAGATCCGGATGGCGCCAGGAGGGGACCCAGGTCAGCCACCGCGGTGAGGGTTCGGGCCTCCATCGCTGTAGTAGCATCTGTACCGACGCATCCAGCAGTTCATCGGAGAAGCGCCCATCAGAGTGCTTGCCCCTGCGCACCAACTCGCCCCAGCGCGGGTCGTCCCACCGGCACAAGGCGCGGCCTTCGCAGGGCTGCAACTCGGGGGGGATCCTGCCAGACCATCGGTAGCGCTCCATTGCCGAGCCGATCCACAGGCGCCGAGGCTCGATCGGAACCTCCAGGAGGCGCAGGAACTTCAAGGCGGCTTCCATGTCCTCGTGACCGCCCCGAACCGGGACCAGGGGCTGGCCGGTGCAGTTCGAACACCGCCCGCAGGGCGCGCAGGGCTGGTCCAGTTCCGCCGCCAGGAAGGCCATCAGGCAGCCCTTCGTGGTGCTGTAGTCATCCATCCGGGCCTGTTCCTGACGCCGAAGATCGTGGAGGCGGGCGATCTTCTCCTCATCCGGGCTCCACGCCACGGCGGACCGGTACCAACGCGTCTTGACCTTCATCACCGGAGAGGGGGACTCCACGGCCAGCACCTTGAGGATATCCTGCAGGTGTCCGCGCGAGAGGTTGACCTTCCCCTCCAGGTCCGTCAACGACAGCCCGTCCTCTGCCGTCTCCAGGGCCTCCAGGACGCTGAAGACCCGGGCTCGCGGAGGGAAGGCGCTGCGGATGAAGTAATCGACGATGTCCCGGTCGTCCGGCCCGCTGGCCAGGATGCCCAGCGCCCGGGGAATGGCGCGCCCCGCCCGGCCCACCTGCTGGTAGTAGTGCACCACCGAGCCCGGGCGCTGGTAGTGCACCACGAAGGCCAGGTCGGGCTTGTCAAAACCCATGCCCAGGGCACTGGTCGCGACCAGGGCCTTCACCTCGTTGCGCAGCAGGCGCTGCTCGAGCTCCTCGCGTCCCGCGCCCAATTCCCCGTGGTAGGCCTCAACCGGGTGCCCCTGCTCGCGCAGCCACCTGGCCACCCGCTCCGAGTCCCGGACGGTCAGGGTATACACGATCCCGCTTCCCGGAAGCACGCGCAGCACGCTGGCCAGCCAGGCCAATCGGGAGGCATGGTCGTCGAAGCGGACGTTCTGAAGGGCCAGCGACTCCCTGGTCAGCGGGCCCCGCACGGCCACCAGGTCGGGGACCTGCCGGATGATGTCGTCCACGACCCTCTGGTTGGCCGTGGCCGTGACGGCCAGGAAGGGGATACCTCGCGGCAGGACCTGCAGGATGCTGCGGATTCTCTGGTAGTCCGGCCGGAAGTCGTGCCCCCAGTCCGAGATGCAGTGGGCCTCGTCCACCACCAGCAGGCCCACCGTCGCGGCGATGGGCAGCAAGGTGCCCTTCACGAACTCCTCGTTGGCCAGACGCTCGGGCGAGACCAGCAGCAGGTCCAGTTCATTCCCAGCCAAAGCCGACTGGATGCCCGGCCAGTCGTCGCGGTTCGTGCTGTTCAGGGTCTGGGCGCGGATGCCCGCCCGGGCCGCCATCTCGACCTGGTTGCGCATCAGGGCCAGCAGGGGAGAGACCAGCAGGGTCGGGCCGGCCCCCTGGTCCCGCAGGGCCCTGGTCGCCAGGAAGTAGACCAGGCTCTTGCCCCATCCCGTCGCCTGCACCAACTGCAACCGCTGCCGATGGTTGACCACCTGGTCGATGGCCTCCCACTGGTGGGACCGGAACCCGGCCGTCGGGACGCCGACTGCCTTCCTGAGCAGGCTCAGGGCCCTTTCGCGATCAAACACGGTGTGCAACCTTCCCGATCGACGCTCTCTCCCGGGCCCAAAGCCGGGGCCGGGGACCGCTGCGCTTTCGCCGCGTCCGAGGGGACTCCCTGGACCATCGGCCACCGGCGCCGGTTGGCTGCCCAGATGGAGGGGGGCGGAGGCCGGCCGTGCTGCGGCGGTCGCGAGTCCCTGGCGAACACGGGGAGAACGGGACAGCATGGGCATTTGAGTGAAGCGGCCTGGAGGGGCCGGGGACCTGGCGGAGAAAGTCGATCCCAGGCTTGGGAGGCGGGAAATGCGCACCCACAACGTGGTCGTCGAGCGCGATCGCCAAACCGGTCTCCCGGTCGGTTCGGTCCCGGGTTGACCTGGAGCCCACAGCCAGGCCGCCACATTGGATGAACTCCAGACGAACCTCCGCGAGGTCATCGAGATGCTGCTGGAGGATGGCGAGCCGCAACTGGAGTCCTGGTTCATTGGCATCCAGACCATCCGGGTAGCCTAGACCGTGGGCCAGGTTGCGGTTCTCAAACCGCGCCAGGTTGCCGGCCTCCTGGAGCGCCTGGGATTCGTCGAGGTGCGGCAACGCGGATCGCACCGCCAGTATCGGCACCTGATGGCCGGGGGACGACCCTGCCCTTCCATGCGGGACGCGACATCTCGCCGACCCTGCTGCGCCGGATTGCCCAGGACCTGGGGTTGACCATCGAGGAGTTGCTCCAGCGCGACTGATCCTTATGCCCCGCAGACCCCTGACCGCATGGACTGGGAGCCGCGCAACGCAGTTCAATCGCCGGAAGGGCAATCCAGGGCGAACACGACCCGCAGGGCCTGGTCCACCTGCCGCAAGGTGGCCGGGTCCAATGTGCCCCGAATCCTTCGCAGCCGATGACGCGCGTCCACGGGGCGGGCCTGCAGGCAGTCGGCGATGGAGGGCTTGTCCAGGCCATTGGCCGCCGAGGGCCGCACGGCAACGTTGGTCTTGATCCGGGACTTCTTCTCGGTCCAGGCCGTGAGCGGCACGACCTGGATGACCGGCACCCGCCGGTTGTAGGCGTTGTTGGTTAAGATGACGGCCGGCCGGGTCTTTCCCGTCTCGGATCCGACGACGGGTTCCAGATCCACTTCGACCACCATCCCTCGCCGAAGAACGGCGTTCACTCCGGCCACCCCAAGACGGAATCCTCGACCCAGGCCTGGGTCCCCGGCTCGTCCTGGTAGACCTCGGCACACAGGTTGGCGGACTCCTCCAGTTCCTGCCGCCTGATCTCTGCGTCCAGGCTGTCCAGGGCTCGCCGGACCATGGCGCTGCGATCCCGAAAGCCGTGGACACGGTGTTGGTCCAGGAACGCGATCTGCTGGTCGGTCAGGGTGAACTTGGCCTGCGGCATCGTACCCTCCTGGGCCCTGAATCTGGTCCCAGATTAGGGCCCTGGCCAGGTCCCGGTCAAGACCTTCCACGGGCAAGGATGTGCCGCCAGACGTGGGTGTCCGCGTCAGGTGGCCCCTGGGCCGGAACCGCCCAGGCCAGGCACTTAAGGACTCCCCTGGCCCTCAGCGCCGCTGCACGTGGGGCTGAGGGCAGCCCAGCTCGCGCAGGCGGGCCCGCACCTTGCGCGCCGTGCGTCCCGGGAGCCGGGCGATATAGTGGTTTCCACTGACCTCGATCTTGACGGATTCCCTTGTCGCCTGGCCGGTGAGCCACCGCTCCAGCCATTCCCAGACATACTGGATGTGGGCCAAACACCAGTTCGTCAGAAGAGGCTTTTTCCTTGCTTCCGTGGGCTAAGTTGACGGCATTGTTCCTAGACCCTCCAATAGATCCCCCGGCGGTTCATCCACCAGATCGCCACCCAACAGACCGCCATGTAGCCGAAGGTCCAGACCCACCCGCCAGCCACCGCCCCCCAGCGCCCCCGCGACCAGGTCAGGAACGCCTCCTGCAGGACGAGGTCGGGCCCCGACTGGGAGGGCCACGTCCACTGTTGCAGGACCTGCGCCTTCAGGAGGATCGGCCCCACGTAGGCGGCCAGGGCGTTCTTCCCCATCACCCGGAGGGGGAAGGTCACGCTCAGCATATCCCACCGGTCCACCACGACGTACAGGGCCCCCAGGGCCAGGCACCCCGAGCCGGCGCCGGCCAGGATGTAGGATGCGCTCCACACCGCTTTGTTGAAGGGCAGATCCAGGTTCCAGAGCCAGCCGCACCCCACGGCCAGAGCGCCCGCGCCCAGCAGCCAAAGGCACCTGGCTTTCTCCGATCGGCTCCGATCCCTGAGCAGGTCCCCCACGCAGGACCCCAGCAGGACCAGGGCGGTGGTGGGGACCACCGACAACAGGCCTTGCAGGTGCCAGGAGGCCAGGTACTGCTGGTTCAACCACGACACGAAGTTGCGCTGCTCCTCGAAGAAACCCGCACCGACTCCGGGGATGGGGATGAAACGCAAGGCTGCCCAGTGCAGGACCAGCAGGCCCGCGGCCAGCAGGAGGCGGAAGTGCGTGGGAACCCGGGCCAGCAGGGCCCCCACCGCCCAGGCCAGGCCTATCAACTGCAGGACGCCCAGGCCCAGGACGGGCGTGCGGGCCACGCTGGAATCGACCAGCCATCCCAGCACCACCAGCGCTGCGGACCGGCGCAGGATGCCGCCCAGCGTGGCATGGCGGGCACCGAACGGGATCGCGACCCCGACGATGAAGAGGAACCACGGGAAGACCAGGTCGGCGAAGGTGATGCCACGGTTCCAGGGCGCGTGGATCAGGGTTGCGGGCGTGGCATCCCCGGCCGCGGTATTGTTGACCAGCAACATCCCCAGAACGGTCAGGCCCCGGAAGGCATCCAGCGACTCCAGGCGACGCGCAGGAGCCGGTGCCCCCGGGGTTGCGGGCTCCCCACCGGACTCGGCCTGAGGTTTCATCCCTGTGTTCCTCTCGAATCTTGTCAACCGCCACGAGGGCAATCGGTTCCCGAGAAGATCTTCGAGGCCCGTCTTCCGGGTCCGTCCGGGTGTGATCAGGGAGGCGGAGTGGGCTCACCTCGGGGGGGATTTGGGGAACCATGGCCGGCTGGTGGGTCCCAAGCCGGGTCTCGTGCCGTATCCGCCTCAGCGAGGGATATCGGGAGGCACGGAGGACCTGGACTGGAGGAAGGCCCTCACGGGTCCGACCTTCTCGCGCACTGCTTCGCCGTGACGAACCGTAACCGTTCAGCCCATTTACAATGGAGCCGAACGCTGTCCTGACCAAGCGTTGCCATTTGGGCCCCGGCGTCGAAGCGCTTGAAAGCCCGTAGATGCGGGGAGAGAAAATTTTTCTAAACCCAGCATGATCTGGCGCGCGGGCGTCGTATACCTCCAATATGGAGGGCTTGGCCAACTACAAGGACCGCTACGGCAACACCATCCCCCTTCCCCCAGAGGACTGGGAGGGACTGCCCGCATCCGCCAAGGCACTGATCCTTTACCTCCTTCAGCAGAACAGGCTGTTGGAGGTAAAGGTCAAGCACCTGGAGGAGCGGCTTGGTCTCAACTCCACGAACTCGTCCAAGCCGCCCTCGACAGACCCCCCGGGGACACCCAGGAAGAAGAAGTCTCCCACTGGGCGGCCCCGAGGCGGCCAGAAAGGCCACCCAGAATCTCACAGGGAGCTACTCCCCGAGGAGAAGGTGGACCGCGTCATCGACCACTACCCTGAAGGCTGCGGCCGATGCGGCAAGCACCTGCCGTCGCTGGAAGGATGTCCGGTCAAGGCTCCAGTCCGACACCAGGTTCTCGATGTGCCTCCGGTTGCCGTCGAGGTGACTGAGCACCGCCGCCACTGGGGGTGGTGCCCCGATTGTCACCACCACACGCTGGCCCCTGAGTGCCTTCATCCGCCGGCAGCCTCCCGGGTCACTGCTCCCGCGCCCTGGAACCTGACACTGGCCTCCGGTGGCGGCCACGCCGGAGGCCAGGATACCTACTGGCCAGCCGAGCGGCATGGGAGGATGGGCGCGAGGCAGCGCCCGCGGTTGAGGGCGCCTTCATCCCCGGACTTGGCCGACCTTTCACCGAGGAGTCGTGGAAGGACCGCCCAGGCCAGGGGGCTGGCACCGGGCCCTCAGCCAATGCAGGTCTCCTACGTGCGCCCGACACCACTTACCGCGGACCGACCATTTACAATGGCCTGAACGCTTACCGCCCGGGAGCACGGGGCCTGCTGAGGCCTTCGAAGCGGGTGGGGGGCGGAGCCCTGCGGGGCGGTCGAGTGTGAAGGTGGGGGCTGAACCGGGGAGGTCTCGGTCGGAGCGGGGGCGGAAAGGGGGCTGCCGGGGCCCTGGTGGGGTCGGTCCAGGTCGGATGCCGGCGGGAGCGCGGGGGGGGGCTTGTCCGGGGGAATTGTCAAGTATCCCTTCTGTGGGGTAATCGGATGCCCCGTGCGACCCGCAGGGCTTCAGGCGGACAGGATCCACACCTGGCAGGCGACGGTCGCCTCACACCTCTGCTGATGCTTGCCTCGATGCGTCCCACGATGGTATCCTGAGCGCGAGAGGTGGCATCTTGAACAGCGTGCGGACGACCCTGGCCCTGCCGGGTGAGCTCTACGAGAACCTGAAAGCCAGCTATCGGCACCTGGGCTTCTCCCACATGGGAGATCTGGTCAACGAGGCCATCCGGGACTACCTCCACCACAGGTCCCTGGAAGAGATGAATGCCTCCATGGCGCGCGCGGCCGCCGACCCGGCGTATCGCGGCCTGCTCCGCGAGGTGTCCGCGGACTTCGCCCGGGCCGACGCCGAGAACCTCCCCCCGGAGTACTGAGGTGGTCGAGCAAGGGAACATCTACTGGGCCGATCTGGACCCTGTCCAGGGCCGCGAGCAACGGGGGCGGCGCCCGGTGCTGATCTTGAGCCGCAACGAGATCAACCGTTTGCCGCTCACCCTGATGGTCATGGTCGGCACCGGAGCCGACCGTGTCCCCGCGACCTTTGCCTCGGACCTCCTCGTGACCTCGGAAGAGTCGGGCCTGCCGAAGGCGACCGTCTTCCTCGGCCTCCAGATCCGGAGCCTGGACCCCAGCCGCCTGGGCGACCTGGTGGGACGCCTGCCCCTGGCCAGGATGCCCGAGGTCTGGCAGAGAGTTCGCTACGTCATGGGGGACGATCGACGGCTCTGACGGACGATATGATCCACCGTGGCTGTAGGAGGTCGATACCCCCCTTCGCACCAGGCCGCTCCGGGGTTTGGACAGGTTCCCCTGGGACGAGGAACGGCCAGGAAGAGTGACTTTCGAGGCCGTCGGCGGGGCGGGAAGCGATCTACCCGCCAGCGGGGTCTAGTGGTGCGTCCGGGAAGTTCGTCGCTACCTGCCAGTTGCTTCTGAATGGCCCTTAGACCTGTATCTCATCCACCAGCCCTTCGGCGACTACTACGGAGCATGGCGAGCGATGGAGGAGCTGTATCGCGACGGCAGGGTGCTGGCGATCGGCGTCAGCAACTTCGCACCCGACCGTCTCCTCGACCTGATCCTCCACAACGAGGTGGTCCCGGCCGTGAACCAAGTGGAGACCCACCCCTTCTGCCAGCAGATCGAGGCCGCCGCGCTGATGAAGGAGGAGGGCGTCCAGATCGAGTCCTGGGGTCCGTTCGCGGAGGGGCGCAACGACCTGTTCACCGCCGAGATCCTGTGCTCCGTTGCCGGGGCGCACGGCAGGTCGGTCGCGCAGGTCGTCCTCCGGTGGCTGACCCAGCGCGGCGTGGTCGCCATCCCGAAGTCCGTCCGCAGGGAGCGCATGGCCGAGAACTTTGCCCTTTGGGACTTCGAGCTCAGCCAGGACGAGATGGAGCGGATCGCCTCCTTGGACACCGGGGCCAGCCTGTTCTTCTCGCACCAGGACCCCGCGATGGTCCGGTGGATCGGGACCCGGCACCTCGACGTTTAGGGCCCCCAGAGGAACATATCCGTGCCCGCCGGGAGTTCCGGGAGGCCGCGCGTCCGGGCGCTCCAGGACCCGCTCCCTGACTCTCTGGAGGTGCCCGCATCCGGTCCGGGAACCACGCCGCCAGAAGTGCTGACCTTCGCGCCGGCGCCCTGCTCAGCCCGCCTTCTTGCGGAGGTGCCCTCGGGCCCGCCTGGCGGGCCCGGTCGGAAACAGGAGCCCTCGCACCGAGAGGTCCTCATCGAGGTCAGTCCAGTGGATTCCGATGCCCTTGCCGATCAGGCGCCATTGGCTGCGCTGCTCGGGCGCTGCGTCGCGGAGGCGCGGGAACCACTCGAGCGGCACGGAAATCGTGCGCCCGTCCTGAAGATGCACCACCAGGCAGTCGTCCACGAACTCCACGCTGGAGGCGAGCGGATTATCCGCGGCCAAAGAATTCATGCCACTTCTCCAGGAAAAGGTCTTTGTTCTGCGCCGTGATCTCTCTCACTCGCCGGAGCTGGGCCGGGCTGAATATTCCTGCCCATGCCCGGAGGCCGGGAAGATAGGGCAGACGGACCAACCCCAAGGCAGCCAGGCTTCGCCGGTGCATGGAACGCTCGCGCCCTGGCCCATCCACCCTTCCTCCGGGCCCGCGACCGTCCCGGTCTCCCCGAGTCGCCTCTGCTCCGACCCGAGTACGCCCACCAAAGGCCCTGCGCGCCCCGGATCTGCCGTCGGCTGCCCCAGCAGGGCCAGCCGCCCCCCCCCACGAGCGACCGCTCCATGTCTGCCTCTCACTCCGACGCCCCATCCTCCGGCCATTGATCGTCCAGGAGTTTCACCCCTGTCTTTGCGGCCGCTTGGACCTCGGGGTCGGGGTCATCCGTGGCCTTGGCCAGGGCATCGCGCATGGCGGGGTTGCCCGCCAGAGACGCCGCCCGGACGAAGAGCCTGCACGCGATGCTGGCGGGCCGACCTGCCAACCTGGGCGACCTGGCCACGGGGGTGGGGCTGGCTGCCGGGTCTGCCTTGAGGATGCCGCCGTCCCACTGGACACCAATCACATCGAGCGGGCTCTCCGGCCCCAGGCCGTGGGCCGCAAGAATTGGATGTTCCACGTGACCGAGGTCGGCGCTCGCTACGCGGCCATCTTCTACACCCTGATCCAGAGCTGCCTCCTGTGCCAGGTCCACCCCGGCACCTACCTGGTGGATGTCCTGCAGCGGATCGACCGCCATCCGGCCGTCGAGGTCCACCAGTTGACCCCGCGCCTCTGGAAGGAGCACTTCTCCCAGAACCCCTTGGGCTCAGACCTCTGGATCTGACCACGGCGGCACCCGCTGGTCAAGAACGTCTCTGGCGCACCGCTTACTCTTCCAATCCACGGAATTCGCCTGGTTCGCGGGCTCGCCAGCCTGCCTGTCCGCCCTCCTGGCGGCAGGCCGATACGACGAGTTGCTGGACCTCCTGGCTCTGTGCCGCCAACAATCCTGGTACTTTCACCGCTTCGGGGTCGAGGCCCTGGTCGCGCTGGGTCGCCTCGAAGAGGCTCTGGCCCTGGCCCGGGCCTTGCAGGGAAGTCCACGACGTCCGGCAGGCGGGTCGCCTCTACCTTGCCCTTTCAAAGGGGGACGAGAACCGGGCCCGCGAGGTCCTGGACCACCTGGCCCGCAGGGAGGGCCTGCTGGCCTTGGGGCTCCGGGACCTCCTCGACGCGGCCCAGCGATAGCGCCCCCCGCCAGGGCTCCTCAACAACCCTCCAGAAAGTCCTCCAACTGGAGAGTCTTCATCCTCGGCACAGTCGGGAGCCTTCGGTCGTTGGTAAGGAAGGTGGTGCACTGGCTGGAGAGGGTGGCGGCGACCTGGAGGGCGTCGGGGGTCTTGAGGCCGAAAGAGGCGCGCAGGCGCGCGGCGGCGCGCAGCAGTGGGCGGTCCAACTCCCGCATGGAGAGGCCTCGGCTGCGGGTCAAGAGGGCCTCGTAGCGAGCTGCCAGGATCTCGTTGCCCTCCCTGAGGGGCACCACCAGGACCTCGAGGAGAGTGACGCCCGAGGTGACCGCGGCCAGGGCGCCCGTGTCGATCCGCGCGAAGAGTTCCTCTAGGAGGTGCAGGTAGCGCGGGTCCTCCTCGATGAAGTAGATGAAGATCGCCGTGTCCAGACCAACCGGGCCGTCGCCGACCGCCTCGATCAGTCCCACGCGAGTCGCTCCTCCGCCACGTGATCGCGGGCGTCGATCCCTTCCCAGGTCGCCTTGCCCAGTCCCTTGAGCGCCAAGATGCTCAGTGGTTCGTCGGCCTCGACCTGGGCGGCCAGCATGTGGATGACCTCCTGGGACAGGGAGCGATGCTGGCGCCGGGCCCGTTCTCGAAGCTTCTGGTAGAGCGGGTCAGGCAGGCTCTTGATGTTCAGGGTCGCCATGATTCCTCCCTTCTTCCTCCATTCTTCATCCTACCACCCGGGACTGGCAGGCACCACTTCCCCAGGCACGGCGGCCTGACGGATCGACTTGACAGAACCGCCAGGCTCGAGCGGATGGCAAGCTCGGCTATCAGGTTGACCTGCGTCCCCCTCTTCGGGGGTACGGGGTCGCAGGGCTCGTCAAGAGGCCTTGCGGGGGCGGAACGTCACTTCCAATTCGTAGCCGAAGACCTGGGCGATCCGGTCGAGGGTCTTGAGGGTGGCGTTGCACTTCTCGGGGTGCTCCCATTTCTGCCAGGTCGTGTAGGGAACCCCGAGGCGGTCGGCGGCTTCCTTCTGGGTCAGGCCGGCCTTCTTGCGGAGATGGCGCACCAGCAGGGGCACCTCGACCGCCGTCTCGGGATGAACCCACTCCCACCCCTCGCCGGCGGGAAGCCGGCGGGAGAGGGGGTCCAACTCGAACCCCCGCTCGAAGCTCCCCTCCAGATAGACGGTGAGGGCCTCTGTCGCGTTGGCGCGGGCTTCGTCCAGGGAGTCGCCAAAGGTCGAAATTCCAGCGCCACCCAGGTCCGGGAACTCGACGACCATCCGGGCCTGCTCGTCCTCCGGATCGCGGTAGAATCTCGCAGGGTAGCGGATCCGCTCCATCCCTCTGGTCATCGAAAGACCTCCCACAGGCGCTATTTACCCTCGTCCTCCCGAGTCCGGTCCACAGCGGCCAGGATGCTCCTTGCCGTCCCGTTGGGGATCTCTCCGGAGTGGAAGGGCAGGACGGTTCGGATGCGGCCCTTCTGGTCGTGATGGTGGCTGCCGCGGACCTTGACGAGTTCGAACCCCTCCGCTTCGAGGATACGCTTGATCTGCCGCGCCGTCATGTCCAGTCGATACACACTTCAGGATGCATGTCAACCTCTCGTGCCTTCCCCAGATTTCCGAACCCTCGCGAAGATTGCCGCCCCCAACCCGCAGAGGACCGCCCTCCCGTCTCCCGGTCACGGGCGCCGCTCGCCTCCAGCCTGCGCCCCGGATGTTGCCGGTCCGCGACGAGGGTGTGTAATGACAACCTCTTCTACGTCGGGGACCTCAACCGTGCTATTTTGAAGAAGAAATATCGAACATATATTCGCCGACGCTGAGGATCAGCACCCCTCGCCGCCGGAAGCCGTTGACGAACCGGTGCTGGCGCTGTTATAGTCGTTCACCGGCGCCCCTCTTTGGGGGCGTTGATTCCACAGCGGCCGAGCTTCCGACCGGGTGCCCTCCGGGGTCGGTCCGGACTGCAGGCCGTGAGGCGGCCCCCCGCGGGGGCTGAAAAACCCGGTAGGAGGAAGCAACCATGGCCCTGATCAGCATGAAGCAACTGCTGGAAGCCGGCGTCCACTTCGGTCACCAGACCCGTCGTTGGAACCCCAAGATGTCGCGTTACATCTTCACCGAGCGCAACGGCATCTACATCATCGACCTGCAGAAGACGGTCATCAAGCTCAAAGAGGCCTACAACTTCGTGAAGGCCGTGGTCAAGGGGCAGTATGACTTCGAGAACCGCCGCGTCTGCGAGAACCAGGTGGC
>CAZQPM010000092.1:0-12708 GCA_964595195.1 uncultured Burkholderiales bacterium | reverse complement strand
CCAGGAGGTCCGCGCCGCCGCAAAGGTCGCTGAAGTGGCTCAGGCGGACCCGGGGGTCAACCCCGGATCCGCCTGAGCAGCAGCCAGAGAAGGCAGGCGGCCCCAACCGCGGCGACGACGTTCAGCTCCTCGAACTTCGAGAAGTCACCAACGAGCGTGTACGGCAGGTAGACTGCCGCAAAGGCCAGGGTGACGAAGACCGTGGCGCCCAGGAAGCAGCTCAGACCGTCGGTCTGGGCCACCGTCCGGCGCAGGTCGTCCATCTCGCCTCGCCTCCTCTTGGAGGCTGCTGCGTCGTCGTGCAGGACCTTCCCCAGGACCTCCTGCATCCGGGCGTGGCGTTCCTCAGCATAGCGTTCCTGTTCCTGATCCATGGCCGTCAGGTTCCTTCCCCATCATCCCGAACGGTTCAGCAGCGGTCAGGCTCTTTCCTGTGTACGCGAAGAAGACTATCGGTCGGGCCTCTGGCTGAAGACCTGGCGGGCCGCGGCGCGCAGCCAGTGCAGGGCGTCGCCCAGGCGGCCCTTCTGCTCATACATCCAGGCCAGCCGCAGTTGGGCCTCGGCCGAGCTCGGAGACCCGGCCCTGCGGATGCTGGCCCAGGAGGCCGTGGGGGGAGGAGTCAGGGCCCCCCGGAGCCTGTCGGTGCGCAGCAGGGCCAACTTGTAGCTGGTCACCGCCTGGGCCAGGCGGCCAGCCCTTTCGTGCAGGATGCCCAGTTGCAGGTAGGCGTCCGGTCGGTCTGGGAAGCATCTGGCACTGGCGCGGAAGGAGGCGACCGCCTCGTCGTTGCGGCCCTGGCGCATCTGCACCCAGCCCAGCCATCCCCAGGCCTCGGGTTGCGTCGGGCGACCCTGGGTGGCTCGGGCCAGAAGGGCCATGGCCTCGTCATCCCGTTGCCCTTCGGCGGCCTGGATGCCCTGGCTCAACAGCAGCGTGGTGGAAGGCTCCAGTTGGATGTCCAGGCGTTGGACCATGCCGGGTTGCACCCGGACCACGACGATGTACGGGACGTAGTCATCGCCGGCCGCGACGCGCAGTTCGTAGTCGCCAGCCGGCAGGGGGGCGATCCGCAGCGGGGTTCGCCCCAGCAGTTGGTGACCCAGGGCCACGGTGGCTTCCGAAGGCTCCGAGTAGATGTCCAGGGCCGCGCTTTCCCCTTGTGCCAGGGCAGGGCCAGCGGCGGCCAGGAGGATCAGCAGCAGGAGGACTCGTCGCATCCTGGAGGATTCGACGCCCGGGCCGGGGGCTCCCCTATGACCCCCAACCAGGAGCGCCCCAGGGCCGCGGCCAGCAGGGTTCCGGCACCCATCCCCAGCAGGACCCGCTGCGGGCCCCACAGGTCCAGCAGGGGCGAGGCCACGGCCACGCCCAGGGGGACCGCCACCTGGACCAGTCCCGAAAGGCTGGCGAAGACGCGGCCCAGGAGTCGCTCGGGGGTGGCCTTCTGGACCATGGTCAGGATGACGGCGTTGGAGGGGCCGACTCCCGTGGCGGCCAGCGCCGCCAGGGCCACGGCCGGCCACAGGCCCGGGCAGGCGGAGATACCGGCCAGGGCCAGGCCCAGGACCGCCATGCCTGCGTAGATCAGGGTTGCAGGCCGCAAGCGGCGGGCCAGACTGGCGGCCGCCAGGGTTCCCAGCAGCATCCCTCCACCGAAGGCGCCCATCAGCCAGCCGAAACCGCTGGCCCCGGCGTGGTAGACCCGATCCGCCAGCACCGGGAAGACCACGGTGAAGGGCGAGACCAGGAAGTTCACGGCGGCCGCCGTGAAGAAGATCACGCGCAGCAAGGGCTGCTGCACCAGGCAGGCCAGGCCTTCCCGGGCCTCGCGCAGCATCTGTCCGGCCCCGGCGGGGGGCCGGGACTCCCGGTCCCGCCACTTCATCAGCAGCAGGGTGAGGGCCGAGACGGCAAAAGAGGCGGCGTCCAGATACAGGATGTAGACCGGGTTCGGCAGCACGGCGATCAACAGGCCCGCCAGGACCGGTCCCACCAGGGCCCCGACCTGTTCGGTCATCTCCGCCCAGGCGTTGGCCTCGGTCAGGTCCCGGGCCGGGACCAGGGCCGGGATCACGGACTTCTCGGCGGCGAAGAACAGCAAGGACAGCCCCGAGACGGCGAAGGTGACCGCGTAGATCAGCCCTTCGTGCAGGCTGTGCAGGGCGAAGGCCAGGGGCAGGACCAGGACCAGGACCGCCCTCAGCCAGTCGCAGTGGAACATCAGCTTCCGGCGATCCGCCCGATCCACGGGGACGCCCGCGACCCAGCCCAGCAGGGCGGCCGGCAGGACCTGGGCCAGGTACACCCCTCCGGTGGCCAGGGCCGACCCCGTGGCCTGCAGGACCAGCCAGGCCAGGGCGATGTAGTTGAATTGACTGCCCAGCTTGGAGATGAACTGGCCTGTCCAGAGCAGTCGGAAGTCGGGATGTCGCAAGACCATGGCCCGGCCAGGATAGCCGGCCCGCCCAGGCTCTGGCAAGCGCCCCAGGGGCCTCGGCGTCGACCCCGGAAGGCGGGGCGGTCCCGTCGTCGGGAGGGGAGATCCTCGCAGGGCTCGCGAAGCGGTCGCCATGACTGAACCGATCGTGCGCGTCGACGCCATCCTCTTCGAGGCCCTGCAGCCCCTGGAACTGGCGCGCTTCTACCGGGACGCCTTCGGCCTGAGCGAGCCGCGCTGGTACGGGCAGGATCACGTCGGCCTGCGCGCCGCCAACACCTATCTGGGCTTCGATCGCGTTGCCGAGCTGCCCGAGGCCCGCCGCACCGTCTCGGTGTGGTTCCGCGTGCGCGACGTGCCGGCCATGTGCAATCACCTGCAGCGCCTCGGGGCTACCGTGCGGAAGGCGCCCGAGTGGGAGCGCGGCACCGGCGAGGCCATGGCCCGCCTGTTGGACCCCGAGGGCAACGAGGTGGGCCTGGTCGGCCCCTCGCCTGAGGCCGCCCTGGGGGCCTGAGCCGGCAACTTCCCCCTCTGCGAAGGAACCTGCCCATCCGGGATGAACTGGAGGCGATTCCTGGTGCGGGAGGATTGTCCATGATTCAGGAGTTCAAGAGCTTCATCGCCCGAGGCAACGTGATCGACATGGCCGTCGGCGTGATCATCGGGGGAGCCTTCGGCAAGATCGTCTCGTCGCTGACCGAGGACTTGATCATGCCTCCGATCGGCATGGTCCTGGGCAAGGTCGACTTCTCCAGCCTCTTCCTGCAACTGGGCGGGGACCCCGTGTCCTCGCTGGACGCCGCCAAGAAGGCCGGAATCCCGATCCTGGCCTATGGGAACTTCGTCAACCAGGTGGTCAACTTCCTGATCATCGCGTTCTGCGTGTTCCTGTTGGTCAAGGCGGTGACCCGCCTGCTGCCCAAGGCCGAGGAGGCGCCGGCGGCCCCGGCTCCTGCGATGCGCGACTGCCCCGAGTGCCTCAGCTCGATTCCGGCCAAGGCCCGCCGCTGTCCGCACTGCACCGCCACGGTCGAACCGGCCGCCTGAGGTCCCTGGCCCCTCTTCCCGTCCTGGAGGGCGGGGCGAGGGGTGCCTGAGCGATGCCTGAAGTCACCACGCGCCGGGGCCTGGCCTACGGCTTGCTGGCCTATCTTCTGTGGGGTTTCCTGCCCCTGTACTGGAAGCAGATCCAGCAGGTTCCCGCCCTGGAGATCATCTGCCACCGCATCCTGTGGTCGATGCTGTTCACCGCCCTGCTGCTGGGCCTGCGCGGGGGGCTGGGGCAGACCCTGGCCCGTTTCCGGGAACCCCGCCTGGTGCTGGCCCTGGTGTGGACGGCTTCGCTGTTGGGCGTGAACTGGCTGCTCTTCATCTACTCGGTGAACTCCGGTCACGTCCTGCAGTCCAGCCTGGGGTACTTCATCAGCCCCCTGGTCAACGCGGCCCTGGGCGTCCTCCTGCTGCGCGAGCGCCTGACACCGGCCCAGAAGGCGGCCTTCGGCCTGGCCCTGGGCGGGGTCCTGGTCCTGGCCGTGACGGCCGGTCAGCCCCCCTGGCTGGCCCTGGCCCTGGCAGTGACCTTCTCGTTGTACGGCCTGGGCAAGAAGGTCAGCGCCCTGGGCTCGCTGCCGAGCCTCTTCGCCGAGAGCGCGATCCTGGGCCTGCCCGCCCTGGCCTGGCTGAGCCTGCTGCAGGCCCGAGGGGTGGGGGCCTTCGGCCACGGCGACCCCGCGGTCAGCGGTTTTCTGGCCGGGGCCGGGGTGGTGACCTCGATCCCCCTGATCCTCTTCGCGGCGGCGGCCCGGCGGATGCCCCTGAGCATGTTGGGCCTGCTGCAGTACCTGTCGCCCTCCATGCAGTTCCTGATGGGGGTGTTCCTCTTCCGCGAGCCCTTCGGCCGGTCCCAGGCGCTGGCCTTCGCCCTGATCTGGGCCGGCCTGGTGCTCTACACGATGTCCGGTCTGGCCTCCCTGGGGGGCTCCGCGGAGCCTTCTGCGGCCTCAGCCTGAGGTCTGGTCCCGGGCTGCCAGGGTCAGCCTCCGGGCGTCCTCCCGGAAACCCGGCAGTCGCCAGGCGAAGACCGCCGACCCCAGGATCATGGCCACGCCGCCCAGGATGACGGTCCCCGGGGCTCCCAGGGCCCGGGCCAGGGCACCCGAGAGCAGCGCGCCCAGCGGGGCCATGCCCATGAACATCATGGAGTGGAAGGCCAGGATCCGGCCCCGCAGTCTATCCGGCGCCATCGCCTGGACCAGGGTGTTGGACAGGGCCATCTGGGTCATCATCGAGAAGCCGATGGGCACCATCAGCAGGCACGACAGGCCCAGGTCGCGGGACAAGGCGAAGGCGATGGTCCCCAGGCCCAGGCCGGCCCCGGAGGCGGCGATCCAGGCGCCCGATCCGGCCAGGCTGCGGCGGGCCGCCAGGTACAGGGCGCCGGCCACGGCACCGGCTCCGGAGATTCCCAACAACAGGCCCAGGGCGGCCGAGCCTCCACCCAGGATCTCGTCGGCGAAGATGGGCATCAGCACCACGTGGGGGCTGGCCATGAGGCTGACCAGTCCGAGCATCAGCAGCAGATCCCTCAAGGGCCGCGAGCAGGCGACGAAACCGAAGCCCTCCTTGAGGTTCTGCAGGGCGTTTCCCGCGGGACCCGGCTCACGGAAGGGCGGCAGTTCCATGGCCACCAGGCCGGCCAGCACGGCCAGATAACTGACCGAGTTGATCAGGAAGCACCAGCCCTCGCCGAACTGGCCCAGCAGGACCCCGGCCAGGGCAGGCCCCACCAGGCGGGCCCCGTTGAACATCGAGGAGTTCAGGCTGATGGCGTTGGGCAGGTCCTCGCGCCCCACCATCTGGACCATGAACGCCTGGCGGGTGGGGATGTCGAAGGCGTTGGCCACCCCCAGCAGGGCGGCCAGAATGAACACATGCCAGACCTGGATCCGGTCGGTCAGGGTCAGGATGGCCAGGATCCCGGCCAGGACCATCGCCGCCGCCTGGGTCCACAGGAGGACCCGCCGCCGGTCGTTGCGGTCGGCCACCAGACCCCCCCAAGGAACCAGCACGAAGACCGGGATCTGCGAGGCAAAGCCCACCATCCCCAACTGCATGGCCGAGCCGGTCAGGCGGTAGACGAGCCAGGACTGGGCCACCATCTGCATCCAGGTGCCGATGAGCGAGATCAACTGGCCCGAGGCAAAGAGCCGGAAGTTCCGGTGTCGCAGGGCGCGGAAGATCTCGGAGAAGGTGCTGGGGGTCGGTTCGGGCATAGGGTTTTCCCGGGGGGCTCCCCGGAAGGGCTCGCTGGCTTCGGCATCCCGAGCTGGCAGGCCTGCGTGCGCAGGACCCGAGCCCCTGCCCGGGGAACGCCACCCGAATCCTGAAGGGCGGAGGTCGTCCATGGCAGCGCTGGCAACCAGGCTTGAGTCCCTGACTCTACGGGCCCTGGAGAAGATCGTGGGGCAGGGCACCGAACTGTCGGCCCAGATCGCTCCCACCCGCGATGAGAAGCACGGGGACTATCAGTGCAACGCGGCCTTGGGCCTGGCCCGGAGGATCGGGCGCAATCCCAGGGAACTGGCCGGCGACCTGGCCCGGGAGATGCTGGACCTGGACAGCGACCTTCTGGCCGCTGCCGAGGTGGCGGGGCCCGGCTTCCTGAACCTGCGCCTGCGAGACCGGGCCCTGGTGGAGGCCCTGCAGGGTCTGGGCCAGCCGGCCCAGGCCAGCGGGCGCCGGGTGGTCGTCGACTACTCCAGCCCGAACATCGCCAAGCAGATGCACGTGGGCCACCTGCGCAGCAGCATCATCGGCGACAGCATCTGCCGGATCCTCGGGCATCTGGGCCACGAGGTCCTGCGCCAGAACCACGTGGGCGACTGGGGCACCCAGTTCGGCTTGCTGTGCGCCTATCTGATGGACCGGGGCACCGAGGCCGCCGAGGTCGACCTGGGAGACCTGGAGGCCCTGTATCGCGAGGCCCAGGCCCTGGCCGAGCGCGACGAGTCCTTCCGCGAGCGCTCGCGACAGCGGGTGGTGGCCCTGCACCAGGCCGACGCCGAGACCCTGGCGACCTGGCGCCGGATCGTGGACACCTCGGTGGACCACATCCACGACCTCTACGACCGGATGGGCCTGCTTCTGACCCGCCAGGACATGCGCGGCGAGAGCTTCTACAACCCGCTGCTGGCCCCCGTGGTCGAGGATCTGCAGGCCCGCTTCCCCGCGGGCAGCCGCCCCATGGAGGTGGTGCAGCACGAGGGGGCCATCTGCGTCTTCCTCTACGACGCCGCGGGCGAACCCCGCTTCCGCAATGCCCAGGGTGAGGCCCAGCCGCTGCTGGTGCGCAAGTCGGACGGGGCCTTCCTGTACCCGACGACGGATCTGGCGGCCGTGCGCTATCGGACCCAGGATCTGGGGGCCGACTGGCTGATCTACGTGACCGATTCGCGTCAGGCCCTGCACTTCCAGATGTTCTTCCAGGCGGCCCGGGAGGCCGGTTGGGTGGGCCAGCGCCAACTGGAACACGTCACCTTCGGTACCGTCCTGGGGCCGGGCGGGACGCCCCTGAAGACCCGTGAGGGAGGCAACGTCAAACTGTCGGATCTGTTGGACGAGGCCGTCGAGAGGGCCACCCGCCTGATCCAGGCGAACGAGGAGGACCCCGACCGCCAGCGCGGCTTCTCTCCCGAGGAGGTCGGGGAGATCGCCACCGCCGTCGGGATCGGGGCGGTGAAGTACGCCGACCTGTCGCAGAACCGCTCCAGCGACTACGTCTTCAGCTTCGACCGGATGCTGGCCATGGAGGGGAACACCGCCCCCTATCTGCTGTATGCCTACGCGCGGATCCGCTCGATCCAGAGGCGGGCCGGAGAGTTGCCGGAACGGCCCGAACTGATGCTGGAGGACCCCCACGAGAGGCGCCTGGCCTTGCACCTGGCCCGCCTGGGGGAGACCCTGGATCAGGTGGTCAGCGGCTGGCGGCTGAACCTCCTGTGCGAATACCTCTACGGGCTGTCCGGCCTCTACATGAAGTTCTACGAGAACTGCCCGGTCCTGGCGGCCCCGACGCCCCAGGTGCGGACCTCGCGGCTGGGCCTGTGCGGAGCCACGGCTGAGGTGCTGCGGGTGGGCCTGGGCCTGCTGGGCCTGAGGGTGGTCGAGCGGATGTAGCCCCGGGGCATGGGACGGCGGGCTCCAGTGCAGGAACCGGCCCCGTCGGGGGCGGATTGAAGGAACATGGCCGAGACCCTGACCTTCCTCGAACAGCACGGCGTGCTGGTGCTCTTCCTGGTGACCCTCCTGGACCAGGTGGGGCTGCCCCTGCCTGGCAGCCTGTGTGGCTACCACTCCCGTCGCCTCGCCGGGTCTTTTCCGCCCCCGCGTTGTCGCGAAAAGCCTCATTTGCCACCAGCAAACCACGGCTTTCGCTCCTAGCGGGAACGCAAAATCCCTCGGCGATGCTCGGTCCGGATAATCACACAGGCTGCCTGGCGGTCCCATGGTCCTGGCCGCCGGCGCCCTGGTCGGCCTGGGGCGCCTGGACCCCGTGGCCGCGGTGCTGGCCGCCCTGGTGCCGACGCTGGTGGCGGACGGGCTGTGGTATGAGTTGGGGCGGCGCAAGGGAACCCGGGTCCTGCGCTTCCTGTGCCGGCTGTCGATCGAGCCGGACTCGTGTGTGCGCAGCACCGAGAACCTCTTCTCCCGTCAGGGTCCGCGCGCGCTGCTGGTGGCCCGCTTCGTGCCCGGCCTGTCTACGGTGGCTCCACCTCTGGCGGGGATCGTGGGGATGTCCCCGAGGCGCTTCCTGCTCTTCGACACCGTGGGGACGCTGGCGTGGATCGTGTCCTTCGGGGTCCTGGGTGGCCTCTTCGGGCACCGGCTGGACGTGCTGGGCGAGTGGTTGTCCGGGATGGGGACCGGAGGCTTCCTGGTCCTGGGTGTCGCCCTGGCCCTGTACCTGGGCCTGAAGGCCTGGAGGCGCCAGCAGTTCCTGCAGGGCCTGCGGGTCGACCGGGTCACCCCGGAGGAGCTGCACGGCCGTCTCCAGGCCGGCGACGCGGTCCAGGTGGTCGACGTGCGACACCGGGTCGAAGTGCAGTCCGACCGACGCATCCTCCCCGGAGCCCTGGTGCTGCCCGCCGAGGACCTGGAGGTCCGGTTCGCCGAGCTCGACCTGCAGCGCGAACTGGTCGTCTACTGCACTTGACCCGATGAAGCCACGAGCGCCCGTGTGGCGCTCCTGCTGAAGAAACGCGGGGCTCGTCGGGTGCGCCCCCTCTTGGGGGGCCTTGAGGCCTGGAGCGACCGGGGCCTTCCCCTGGAGACCCACCGAGGCCCGCTGGTCGGTCCCGACTCAGCCCAGGACCGGTAGGGCCAGCACCTCTCCGACGCCTTCCAGCCGCTGGATCTGCTCCAGGGCCCGGTCGACCTGGCCGCGGGCGGCCGCCTTCAGGGTCAGCATGATCCGGGCCGGTTGGTTCGAGGCCGCCGGGGCCTCGGGTTGCGTGGCCTGGCGGATCGACAGGCCCGCCTCGCCCAGGTGGGTGGCGATGCGTCCGAAGATGCCCGGCACGTCCTGGACTTCCAGGCGGACCCACCAGCGGTGGACGTGGGTGGCCGGGTCCACCAGCGGGATCGGGTCGGCCCGGTGGAAGTCGGGCAGGTCCAGCAGGCGGGCCCGGCCCTTGCGGGCCACCTGCAGCACGTCGCGGACCACCGAGCGGGCGGTGGGCAGGGCTCCTGCGCCCTTGCCGACCAGGGTGGCCGGTTCGTCGCGGCCCACCAGGGTCAGGGAGACGGCGTTGGTCTCCCGGGACACCGGGTGCATCGGGTGCCCGACGGGCACCAGGGCTGGCGAAACCCAGACCTCCAGGCCCTCCGGGGTGCGCCAGGCCATCGCCAGGGGGCGCAGGGCGAAGCCCATACGCCGGGCCTCGGCGGCGTCCTGGCCGGTGACCCGGTCCACGCCGGTGCGGTGGATCTGCCGCCAGGCGACCGGGGTGTGGTAGGCCAGGGCGGCCAGGATCGACAGCTTCTGGGCGGCGTCGGCCCCGGAGACGTCCAGGCTGGGGTCGGCCTCGGCGAAACCCGCCAACTGGGCCCCGCGCAGGGCCTCGGCGTAGGATTCCCCCTCGGCCATCCGGGTCAGGAGGTAGTTCGAGGTGCCGTTCAGGATGCCCAGCAGGCCCTGCACGTCCTCGCGCGAGGGGATCCCGCGCAGCACCTCGATCACCGGGATCTCCCCGCAGACGCTGCCTTCGAAGCCCAGGTTGCGGCGGTGGCGCAGGGCGGCCTCGAAGAGCTCGGGGCCGTGTTCCGCCAGGACCGCCTTGTTGGCGGTGATGACGTCCCTTCCCGAGGCCAGGGCCTTGAGGATCAGTGTGCGGGCCGGCTCCAGGCCCCCCATCAATTCCAGGACGATGTCGACGCGGGGGTCGGTCAGCACCTCCTCCGGATCGGTGGTCAGGCGCCCCTCGAAGCCCGGGCGGGGGTGCGAGGCGTCGCGGACCAGGGCCACCGGCAGGTGCACCTTGAGCCCCGTCTTCTGCAGGCTGAAGAGCTCGCGCGTGTACTGCACCACGCCTCCGGCCACCGTGCCCAGGCCCAGAAGGCCCAGGTGGACCTCGCCGGGGGTGAACAGGTCCCGGTACAGGCGCAGCATGACCGTCCTGGCCCCGCGCTTGCGGACCACGAACTCGCAGGTGCTGCCGGTCAGCAACTGGGGGCTCTTGTGCACCAGGGGGGCGCCGAAGCGGGCGGGATCCTCGGCCTGGGCCAGGGATTGGTGGATCTGGCCCAGGACGGCCTGGTTGCCTCCCATGCCGTCGCCCACCACCTTGACCAGCACCTGGTCGCGCGACAGGTGGGCGTCGGCGTAGCGCTGCTCGAGGGCCTCGAGTTCCGGGGTCAGGCGGTCGAAGACCAGGGCGGCCCGGCCGGTCGAGTAGGAGGCCATCAGCAGGCGCACCTCCGTCAACCGCTGGACGTCCTCCATGAGCTGGCGGATCCCCTCCTCGCGGTCCAGATAGACCGTCAGCACCTGGACCCCAGGGAGGCGGGTCAGGCCGCGGGCTGCGCCGTCGGCGGAGGCGTGGCTGACCAGGGCGGTGCCCGGGTGGGAGGGATTGAAGGTGTTGCGGACCACCAGGCGCAGGTGTCGACCCCGACGCGCGGCCACGCGGGCGGCCTCCATCACCTTGGCGTAGAGGACGCGCGAGCCGAAGGCCGCCATCTGGTAGGCCTCCTCGTGCGAAAGCTCGGGGATCGTGCGGGGGTGCCCCTCCTCTCGCATGCGGCGCTCGAAGAGGTTGGGGTCGGCCAGGGCCACGCCGTCCACGTCGGTCCAGATCTCCACATCCCGCTTCAGCGCGGCTCCCAGGACGGCTGCCGTGTAGTCCGAGCCTCCCCGGCCCAGGGTCGTGGGGCGGCCGTCGGCGGTGACGCCTACGAAGCCCGGCACCACCAGCAGCTCCCGGGAGGCGATCACGCGGGTGGCGATCTCGCTGTAGGCTTCGGGCAGCACCGAGGCGTCGCCGAAGCGCGCGTCCGTGACCAGGTGCAGCTCCTCAGGGGAGGCGGCGCGGCAGTCCCAACCCTCGCGGCGCAGGGCAGCGGCCATGATCCCGGCCGAGAGGCGTTCGCCCCAGCCGGCCACGCGGTCCAGGGCCTCGGCCAGGCAGGTGGCCTGCGGCGCGGCCGCCAGGTCGGCGTCCAGGCGCTGGAAGGGTTCGTCCAGCAGGTCGGCAGGCAGGTCCAGGTCCCGCAGGAGGGTCAGGTGCCGGTCGCGGATGGCCCCCAAGAGGGGGTCGGTCTGGCCCTCCCAGGCCGACCGGCCGATGGCCAGCAGGGCGTCGGTGACCTTCAGGCGCTCGGGGCCAGCCCCCAGGGCCGAGACCACCATGAGGGGATCCTTGGGACGGCGCTGGCGCAGGACGGCCAGGGCGGCCTGGAAGGCGGCACCATCGGCCAGCGAGCTGCCCCCGAACTTGACGACGACCTTGGTACGCATGGCGGGGAGTTCCCGCCTGCCTCGGCGCCCCCTGCCGCGGGGGAGGGGGGCGGCCTGGCCCTGGCGGCGGCTTCGGGGGCGAGGAACGCTTGGGCGGGGGGCCTTGGCGGCCGGGCCCTGGCGGCGGCCTCGTGGTGGCGACGAGGGCTAGAGCGGGGGGGCCCAAACGGGGTCTGGAGGTCGTCGCGGTCCCGCCTGGGCTGGCACGGTGATGCCGCAGGCCTGCAGGCGGGCTCCCTGGCGATCGACCCGCAGTTGCCGGTAGTCCAGGTCGGGGCACTCCAGGACCAGGTCGGCGCGCAGGGGCTCCATCTGGTTCCGGTCGCTGCACAGGGCCAGCATGGTCGAGCCCGAGCCGCTGATCACCAGGGCGCAGCCGGGGTGATGTTCCACGCAGGTCGCCAGACGGTCGAACTCGGGGATCAGGGGCGCCCGGTAGGGCTGGTGCAGGCGGTCCCGGAACGCGGTCTTGATCAGCGCGGCGTCGCCGGTCTCGAAGGCCCTCAGGGCCAGGGCCAGGTGGGCCATGTTGAAGGTGGCGTCCGCGTAGGCGATGCGGTCGGGCAGTGCCTGGCGGGCCCTCTCGGTGGAAACCTCGTGGCGTGGGATGCAGGCCAGCAAGCCCAGGTCGGGGTGCACCGGGTAGGGGTGGGCGAAGACGCGCCCGTTGTCCAGGCCGCTCAGGACCAGGCCGCCCAGCAGGGCCGCCGCCAGGTTGTCGGGATGGGGCTCGAGCTTGACGGCCAGGGAGAGGCAGGCGTCCGGGTCCAGGGGGGTGCCCGCCAGCGCGTTGGCGCCCAGGATCCCGGCCAGGATCAGGGCGGCGCTGGAGCCCAGGCCCCGGGCCACCGGAATTTCCGAGCGCAGGTCCACCCAGACCCCGTCCAGGGGGCGCCCCAGGTGGGTCATGACCAGCGCGTAGGCCTGATAGGCCAGGTTGGAGGCGTTGCAGTAGGCCTGGTCGCAGCCGGTGAAGCGGACCCCGCGCTCGATCGGGGTGAAGGTGACGGTGGCGTGGATGTCGACGGCCAGGCCCAGGACATCGAAGCCGGGCCCCAGGTTGGCGCTGGTGGCCGGCACCTGCACGCGCACGACGGGACCGGAGGGGGACTGCATCGACACTGGGCTCATACTTCAGTCTTCAAGCTTCAAGCTTCAAGCTTCAAGCGGAATCAAGGCGGTGGAACCCTGCCCGGATCGGGTGCGGCCCGGGTTCCTGGCGCCTCGTGGTCGCTTCGTTTCGTGAAGGATG
>CAZQPM010000091.1:3344-12743 GCA_964595195.1 uncultured Burkholderiales bacterium | reverse complement strand
GGGTCGGACGGGCGGCCAATTCCTGGAGACCCTGGAGGACTGCGATGTTTGAAGTGGTGCAGCGCGGCCGCAGGTGGGTCGTCGGTCTGGTGGCCACGACCGCCATGGCTGGAATGCTCTACGGATCCTATGAATTCGGGGCCAGCCGGGTGGAGCCCGGGGTCGCGGTCGAGACCCCGGTGGCCGTGCGCCTGGCTTCCGCCGGCGGGAACCAGCGCGTCGAGAAGGAGAGGGGCCTGTTCTCGGAGCTGGCGCGACGCTTGACGCCCACCGTGGTTCATCTCAAGGTGCGCAGTCGGGAGGTCGCAGCGGGTCCGGGCCAGGCCCTTCCTCCCGGCATACCCGAACCGTTCCGCCGCTTCTTCGGCGACCCCGAGGGGATGGACCCGGTGCCCCGCGAGAGCCGCGGTCAGGGCAGCGGGGTCATCATCAGCTCGGATGGCTACATCCTGACGAACAACCATGTGGTGCGCGGAGCCACCGAGATCACCGTGGTCCTGGACGATGACCGCGAGCTTCCAGGGCGGGTGATCGGCAGTGACTCGAAGACCGACGTGGCGGTCATCAAGGTGGATCCGGCCAGGCCCCTGCCGGCTGCCGAGTTGGGGGATTCGGACGCGGCGGAGATCGGGGATTGGGTGATGGCCATCGGCAACCCCTTCGGTCTGTCGCACACCGTCACCGTCGGCGTCATCTCGGGAAAGGGCCGGGTCCTGGGAGGCACGTACGACCAGTTCCTGCAGACGGACGCCTCGATCAACCCCGGCAACAGCGGTGGACCCCTCTTCGACACGCAGGGCCGGGTGGTCGGCATCAACACCGCGATCGCCTCGGACGGTCAGGGGATCGGATTCGCCATCCCCGTAAACCAGGCCCGGGTGGTCGCCGAGCAGTTGCGTGCCCAGGGGCACGTGGTCCGCGGCTTCGTGGGTCTGGGCATCCAGCCCGTCACCCCCCGGATGGCCTCCGCGCTGGGCCTGCCCGAGGGGACGCGCGGGGCCCTCGTCGGCAGCGTGGTTCCCGGAGGGCCGGGCGACCAGGCCGGCGTCCAGGAGGGCGACGTGATCGTCCGCTTCAACGATCGGGCCCTGGCGGACGAGCGCGACCTGTTGAACGCCGTGGCCGCGGCCCCGGTGGGCAGCAGGGCCCGATTGGGGATCCTGCGCCAGGGCCGCGAGGTGACGCGGGAGCTCAAGGTGGTCCAGAGGCCCGCTGAGGACGGTGAGGTGGCCGCGTCCCAGGCACCGCCCGAGAATCAGGCCGTCGGGATCTCGGTTCGGGACCTGACCCCGGAACTGGCTCGCCAGGCCGGCCTGGAGGTTCAAGAGGGCGCGCTGGTGACAGCGGTTCGACCGGGGAGCCCGGCGCACCAGGCCGGGCTGCGTCCGGGCGATGTGATCCGCCGGGTGGGACAGTCGACCGTGCGCTCGGCCAGGGACTTCCAGCGCCTGGCCGGGGCGGGCAAGGACCTGGCCCTGCTGGTGCTACGGGACGGCTCGCAGGTGTTCATCCTGGTCGAGCGTGAAGCCGGATGACCCTCAAGGCCGCCCCTTCCCGGCCACTGCAGGCGGCGCTCCGAGCCGGGGAGCGGCGGCCTCGAGGGCAGGGATTCCGGGCCAAGCCCCCCGAATCCATCGGTTCAGGCAACCGGTGGCCGGGCTCGGGCATACCCGGAGACCCTGCCCCGCCGGGGCGGCTCAGGAGGCGACTTGGACCGGAACGAGTTGAATGCAGACTCCTTCGAGGCCCTCTACGAAGAGTATGCCCCCTTCGTCTACAACCTGGCCTTCCGCTATACCGGCAATCGGGCCGAGGCCGAGGATCTGACCCAGGAGGCCATGGTCCGCGTCTACCGGTTCATGGATTCCTTCCGGGGAGGCGCGTTTCGCAGTTGGCTGTACCGGATCGTCACGAACCTCTTCCTGACGCGGGTACGCCGCGAACGCCGCCTGCCCCGGCAATCCCTGGAGCGGGTCCTGTCCGACGGGGAGACCCTGGAGGAGGCGCTGCCGGATCGGTCCGAGGACCCCGGGGAACTGGTCGAGCAGACCGGCATTCAGGATCACGTACATCTTGCCCTGGGCACACTGCCCGACCCGTTCCGGACGGCCCTGATCCTGCGGGACGTCGAGGGCCTGGCCTATGAGGAGATCGCCGCTGCCCTGGATGTCCCCATCGGAACCGTGCGGTCGAGGATCTCACGGGCGCGCGACCTGTTCCGCAAGGAGCTGAACCGTGTACAGAAGGCAGGGCTATAGGTGATGGATTGCCAGCGAATCCTGCAGGACCTGTCGTTGCTCTTGGATGGGGAACTGGAGGCCCGCACCGAGCGGGAGGCCAGGCAACATCTGCAGGATTGTCCCGGTTGCCGGGCCACCCTGCAGGACCTGGAGAAGAATCGGGACCTCCTGGCGGGCCTGCCCCGGCTGGCGTTGCCGGAAGGCCTCTTCGGCCGGGTGATGGACGAGGTCGGCCGAGCCGGGCCCCGACCTCGGGCCTGGCCCCGCTCGTCGCCGACGTCCAGCCGGCGCTGGGGTTGGCGCTTCCTGGTGGCGGCCGCGGTGCTCCTGATGCTGGGTCTGGGCGGCCTGACGATCCTGGGCTACTACTCGGACGAGCCGGGTCTGGATGTGGCCGGAAGCCCCCTGGTGAATCGGCACGCGTTGGACTCGGGCGCCCCGCTCATGGGCGAGCCTCCCCTGTGGATGCCTGCCAGCTACGTCCCCGGCGAACTGGAAGTGCTGCCATGAGAAGGACGCTGTCGTGTCTGGCGGCGCTCCTGGTCCTGGCCGCGGGCGCCTGGGCCGGGCCGCCGCGCGGAAGGCCCTCGCCGCAGGACCTGATGATTCGCCTGGTCGAACGTCCGCCCGACTATACCGGCCGGCGCCTGGTGGTCGTGTGGTCGACCTCGGGAAGCCGGGCCATGGAGTTCGCCGAGACCCGGCAGGGAGCCCGGCTGCGCCTGGAGGTGTGCCCCACGGGCCAGTCCGGACCCGCGCTGCTGTTGGGCGACCGGACCGGGTGGTTGGTGCCCCAGCCCTCCCGCTTCCAGCGACTGGAGCGGGTGAGCGTTCCCGAAGCCCAGTCCCGAAGACGGCTGGATCAGGCCTTCCGCTCGCACGAATGGAGGGTGGAAGGGGAGTCCTCGGTGGCCGGGCGGCCCGCCTGGGTCGTCGTGGCCCGCGCCACCCATCCGGGCGGCTTCCGGCATGTCTTCTGGGTCGACCGGGACTACCCTGTGGTGTTGCAGCGGGAGAAGCACGACCACCGGGGTCGACTGGTCTACCGTTCCACCTTCGTCTCCCTGGAGTATCAGGCACCCCTCGGGCCGGGCACCTTCCAGGAGGCCCTGCAGCCAGCCGCGGCGGCGGCTGGAGCCGATGGGGCCGACTTCGCCCCTAGCGTGCCCGACCTGCCGCTGCCGGGTTTCCGGACCGAGTCCTCGGTTCGGCTTCCGTCCTCGCTGGTGGGCCGGTACGGACACCAGACCGTCTACTCGGACGGGCTGGAGTCGGTCAGCCTCTTCCAGTTCCCGGGGAACCGTCCGGTCCGTCTGCGCGGGGCCTCGACCGCCCGACTGGCCGGCTGCCCGGTTTGGACCAGCCAGGCCGGAGCCACCAACCTGGCCTCCTGGAGCGATGGCCGGCGCAGCTACCTGGCCGTGTCGGCCCTGCCCCTCCAGACCCTCGAGCCCCTGGTGGGCCGGCTGGCTCCCTCGCGCCCCTCCGAGGCCCCAGGACTGGCGGCCTACCTTCGTCGCGGCTGGAACAGGGTCCTGAGTCTGGTGGGTCGGGCGGACTGAGGCGCCCGCCGGCAGGGGACCGGGGTACAGACGGAAGGGCCCGGGACGGATCCCGGGCCCTTCGAGCTGGCCCCGTTCAGGCGGGGTCAGGGTTCCTCAGGTGTTCAGGCCTTGGGGGGCTGCTGGCCCATCAGGAACTCGATGTTCTGCACCGGGTCCACCACGCCCTTGCCCTGCTGGTTCTCGTCCAGCGGCTTGCCGCTGGCCGGCGGCAGCTTGTCGGCGTTCTGCATCATGACTTCCTTGACCTGGCTGGGGCTGATCTCCGGCTTCACCTGGTGCATCAGCGCGGCCACGCCGGCGGCGAACGGGGTCGCCATCGAGGTGCCGGACATGGACACGTAGCCGTTGCCCTGGTTGGACAAGGAGGTGATGTTGACGCCCGGGGCCAGGATGTCGGGCTTGCTGAGCTTGTCGACGTTCGTGGGGCCGCGGCTGGAGAAGTAGGCCAAGCCGTCGTCCGCGCGGGAGACGGTGCCCTTGTCGTCCAGGGCGCCGACGGTGACGACGCTGGGGGCGTTGGCCGGGGTGCCGATGGTGCCGGCCCGGGGGCCCTCGTTGCCTGCGGCCACCACGGTGGTGATGCCGGCGGCGTGGGCGGCCTCAACGGCCTGCGAGACCGGGTCGTTCTTGTAGCTCTTGCTGGCCGGGCCACCCAGGGACATGCTGATCACGTCGATGGAGAACTTCTGCTTGTTCTCGACGGCCCACTGGATGCCCTTGATCACGTCGGAGAAGCTGCCCGAGCCGTTGGCGTCCAGGACCTTGACACCGACCAGGCTGGCCTCGGGGGCCACGCCCTTGAACTTGCCGTCCGAGCTCTTGCCCGACCCGGCCACGATGCCCGCGCAGTGCGAACCGTGACCCTGGTCGTCGTAGGCCTCGGTCTTGCCGTTGACCATGTCCTGGAAGCCGACGATGCGGTCCTTGACGTCCGGGTGCTGGGCGATGCCGGTGTCGATCACGCAGACGGTGACGCCCTTGCCGGTGATGCCCTTGGCGTGCAGGGTGTCGACGCCCAGGGTCTGGTTGGCGTTGTCCATCAGGGGCCGGAAGGTGTTGATCACCTCGGGCATCTCGCCCTCGGGGATGCCGATCTTCTGGTCCAGGTTCACGGTCACGCCGGGGCCGGCGACCTTGGTCAGGTCGGGAAGGACGGTGCCGTCCTGGCCGGGGTTGACCTGCACGGCGAAGCCGTTGATCAGGGGCAACTCGGCGGTGACCAGATTCTTGGGATTCTGGGCGAGGATGGAAGCCTTCATGCTTTCCAGCTTCTGCTTGTCCTCGTGCTGGATGATGAGGTTGACCGGACCGCCGTTGGAGGACTGGAAGATCTCCTCGGGCTGCTTTTCAACAGCCGGACGGGCTGCGCTGGGAGTCGCTGCTCCCGTGCTGACCGGGGTTGCCGTGGTTGGCCGAATCTCCATGTGAGAGACTCCTTTCAGGTTTACCATACAAAGTCATCTGCGCCTGCCCTCGCGGCGGGCCGCATCTTCAGCGCCCGATAGCCCCCTGGTCTCATCATCCCACGAAAGGGCGGTCTTGTTCAGATCTCGATGTGAACACGAAGTTACATCGCTGCCAGACCGTGGCGGCCTGTGGGGGCCTGGGCCCTATTGACTGATCAGCTTGCGCAGGTCGGCGTACTGGCGGACCTTGAACCAGGTCAGCTCGCCATCCCGCAGGTAGCGCAGGGCGACCAGACCCATCTTGACCAGGTTCGAGGCCCAGGCCAGCCAGAAGATCGGCCTCCAGTGGCGCTTCCAGAAGGTCCTGTGGTCCAGGAACGCGCGGATCATGGCCTTGGGGATGAAGGGTTTGGAGGCCAGGCAGTAGAGGGCCAGGTAGAAGTTGTCCTCGGGGCTGCGCGGCCAGTCCATCGAGACCCGGAACTGTCTCCAGGCCTTGGTGTTGCGGCCCTCCACCTGGTCGGGGTGCAGGGTGCCCTCGGCCAGCATCCGGCGCGTCAGGGCCGTGCCCGGGAAGTAGTTCAGCGAGTAGAAGTAGACGTCGTAGGGCCGGGGGATCTCCAGCAGGAAGCGGGCCGTCTCGATCTTCATCTGCTCGGTGGCCGACGGGTTGTCGACGATCACGTCGTAGACCACCGACAGCTTCAGTTGCCGGTTCAGCCTGCCGAACTCCAGGATCGCCTGGTTGCCCGGAGTCCGGTTGTGCAACTCCAGGCTCTCCTGGCGCGAGCCGCTCTCGATTCCCGTCTGCACCCGCACCAGGCCCGCGGCCTTCAGACGGCTCAACAGGTCCTGGCGCAGCATCGGTGGGATCAGCAGGCATTCGAAGGGCACCCCCAGGCGCTGGGGGTACTTCTGGCAGAACTCGTCGATCCAGGCCCTGGGAAAGGCGAAGGAGGTGTCGTCGTCGATCTTCACCCGGGCCAGCCGCGGGAAGGTGCGGCGCACGTGCTCCAACTCGCCCAGGACGTGCTCGACCGAGCGGTGGCGGTAGAAGTTCCCACCCTTCTGGCCATAGAGCTCCCGCAGGATCGAGGTGTAGCAGTAGGCACAGTTGTAGGGGCAACCTCGCGAGAGGTAGATACGGTACTCGGCGGTCCGCTTCCAGGGTTCCTCGACGCGCACCCGTCCGTTCTCGATATAGCGCTTGTTGAAGTCGTCGGTGTCGGGCCAGGGCAGGACGTCCAGGTCGGGGATCAGCGGGCGCAGCGGATTGCGGAACACCTGGCCGTCCCGGCAGGCCCACAGGTTGGGGATCCCGGTGGTGTCGGCGCCCTCGTGGAGTCGACCTGCCAGGTCGATCAGCGCGGCTTCGCCCTCGCCCAGGCACAGGTAGTCTGCCTGGCCGACGCAGTCCTCGGGGGCCGAGGTGACGTGGATGCCACCCCAGACCACAGGGGTCCCGGGGAACTCGGCCTGCAGCCGGCGGGTGACCTCGCGTGCCATGGCGTGCAGGCTGGAGATGAAGCCCAGACCGACAAGGTCGGCCTTCTCCTGGCGGATTACCTGCATCGCCAGGAGAAGGTCCCGTTCGGAGGGCATCTCCAGGCGGTTGTTGACCCAGTCCCGCAGGAAGACGATCGTCGTCTGGAATCCCGCCCGGCGCAGGGCCGCCGACAGGTAGCGGACGCCAGCGTTCTCGACGCTGTACAGGGCCAGCAGGACCACGCGGAAGGCCTTCGGGGGACCGAACCAGCCGCGCTCGGGGGCGCTGTCCAGGGGGCTCACCCTCCGGGCTCCAGGAGATAGCGCAGCCGGGCGGGGTCGGGCAGCCGCTCGGGGATGGGTTGGGGCAGGCGCAACCGGACGACCTCGGCGAAGGCCCGAGGGTGGGTGAAGGCCAGGCCCACCTCCTGCCAGCAGGGCCGGAAGCAGGATTGACAGGTGTCGGCCACCCGCCGGGCCTCGCGGGGGGCGTCCTGGTCGCGGAACCAGTCCACGAAGCCGGGGTCGGCCGCCGATACGCTCTCGGTGCCGAAGCGTCCGGTCCCCTGGAACCGGTGGCACATCGAGTAGAGCCCCTCGGGGCTGATCGAGAAGGTCAGGGCTCCGGCCCGGCAGCGCCAACCGGTGGGCTCTCCCTTGAGGTATTTCAGCGTGTGCTCCAGGAAGGGCGTGGTGTTGAAGATGCGGCGGCCCTGGGTCTTCATCCGCAGCAGTTGGCGGAAGACGGCATCCAGATGGGGGTGGTCCTGGGCGCTGAAGGGCATGTCGCGGAACGAGTCCCGACATCCCAGGTCCGCGTCGCGGTAGTGGTGCAGCTCCAGGGGCACGAACGAGGCGTAGAAGCCGAAGGACTCGGCCAGTTCCACCAGGCGGGGCAGCTCCCGGTAGTTCAGCCGGGTGACCACGCAGTTCAGCAGGCCCAGGCCCCGGCGGGGGCGCAGGAACTCGGCCCAGCGGCGGACCGCCTCCAGGATTCCTTCCCAGACGCCCTCCCGGCCGCAGATGTCGGCCTGGCGCGAGGCGTCCAGGGAGTCCAGGGAGATCGACACGTGGCGCAGCCCCGTGGCCTGGACCCGGCGCACCAGGTCGGGGTTGGCGATCAGGCCGTTGGTCAGCACCCGGACCTCCAGACCCTGGCCAGCGAAGGCCTGGAGGATCTCGGGCAGGTCCGGGCGCAGGAAGGGCTCGCCGCCGCCCAGCGAGATCGCCGTCGTCCCCAGGCGGCGCAGGTTCCGGGCCACCTGCCGGATCTGGGGCAGGGTCAACTCGGCCCCGCGGTCCCCGATCTTCCACAGGCCGCACATCCGGCACTGCAGGTTGCAGCGGTGGGTGACCCCGTAGTGCGCGTAGACGGGCACCTGGCGGGTCAGGAGGGCTCGGGCCAGCGGAAGGTATCTCAAAGGCTACAACCGCGCGATGCCCCAGCCGGCCTTCAGCTTCCGGGCCAGGTCCTGGAAGCTCTGGATCTCCAGCAGCTTGCGCAGCATCTGGCGGGGGCGCAGGTAGAAGCGTTTGAAGGCCACCTGGCACAGTTCCCCCAACTCCTCGGGGGTGAAGAACTCGGTCCAGACCTGGGGGCGGAAGTCCGGCCTGGGGTCCATCAGGAAACGGTTCCAGTGTTCGGGGTCCAGGATCTTGCGGCGCACGCCCTCGTCGTACAGGGCCGTGTTCGGGTAGGGGGTCAGCACCCCGAAGAGCACGTAGTCGGGGTCCAGTTCCTTCGCGAAGTCGATGGTGCGCAACACGTCCTCGCGGGTCTTCTCGTGGGGGCAGCCGATCATGAAGTAGCAGACGGTGGTCAGCCCCGAGTCCTTCAGGAGGCGGAACTTCTCGCGCACCATCCGGGTGTCCAGGTTCTTGTTGAGGATGCGCAGACCCTCGTCGGTTCCCGACTCGACGCCCACGTGCACGCGGGTGCAGCCGGCAGCCCGGACGGCGGCCATCGTCTCGGCGGTGATCAGGTTGACACGTGCTCGGAAGTTCCAGTTTACCCGCAGGTTCCGGCGCTGAATCTCCTGGCACATGGCCAGCGTGCGTTCGGGTCGGACGTTGAAGGTGTCGTCGATCAGGTAGATCTCGTGGATCCCCAGATCGGCACACTGCTGCATCTCGTCCACCACGTTCGTGGCGCTGCGGTAGCGCCACCCCCCGCGGCCCGGCGTATTGCAGAAGGCGCAGTTGTAGGGGCAGCCCCGGCTGGTCAGAAGCGACGTGGCGATGGCCTGGCTGCCCAGGACGTAGGAGTACTTGCGGAAATCCAGGGCGGCCCGGCGGGGGAAGGGCAGGGCGTCCAGATCCTGGATCGGGGGCCGGGGGCCCGTGTGCTGGACCCGACCGTCGGCCTGGCGGAAGTGGATCCCGGAGACGGCGGATGGGGCCCGGCCCCGCTGCAGGCAGTCCAGGACCTGGGCGAAGGCCTGCTCGCCCTCATCGGGGATGCAGCCGTCCACTTCGGGGTGGTGCATGCTCTGGGAAGGAAAGTCCGAGACGTGGGGCCCACCCCACCAGACCCGGATCTCGGGCGAGACCCCCTTGACCATCCGACTGACCGCCAGCATGTCCACCAGGTCGTGGGTGTGCCCGGTCAGGCCCACCAGGTCGGGAGCCTCGCGGCGGACCTCGACCTCCAGGCGGGCCAGGTCCCAACCCTCGGCCAGGCAGTCCAGGATTCGCACCTCGTGG
>CAZQPM010000091.1:0-3334 GCA_964595195.1 uncultured Burkholderiales bacterium | reverse complement strand
CGGATAGGCGGTCACACCCTGTCCGGCCAGATACATCAGGCCCAGGGGGGGCATCGTGTTGACCTCGGCGTTGACCGTGGTCGGCACTTCCGAAACGATGCTGTGGTCCCGAGGCGGATTGACCAGCAGGACCCTCATCCTGAGGACTTCCGCCCCAGGGCCGTGACCCACTGCAGGATGGTCCGGCAGTTCAGCGAGAAGAGCAGGTTGTACTCCGAGTAGCAGGTGGCCAGGCAGGACTGGCAGGGGGGCGGGGTCACCCGGCGCCAGGCCTCGGCGAACCCCGTCTCCAGGAAGTTGGGCGCCGGCACCTCACCGACGGTCAGCGAGCAGGGATAGAGGTCGCCGTTGGTATCGACGTTCACGAAGAATTTGCCGCCCCAGCACTTCTTCCATCCCAGCCCACCCTCGGGGGAGGTGTTCTGGCGGTAGTCCTTCCAGCCGATCAGATGCTCGAAGCAACCCCTCGAGGTGCCGATCCGGCGGCCCCTGCGCTTCTGCTCGACGAGGTGGCGCAGCACCTGGCGATACTCCTGGTCGGTGGGGCGCAACTCGTCGTTCACCCCGAACAACTCGTTGTGGTGCAGCACCTGGAACGTGGCCACGAAGCCTCGTCGGTCGGCTTCGTCCAGGATCCAGTCGACGTGGTCCAGGTTGTGCCGGGTCAGCACGGTGATGGTCCACACCGTCTGCCCGCGGGGGACGCAGTCCAGGGCTGCCATCGCCTTGCGCCACGAGCCTGGCTCGCGATTGGCGTCGTGGGCCGCTTCGGGGCCGTCCAGGGACACGATCAGGTGGTCCAGGTTCGCCAGCAGGTCGGGCCGCTGGGGTAGCAGGTAGCCGTTCGTGTCCAGGGTCACGTACAGGCCGCGCTTGCGGGCGTGGGCTACGATCTCGGTGAGGTCCGGACGCAGCAGGGGTTCGCCCCCCCAGATCCCCAGGCGCTGAGTGCCCATGGCGGCGATCTCGTCGATCAGGCGCCGGATCTCGGCCGTGGTCATCTGCCGTTGCTCGCGGGCCGGGATCCTGCAGTACTGACAGCGCGCCTGGCAGGAGTTGTTGGTGGACAGGATCACGAAGAGCGGGTAGTCCACGCCGGCCACGCGGCTCTTCAACACGGCCGCCCCGGCCCGGACCATGGTGCGGAGCTTCATGGTCGGCGGGCCGGCCCGGGTGGCCCGGTCCACGGCCTCGGCCACCCGATCCAGGTCTTCGGACTGCAGACCCGGGTGGATCGGCAGGTGCAGTTGCTGGCGTTCGAGCCGTTCGGCCTGGGGGCAGGGGGCGAACTGTTCGACGCGCCCGGCCAGGGCCGGAACCCGGGTGACCGGGCGCAGGTAGCCGGCCGAGGTGTCCACGCCCCGCCGGAAGAGTTCCCGAGCCAGGCGCTGGCGTTCAGGCCAGGTCACCACGAAGCTCATGAAGATGTGCTGACCATCCTGGGGCAGCCGGGGCAGGCCCAGGTCGGGGATCCCCAGGGCCTGCAGCCTCTCCAGCAGGGCCACGCCGTTCTCGTGCCGGCGGCGGTTGTGCCGCTCCAGGCCGGGCAGCAGGCGCAGGCCCAGGGCTGCCTGCAGGGGGGCCGGGCGGTGCAGGCCCTTGGGGGCATCCACCGTGAAACGCTCTTCGAAGAGGGGGTGTAGCAGGTCGCGGCCCGCAAGCGCCCAACCGGCGGCCAGGGCGGGCCAGACGCCGGCGGCGAAACCCGGCCGGGAGGTGGCCATCCACACCGCCGCAGCCTTGGCCAGCAAGGGCCACGCGGTGCGGTCGGAAAGGGACGGAGCGCCCTGCAGGGCCTGCTCCAACCGGTCGGCCAGGTCGGGATCCTGGACGCCCACCATGCCCCCGCCCAGGGTCGTGAAGTTCTTGGTCAGGGCGAAGGAGAAGAACGAGGCCCGGCCCCGGGTTCCGGCTGGCCGGCCGTCGGCAACCGCACCCAGGCCCTGGGCACAGTCCTCCAGCAGGATCACCCCGCGCTGGCGGGCTTCCTCCGCCAGCGCGGCCACGGGGGCCGGACAGCCGTACATGTGGGTGGCCACCACGACCCGGACGCCGTCCCAGGCCTGCTCGGGGATCGTCTCGGGGCCCATGGTCCAGGTCCCCGTAGCGATGTCGGCGATCCGCGGCGTCAGCCCGGCGGCCACCACCATGGCCGGCATCGAGGGATGGGTCCAGGCGGGCAGCAGGACGGGTGCTCTCGGGGGCAGGTCCAGGGCCTTCAGGACCAGGTACATCCCCAGGCGGGCCGAGGGCACGTAGAAGGCCCGGCGCAGACCGACCCGGTCGGCGAACTGCTGCTCAAGGTCGCCCAGGGCCCCCGTCCCGGTTCGGTTTGCCGGGTTCGCCAGACGGGCCAGGTCGGCCGGTTCCAAAGCCAGCGAGAAGCGGGGGAGGGGCAGGCGCAGGAAGGGCGTCATGGCTTCAGGCCCGAGCCCCGGCCGGCTCGGCGGTCAGCCCGGCCCCTGCGGCGTCCTGGTTCAGGTCGGTCAGGACCCGGCGGATCCGGTCGCTGGTCTCGGACACCTCGCCCAGGAGTTCGCCCGCCAGGGCAAAGGCGTTCTCGATCGAGTGGTCCATGTTGTTATACCAGAAGCGGCCCGTGCGCCCCAGCATGCGCAGGTTGGACAGGGCTTGCAGGTCCTGGAAGGCGGCTTCCAGGCGTCCGGGATAGTCCACGTGGTAGACCGGGTAGGCGTCGCGGATCCGCTCGATTTTCAGGGCCTCGACCTGGGACTCGTCCCGCAGGGCCCGGACCCTCAGCAGGTCCTCGACCACCTGGCGCCGGACCCGGGCCGGGTCCTCCCACAGGATGTCCCCCTCCTGGCAGGTGATCTCCACGCACAGTCCGCCGCGGCCGGCCGGCACCGTATGGGGCGAGAAGACGGCAGGGTTGGACAGGCGCGAGAAGACCAGATCCTTGGCTCCGAAGTAGCACCACTGGTAGTCGTGCACAGGCGGCGTCTTCAGCAGCACGTTGTACAGGATGTGGGAACGGTAGGCCAGCGGCGGTGTGGGCAGGTCCAGCATCCGGGTCAGGTCGGGGACGGCCCCGCTCCAGGCCAGGACCTCACAGTCCAGGACCCGATCCTGCAGGACCACGCGCTCGATTCCCAGGGGCCCGGTCTCCAGGCGTAGAGGGACCCGACCGGTCAGGATCTCGCCGCCGGCGGCCTGGATCTGCCGGGCGCAGCGCTGCCAGAAGGCGTGCACCCCGCCGTGTCGGGGATACCAGAAGTTCAGTTCGCTGGGCTTGGGGATCAGCATCAGCTTGAAGATCTCGGCCAGCGAAGCGGTGTTGACCTTCTCGTCGATGGTGGCCCGCTCGACGCCGACC
>CAZQPM010000090.1:8477-12783 GCA_964595195.1 uncultured Burkholderiales bacterium | reverse complement strand
AGGGGCTCCCGCCAGAGGCTGCGCCCGGTGGCCAGATCCCGGGCGACCAGGGTCACGATCGAGCGCCCGCCCTCGGTGCTCCGCTCCCCGGTGATCAGGGCCGACCCCAGCACTTCGGGGCCCCAGGTCAGGTCCAGGCCGGCCTCGTGCCACAGGGGCCGGCCGGTGGCCGGCGCGAAGCCCTCCAGGAGGCCCGGGCCCGCCGCCACCCAGACCTGCTCGGTCCCCTCCACCAGCGAGGCGTCCCCGGCGCCCCGAAAACGGCGACTCCAGACGACCCGGCAGGCGCTGGGGTCCAGGGCCTGGAGCCAGTCGTTGGAGGCGACCAGGCGCAGTCCGCCCCGCTCCCAGGTCTGGACCCCGGCCCAGGCAGGGTTCGCGCCGAGGAAGAGCAGACCGGCCACGACAAGGGCCGCCAGCAGGCTGCCCTGCGCCGGGCGGCGCGGACGGGAACGCCGGATTTCGGGCCGGAGGCGGTGTGTCATGGGACGGCGGGCGCGCTTCGCGGACCCCCCCGATAGTCCTGCGCCCGGGCCCTGACGCTCCTAGCAGCCTGTGTGGCTACCACTCCCGTCGCCTCGCCGGCCCATACGTTGCACCCACGCGCAGCGCGGGCGCGGGCCCCCGCGTTGTCGCGAAAAGCCTCATTTGCCACCAGCAAACCACGGCTTTCGCTCCTAGCGGGAACGCAAAATCCCTCGGCGATGCTCGGTCCGGATAATCACACAGGCTGCTAGCGCATCGTCTCCCCACCGTCCAGGATCAGCACCTGTCCGGTCATGAAGTCGGCCCCGGCGGCCAGGTAGCTCACGGCTTCGGCCACGTCCTCGCTGCGGCACAGGCGCTTCAGCGGGATGTCCCGGGTCAGGACCTCGCGGAGCTCGGGCCCCCCCTCGTCCACCCAGGGCTCATCCAGAAGGCCGGCTGCGATGCTGTTCACCCGCACGTGCGGGGCCAGCTCGCGGGCCAGCGAGCGGGTCAGCGAGTGGATGGCGGCGCAACTGGCGGCGTACTGGGTGTGCACGCCGGTCAGGGCCGAGGTGCTGGTCACGTGGATGATCTTGCCATACTCCTGGGCCTGCATCACGCGGGCCGCCGCGCGACTGCAGTAGAAGGTGCCCTTGAGCCCCGACTTGAGGACCTCGTCCCACATCTCCTCGGTGATGTCGTTCAGGGCCGCGTCGTTCCATGCGAAGATGTTGTTCACCAGCACGTCCAGGCGGCCCATGACCTCCAGGCCGGCACCCACCGCGGTGATGACCGCCTGCTCGTCGGCAACGTCGAAGGGCATGGCCAGGATTCGAGCCATCGTGTCCACCGACTGCAACTCGAAGACCTCGTCCTCGGGGCCGTTGATCAGCAGGGCGAACCCGGCCTGGGCCAGGGCGAAGGCGATGGCCGGCCCGGCGGTGCCCCGCCAGTCGGTGATCAGGGCGACGGGATGGCCATTGGTCAAGGTTCGGTCTCCTCTTCTTCCAGAAATTGCGCTGCCTGCGGGTCGAATCCCCGGACCAGGCGGGCCAGAACCGCCAGGGGGGCTTCGCAGGGGGTCGGCCCGGCGCCTTCCCAGGGCCAGATGCGGGCGACCTGCCACGGAAGCACCGGGGGCGGTTCCGCGGGCAGGCCCGAAGCGGCCCCCGGCCACAGGCTCCAGGCCTTCTGCCAGCTCTGGCGGCGGGCCAGTTCGACCGCGGCCAGGGCCAGCAGGCAATCCCTGCGCCCCAGGAGTCGGGGCGTGCCCCCCAGGGCTCGGACCAGGTCTGCACCCCTGCCGGTGGCCTGCTCGGGCCCCTCCAGGGCCACCGTCGCCCCGAGCAGGCTGACCGCTCCCGCACGAGGGAGACCGCCAATCAGGTGAAGGGCCAGCGGCAGGGCCACTCCGGTCAGGACCTCGGGACCCTCGGGACCCAGGTGGCCCACGACGGAGCCCGGTCGGAGGGCGGCCCTCACCTCTTCCAGCGTCGGGGAGACCGCCCCGTCCAGAACCGCCCCGTCCAATAGTATCAGGCCGGCTCCGCCGACCGGTTCGCGGACCTCGGGATAGGCCGGGCACCCCAACAGGAGCGAGGCCTCCAGGGCGCGGGCGTGGTCGTCACCGGCCAACCCCGCCAGGGGCCAGTCGGCCCGGACCGCCATCAGGCCCAGCCCCAGCAGGCACGGATCGCTCCCCACCAGGGCCAGGGGTACTCTCTGCGGCACTTCCTGCAGCATCTCGGATTCCGGACTTTTCACGGGATTCGGCCCACCTCCCAGGATCTCGGACTCCTTCGGGAGAAGGGGCCTTCCTCCCCCAGGTCCGGGGCCCGGACGCAGAGTCTGCAGGATGGGAGCGGAGGGGTCGATACCTGGCGACTCGGGTATCCGACCCCAGTGAGGAGTGGGTTTCAGGCGATGGGTCTTCGCAGGATGAAAGTCGACAAGTTGGGTATCGACCTCTTGACCCACGATCCCGTGGTCATCCTGAGGGATATCGAGGGGAAGCGCCATCTCCCGATCCTGATCGGGCCGTTCGAGGCCACGGCCATCGCCCTGGCCCTGGAGGGGACGAAGGTTCCCCGGCCCCTGTCGCACGACCTGATGAAGTCCATCATCGAGTCCCTGGACGCCAAGGTGGACCGCGTCGTCATCGACGACATCAAGGACAACACCTTCTTTGCCAAGGTCATCCTGAAGGCCGACGGCGAGCCGGTGGAGATCGACGCCCGCCCTTCGGACAGCATCGCCCTGGCCCTGAGGACCGACGCCCCCATCTACGTCTCCGAGCAGATCATCCTGGCCGAGACCGCAGAAGACAAGTCCGCCGATCAACAGGATGTCAAAGCCTTCCGGAATTACATCGACAGCCTCAAACCCAGTGATTTCCAGGCCGGAAGCTAGGAGGCCGGGCGGCGCGACTCCTCCAGGTCCGAGGCCCGAGGCCTGCGCAAACGGATGGCCTTCTGGCTGGGTTCCGGCTCCTGTGCCGGCTTTACTCCAGAAGCCAGGTGCGTGATACTGTGATCGCAGGGAATTCCAGATGATGACCGCCTGAAGGAACCCTGCACAGACAGGCTGCACAGTGCCCTGCCGGGAGCGGTGGGGTCGTACAGAGGCAAGTGAATGGCGTTCTACGGCATCGGCAACCTGTTCGGAAACGTCGTCCGCCAGGAGGCTCGCGAGAAGGAAGCCGCTCGGGAGGCCGAGGACAAGAAGGCCGAGCAGGAAAAGGCCACAAAGAAGGAAGAGGCCGTCCAGGTCCAGCAGGATCTGGAGACGCAGGCTTCCAATCAGGCTGAGGCCCAGAGGCAGCGGCTCCTCCAGCTCCAGGAGAAGGTGGCCCGCCGCCTGGAGGATTTCGTTCGCGCCTCCGAACGCGACAAGGCTCCCTCCTCGGAATCCGAGGCCGAAGCCGCTGCGCGGCAACTGGAGAACGAACAGGACTCCTTCACCCCCGAGAACCTGCAGCGCCTGCGGCAACTCAGCCAGAATGCCAAGGGAGTCCTGCAGGGCACCCGGGAGGCCCGCCAGGAATCCCAGGATTCCCGCACCGAGGAAGGGGCGGCGAAGTCGGACTCCAAGACGGCCCAGGACCTGGAGTTGCAGAGTCGGCGGATCACCCAGGAACTGAAGACCCAGTTGCAGCACACCGAGGGGCAGGCGACCGGCCGGGCCCAGCAGGAGGCCCGCGAAGCCGGCCGGGACACCTCCACCGATACGCGTTCGCAGAAGGCCCAGGAGACCAGCCGGGCCGAGAAGGCTGCACCCGAGAAGGCCCCGGCCCGGCCCGAGAAGGCGGCCGACGCCGCCCAGGCCGAGATGTCCAAGCCCAAGCTCCTGAGGTCCGAGCCTTCCAAAGCCCAGGCGGCGCGAGCCGACGCGCCCAAGGCCGACAAGCCGAAGCCTGAACTGCTCCGGTCCGAGAACGCCAAGACCGCCAGGTCCGAGGGGTCCAAGCCCGAGGGGGCCAAGCCCAAGGCCGAACTCTTGAGGCCCGAGACAAACCGACCCGAACTGCTCAAGCCCGAGGGGTCCAAGCCCGAGGTCGCCCGGCCCAAGGCCGAGTTGCTCCGGTTCGAGGCGCCCAAGGCCCAGGCGGCGAAGCCCGAGGCTCCCCAGGCGCAGACGGCCAGGCCCGAAGCGGCGAAGCCCGAGGCTCCCCAGGCGCAGACGGCCAGGCCCGAGGCGGCGAAGCCCGAGGCTCCCCAGGCGCAGACGGCCAGGCCCGAAGCGGCGAAGCCCGAGGCTCCCCAGGCGCAGACGGCCAGGCCCGAGGCGGCGAAGCCCGAGGCTCCCCAGGCGCAGACGGCCAGGCCCGAGGCGGCGAAGC
>CAZQPM010000090.1:0-8377 GCA_964595195.1 uncultured Burkholderiales bacterium | reverse complement strand
AAGCCCGAGGCTCCCCAGGCGCAGACGGCCAGGCCCGAGGCGGCGAAGCCCGAGGATTCCACCCCGGAGGGCGCAGATCCGGCCCGGTCCGAATCGTCCCGCCCGCCACGCCCCCAGATCCTGCGGGCCCGCGGCGAGGGCACCCCGGCGCGCGCTTCGGAGTCCCGCAGCGACGCCAAGGCACCGGAAGGCAAGCCCCAGGCCGAGGATCCGCACGCGGCTTCGAATCCTCGCCAGACCGGCCCCTCGCGTTTCGGCGGCGTCGCCAGGCCCGAGTCGGCCGCCTCGCGCCCCGGCCAGATGACGCAGGACCAGGCCCCGGCGGCCCGGGCCGACAACGCCCGCAGAGCCACCCCGGAATCCGGCTCCGAGACGGCCGCCCGAAGCGGTCCGGCCCCCGAGGGCCCCCGCACGGCGCGAGGGCAGGAGACGGCTGGGGGGGCCGGTGTCTCCACGGGTGGTTCCACTCAAGAGAAGACCCAGGCCAGACTGGGGGATGCGCGCTTCGCCCCCCACCTGGAGGCCGAGCGCGCCGAAGGTCAGAAGGGCCAGGCCCCTCAGGCTGCCCATGGCAAGCAGGGTGGCGAACAGGCCAGCGAGGCGCCTCGGGGCGAACGGGGAGGGGAACAGGCCGGTCGGACCTCCCAGGATTCCGGATCACGCGGCCAGATGTCCTTTGCGACCATGGGACTGGGCCTGGGCTCGATCACGCCCGGTTCATCCCGCCCGGGCTTCCTGCGCTCCGGCCTGGGCCTGGGCGTGCCCGGCGAGGGCACCGGAACTGTCCTTCCGAAGCCCCGAGAAGAGGAGGCCGGCCACGGATCGGTCAGCGCCCCGGCGGCTGGAAAGGGCGGTGACGCCTCCTCCCTGGGCCTGAGCCTGGGCGCCCTGCGCCCGACTCCGCCCGAGCCCGTGGTCCACCGTCCCCCGACGCCTCCCCCGGCTCCCGAGCCCGAACCCCCGGGCCGTCCGGGTTCCCTGCCACCTGCCGAGGATCCCAGGGACTCCCTGGAACTGAACCTGCCCCCTCGCCCGCAGGTCGGCTCGCCTTCGCCCGGCCCGGGAGCACCGGCGCCCCCACGTCGTGTGCTGGAGATCCCGCGCCCCCAGACCCAGGCTCCGAAGGCTGCCGACCAGACCTCCGGCAGCGCAGGGACCTCCCAGGCAGCGTCCGGCGCCGCGCCGGCCCAGGACGGACCGGGCCTTGCCAGCCTCTCCCCGGTGGGCGCACCCGCTCGCAGTTTCCCGGGACTGACGCCGCGACCGGTGGGAACACCGGCCCCGGGTCTGCCGCAGAATCCCGCCAGTCCCGAGCGCTTGCAGTTGCAACCGAGGACGGGCGAGCTGCCGATCGACCTGGATCCCGCGCGCACCACCCAGAACACGCCGCGCTCGGTACAACTGGGCGGCATCCGGATCCCTGCCCCCGACGGCAAGGACGAGTCCAGCCGCAGGGGCTCGGACCCTGCCGACGAGGTCAGCCTGGATGGGCTGGACTCGGGGAGCCTGCGGATCAACCCGACGGCCCGGCTGACGCCGCGGCCGGGGACACACACCCCGATCCAGGGCCCTCGACACGAGCGGGGCCCGGTGGGGCGGGTCGAAGGCTGGCAGGCCGAGGAACCGCGTTCCGAGAGCCCCCGGTCCCGCCGGGCCAGGGGGCGGACGGATTCACCCGGGGGGCTACCGGTCCCGGAACCTTCCTCCTCTCACCCGGAGCCGCCGCGCGCCGAGCGCGCTGGCCGGATCGACCTGGCCGGGAATCTTCCCGAGTCTCGCGAGCGTTCGGGCCTGCGCGGTCCTCAGGACCCGCTTCCCAGCGCTGGGGACACCCTTTCCCGGCGGGCCGATCAGCACCCCGCGCGGGCTTCCCGGGTCGGGGCCCAGGAAGGCCGCCCGGCGCCCACAGTGGGCACTCCCAGGCCCTCCAACCTCCCCGTCTTCCGGGGCCCGGGAAGCGTGGGCGAAGCGGACTTCCTGCCCGCCTCCGATGCCCGTCGAGCCATCCCGGAGTTGCCGGGTTCCAAAGGATCGGGCGCGGGCTTGTTCCAGCTCAACCTGGAGACGCTGCGGCGCTCACCCTTCCGATCGCAGAACGAGACGGTGCCCGAAGCCGAGGCTCCGGACCAGCCCGTCCGGCCCTTCGCTCCGCTGCCCAAGGGCGACTGGGGAGCCCGCCAGAAGTCGGGAGTCGCGACGACCCCGCCCGCGGCTGACGGCAGTCCCAGCCAGACCCAGGAGGCCCACGTCGCGCCGACTGCGGCGGGCGGCGCCGACCAGCCGCGGATCGAACTGCTCAGGCCCAGGCCCCAGGGCCGGCTGCTCTCTTCCCCCCCGGTGCGCCCCGAGGCCCAGCCCACCGAGGCCGGTCCGCGTCCGGGGACGCACACGCCGGCGGTCCACCTGGCCAACGGCACCGAGCAGGCCCGCCGAGCGGCCCGGATCATGAGCGGGGATACCCCCTTCGTGGCGACCGGAGCCGGCTACGCCGGGCGCCTGCCGGACCCCGCCGCGCCCGCCGAGTTCCGGGCCACGGTGACTCGGGCCCACACCGACCGGAGCCAGGGAACACGGGAGACGGGTGCCATTGCGCCGCGAGGCCCGCTCGGCGTCGGCCGTCCCGTGATCTCGCAGATTCCCATCTACCAGCCGATCCTGGACCTGATCTACCAGGTCCGAGGCAAGGCCCGGGTCGAGGCCGAGAGCAGCCCCATCAAGATGACCCTTTCCGGCTCGGTGGGCTACCTGGAACGGCAGACCTACGTGCGCCGGGAGATGCCGGTGGCCCCGCAGGATGCCTCGCGCGAATCGGCCGATCCGGGCCACCACCGGGTGCAGACGGCCTCCGACCGGAACCCTTTGCTGGGGACGATGACGGCCTCCATGCGCGGCCCTGGCGAGGCCGTCCGCCAGGAATCCGCCGCCGCCAGGGCCGAGGCGGCGCCCGGCAAGGGCGAGGCCTCCTCCCAGCGGGTGGTCGAAACCGGTGAACGCTCGGGCGGAGGCCATCGGGGCGGAACCGCCGGGCGGGAGGGTGGCCAGGGTCCGCAGGGTGAGTCGACCTCGCCAGGGGCTCCCAGCAACCTGCAGGCCCACCATCGCATGCAGACCCTGCGGGCCTCCGCCACCCACGAGGCCTTCCGCATCAGCATGGCCCGCTTGGACGGTGCGGCCGGGGTCCATCAGCGCACGGAACTGGCGGTCCGCCACGCCTCCACCTCGATCCCGGCGATGCTCAAGCGCATCTACCGTTCCCAGGACCTGGAGGACCTCGACGAGACCGAGGCCGTCAACAGCCTGGCCATGATGCTCAAGATCTCGGGAGACTTCACCTACGACCATTCGGCCCGGGTCCTGGAGTTCGCGCTGGACCTGGCCGAGGAACTCGGCATCAAGGATGCGAGGGTTCGCCGGCAGATCGAGTTGGGCGCCATGTTCAAGGACATCGGCGAGGCCGGCCTGCTGCTGGCCGGGGAACCCGAAGACAAGCAGGATGAGATCGCCAGGTTCATGTCCAGCCAGGACATGCGGCGCGCCGGCTTGCTGCACGACATCGGCAAACTGCAGATCCCGCGCAACATCCTCTACAAGCCGGGGCGCATGACCGACGAAGAATACGAGTTGATGAAGATGCACCCCATCTTCGGGGAGAAGATGGTCTATCCGATCCTCTCGCTGAGACACCTGTGCCCGACCATCCGCGGGCACCACGAGCGCTGGGATGGCCAGGGGTACCCGGACGGGCTGAAGGGCCAGAAGATTCCCCTGCCGGCCCGGATCCTGGCGGTCGTGGACGTCTTCGACGCCCTGCACGCCGAGCGGCCCTACAAGGCCAGCATGGATATGGAGCAGGTCCGCGCCCTCCTGGCCGAAGGGCGGGGCACCCACTTCGACCCCGATTGCGTCGAGGCTTTCCTGCGTGTCCTCGAGCGGCGCTTCCCCCAGGCCGCGCGGCGCCGTTCGCGGGCCCGGTCCCGCGAGGGTTCAGCCACCTAGACGGCGCTCGGCGTCGCGCGCGAGGGGCACGTCGGGTCCAGGACCCTGTGGCACCTGGTAGTTCCAGACTATAGACAGAGGCCCCACCGGGTGGGATAGGACAGCAACAGCAATACGTTCAGCGGAGGGTGGAAACCAGATGGACAAGGTGAAGGATGTCCTGGGCACCGCGGGCTCGGGCAAGTATCTCTACCAGGCTGGTCGAGCCTTTGCTGGACTGGAGACCACGACCCGGCTGACGGCCGGCCTGGACATCGCCTCCGGGGCGGTGGGAATGGGCTCGGCCAACGGCGTTTCCGGGGTGGCCAAGGCGGCCTCCACCGGCGCCAAGGGTCTCGTCGGAGCTGCCAAGATTTCTGACGCAGGCAAGATTGCCGGCTATGCCAGCAAGGCCGCTCCGGTGCTGGCCAAGGGCTCCGCCGTTCTGGGCGGCGTCCTGGGCGGCATCGAGATGGGGCAGGGTGTCTACAACCTGTCCCAGGGCAACAAGGAGAAGGGCACCGAGCAGTTGGTTTCCGGCGGCTGCGACGTGGTGACCGCGGGGGCCCTCTACGTGGCGGCAACCAGCAGTGCCACCGTGGTGGGTCTGCCCGTCGCCGGTGTGGCCCTGGCGGTGGCGGGTGTCGCCCAGGCGGGCAAGTACGCCTACAAGTATCGCGAAGAGATCGGCGACGCCGCGAAGTGGGCGGGAAACAAGATCTCCGACGGCGCGCACTGGGCGGGTGACAAGATCTCCGATGGTGCCGGCGCGGTCAAGAAGGGCGTCCAGGCTGGCGCCGACTTCGTGGGCGACAAGGTCGGCGACGGGGTCAGTGCGGTCAAGAAGGGCGTCAAGGCCGGTGCTGACTTCGTGGGCGACAAGGTCGGCGACGGGGTCGATGCGGTCAAGGCCGGGGCCCGGGCCGTCGGCGAGAAGGTTGGCGACAAGGTGGCCGACAAGGTCGAGGACGTCAAGGACGTCGGCAAGGCGGCCGGCAAGGTCCTGGCCGGAGGCGCCCGTCGCCTCAAGGGCCTCTTCGACTAGCAGCCTGTGTGATGATCCGGACCGAGCATCGCCGAGGGCCCCTGCGCTGTGCGCGGGTGCCACACAGAGGCCGGCGAGGCGACGGGAGTGGTGGTCACACAATCTGCTAGCCCTCGGATCACCCGGATCGAAGGAACGGAGGCCAGGCGTGTTGCCCGGCCTCCGTTTTCGTCCCTGCACCAGGGCCAGCTACTCCAGGCCTTCGGCGATCGCCTCACCGTGCAGTAGGTGTCGAGCCGCCTCGCGGGTGCTCTCGGGGTCGTGGATGGCCAGGATCACCCGGCCCAATTCCCGACTGGCGGACTCCAGGGCCTGGCCGGCCCGGGCCGCCGTCTCCTGGTTGACTCCGTCGAACTCGAGGGCCAACGTGAAGCCCGCCTGCATCAGACGGGTCCCTTCGGCAAGCCAGGCCTCCACGGCCGCCTGCAGACGGGCCATCTGGTCCCGGTAGTCCTGCACGGGGAGCACCCCTTCCAGGACGGCTCCAGCCAGCCGGCGGGCGAGATCGGCTTCTCCCCCGAAACGGTGTCCCACGGCGTCCTCACGGACCCTATCCAGCAGGCCCTGGTAGTGCTCTTCGGCCTTCTCGGCCACCAGCATGCCGACGCGCAGATGGCTGTCGTCGGAGTGCGCGGCGAAGGCTTCCAGTTCGGCCAGGGCCAGCTTGAACAGGCCCCTGGAGGCCTCCAACCCCGTCTCGATGGCGTGGGTATACTCGGGATCGGCTTCGGGAACCTCCAGGAGTTCGGCTTCCATCGAGGCGAAGACTTCATCAAGCCGGTTTGAGACCTCGTGCATCTTCTGGCTGAAGGCCTCCGGGGCCAGCTCCCCGCAGTCGACCTGCTGGACCAGACGCTCCAGCCCTGCCAGCATGTCGCTGCGCGGCGTTCCCGAGGAGGTGGAGGCCAGGGTGGAGGCCAGGGCCTCGGCGAAGGCCTCGTCCAGCCCGGCTGAGGCCTGGATTACAGGGGGACGCGCCGCCCCGCAGGACGAGCAGTGACGGCTGGAGGCGGCGTTGGCCGCCTGGCATTGGAAGCAGTTCCAGGTTGAACTCACGGGATTCTCCTAGGTCGGGTGCTGGTGGACACTTCGCAGGAACGGGCCCATTGCCTGCCGCGAAGGGGCTGCCCACCCCGGGGGCGCGCCAGGATTCGCCTGGACCCCAACGAAGCCCGGGCCCGCCGTGGCAGTTCGCCGGATGGCGCCGAAGGAGGTTCACCCACCATGCAGTACCAGGCAGATATCGGAGTCTTTGGAGGTTCCGGCTTCTACCAGTTCCTGGAGGACGTCCAGCACGTCTGGATCGAGACCCCCTACGGCCCCACCAGCGACCAGATCGCCCTGGCCGAGGTCGGCGGACGGCGCGTCGCCTTCCTGCCCCGACACGGGCGGGACCACCGCTACCCCCCGGCCCAGATCCCCTACCGGGCCAACGTGTGGGCCATGAAGCATCTGGGTGTGAAGCGCGTCATCGGGCCCTGCGCGGCGGGCTCGCTGCAACAGCACGTGGCCCCCGGCAGTTTCGTGCTGTGTGACCAGTTCGTGGACCGCACCAGCGGCCGGGCCGACACCTTCTACGAGGGACCGGTCGTCACCCACATCAGCGCGGCCGAACCCTATTGCCCCCAGTTGCGCGACCTGGCGTTCCGGGCCGGCCAGGAATTGGGGATCACCGTCCACCCCCGGGGCACCATGGTGGTGATCCAGGGCCCGCGCTTCTCGACCCGCGCCGAGAGCCGCTGGTTCCAGGCCCAGGGTTGGGAGGTCGTGAACATGACCGGCTACCCCGAGGCCATCCTGGCCCGGGAGTTGGAATTGTGCTACGCGAACGTCTCGTTGATCACCGACTACGACAACGGGGTCCCCGGACACGAGGCCCCGGTGTCCCACGAGGAGGTGCTGCACACCTTCTCGGCCAACAACGAGGCGGTGAAGCGCTTGATCCTCAAGGTGATCGAGCGGATTCCCCTGGAGGCGGACTGCACCTGTCAACACGCCCTGTCCACGGCGCGCTGAACGCCGGTCGCCCAGGTTGCCGCGACCGTCAGGGCGCAGGGGGGCATTCACCTGCCGGGAACCCGCAACGAGTCTGCGACGGGTTGCCGGGTGCCAGAAGCTGAGCATCGAGGAGCCACCATCATGCCGACCCAAGTCGGAGTCTCCCTGCGGGCGGCGGGCCGTATCCGCTACTACGAAAGGGGCGACCTGGAGCTGAAGGTGGGCGATCGGGTCGTGGTCCAGACCGCGCGCGGGCTGGAACTGGGCCAGGTCGTCAGCTTCCGGGCCCGGGCCGGCGAGCCCGAGGCCGGCGGGCAGACGGCCCGGATCCTGCGCCTGGCCTCGGAGGAGGACCTCGGGGACGACTCCCGGGGGCGCGTGAAGGCCTTGGAGGCCCTGGAGGTGGCGCGCGAGCGCATCAAGCACCACGATCTGCCCATGAAGATGTTGGATGCCGAGACAACGCTGGACGGGAACAAGCTGGTCCTGTACTTCGACTCGGAGTCGCGCGTGGACTTCCGGAACCTGGTCCGCGACCTGGCGGCCAGCCTGCACAAGCGCATCGAGCTGCACCAGGTCGGGGCCCGCGATCGCTCGGCCTTGACCGGCGGGCTGGGACCCTGCGGCAGGGAGTGCTGCTGCTCCTCGTGGACGCGGGAACTCTACCCGGTGTCCATCAAGATGGCCAAAGAACAGAACCTCTCGCTGAACCCGACCAAGATCTCCGGTTCCTGTGGGCGCCTGATGTGCTGCCTGCGCTACGAGTACCAGGCCTACCGGGATCTGCGACGCGAGATGCCCAGGGTCGGTGAGGTCCTCACCGTGCCCGAAGGCGAGGTCCGCGTCGTTGCGGTCCATCCCACCCGTTTCACGCTGAAGGTTGAACACCCGCAGAAGGGCATCCTGGAGATCCCCTGTCCCAGGGACCGGGGTCCGGTTGAGCCCGCCGCCACAGAGTCCGGGCCTTCCGCCGCCGCACCGGTCGAGGCCGAGAAGCCGAGCCGACCCCGCCGTTCGGAGGCCTCCCGACAGCCATCGGGCCGCCCCAGGCGCCCGGAGGGCTCCAGCGAGGGCCTCGAGGCCAGACCTCGAGCCGCCACTCGCAAGCCGCGCCCGGTCCCGGCCTCCGGCGACCCGAGCCCCGCTGCCGAGCGGGGTACCACCGAGCCCGGCCGCCCCTCGCGGCCAGAGAAGAAGCGACCGCGCCGCGGCCCCAAGAAGCCGCGGCCCGCGGCCGCCGCCTCCACGGGCCCGGCCGAACCGGCGAGCCCGGCTGGGGGGGGCGCCGCTGCGGATCGGAGCAAGCCCGTTGGTCGCCCCCGGCGCAAGAACCGGGGGCGCCGTCCGGCGAACCGACAG
>CAZQPM010000089.1:0-12793 GCA_964595195.1 uncultured Burkholderiales bacterium | reverse complement strand
TCAGCACCAGGAGCGCCAGGGGCGCCGGGTGCACCCGGCTCAGCAGCGGGGGCACCGGGAGCACCAGGCTCGGGCTGGGTCATTCCAGGACCGCCACCGGCGGGCGGAGTGGTCGGCTCCGTCGGCTTGGGGCCACAGGCGTACATCGTGAACGCCAGGGCGGGGACCACAGCAAAGGCAAACCACTTGCTCGGGATCTTCATGTTCTCAGATTCCTCCGTGTTTTGGGCGAAGTCCTGGTTCCAACCCGGAGGGGTGGCCAGAACATTCCCCGATGGTTCGCATCCCGCTTGGATCTTCCTTCGTCCCTGGACAAGATTCTCTGCTCCCATGTCCCCGAGGCGGAACAGAGCCCGGAAACAGGGCCGCTGGTTGGCCTGGGACCCGCCCGCCTTCCGCGGAGGAGACCCGTTGCGCTTCCGGGAATCCAGGCACAGACCCGGAGGCGCCCTGGCGCCGTCCGGCCCCTTGCGGAGTTCCCCGACCCGACCATGCCGCTCCCAACACCCCCGAGCCTCCACTCCTCGGCTTCAGCCGGCGGCAACCGCGTGGCGGCGGCGGGGTGCCTGGGCTGCGTCGGACTGGCCGCGGTGGGCATGGCCGCGGCCCTGCTCTTCCTGATCGGCTCCCAGACCGGGCCCACGGCCCTTCTGGTCGGAATCCTGCTGGCCTGTGTCCCGGTTCCCATCTACGTCAGCCTGGCCCTGTGGCTGGACCGCTACGAACCCGAACCCCCCGTCCTGCTGCTGGCGGCATTCCTCTGGGGCGCGGTCGTGGCAGTCTTCTTCTCCTATCTGGTGAACACGGCCAACGCCCTGCTGGCCTACTCGGCCACGGGCAGCCACGGCGCCGCGATGCTCTTCGGGGCGGTCGTTTCGGCTCCGGTCGTGGAGGAGGTCGCCAAGGGTCTGGCCCTGTTGATCCTGTTCTACTGGAAGCGCGAGGAGTTCGAGGGCGTGGTGGACGGCGTGGTCTATGCCTCCATGGTGGCCCTGGGCTTCGCGATGACCGAGAATTTTCAATACTACGGGAAGGCCCTGGCGGCCGGAGGAGCCTTTGAGCTGACCATGACCTTTGCCCTGCGCGGGGTCCTCTCGCCCTTCTCGCACCCATTGTTCACGGCTGCCACGGGGATCGGTCTGGGGCTGGCCCGCCAGTCGGATCGGCCGGAGGTCCGCCTCCTGGCGCCCCCGGCCGGCCTGGCCGGCGCGGTGGTCCTGCACGCCCTGTGGAACGGCACAGCCAGTCTGCATGTCGGCGCCTGGGCCGCGACCCTGTTCCTGGTCATGCTTCCGGCCGGCCTGGCCGTCCTGGGCGTGGTGGCCCTGTCGTTGAAGCACGAAGGCGACCTGCTGCGCACCCACCTGCAACCGGAGGTCCAGATGGGTCTCCTGGCGGCTCGGGACTTGGCCTGGCTGGTCTCGGTCTGGGGGCGACTGAGGGTCGCCATCACGGTCTTCTCAGGCCAGGGCCCGGCGGCCTGGCTGGCCTGCGAACGCTTCAACAACCTGGCTTCCGAGCTGGCCTTCCTGCGCCACCGTGTGCAGCGCGGAATCACGGCGGAGGCGGCGGGGCGGGTCCTGGAGGCCGAGATCCGGCAGCGCATGGCCTTGGAGCGTGGGCGCTTCCGCGTCTAGTAGTTTTGTGCTAACCTGTCTTAGGAGGGTTAAGCCATGAGGACCATGCGAAGTCGCGGATTCACCATCGTTGAACTATTCACCGTCCTTATGCTCCTGGGTATCCTGTCCTCCTTGCTCATCCCCCGCCTGTTCCGGAGCAAGATGAAGGCCTACCACACCGGTTGCGTGCAGAACGTGCACAACATCGGCAGTGCCCTGGAGATCTACTCGACCTATCACGCCGGGAAGTACCCGGACACGCTGCAGGACCTGCGCGACACGAATCCCCCGTACATGCAGACCCTGCCGATCTGTCCCAGCGACAATTCCGACTACGGCTTCGAGGTGGGTATCGAGAATCGGCAGTACACCGTCTTCTGCAACGGGATCCACTACCGTCAACTGGACACGGTCCGGCAGGGGTATCCGCAGTTCCACTGGGGAGGCCGCCTGGACGCCTTCGGTGGGTAGGGCGTGATGGCGCCGCGGCCCCCCCTCCGGGGTGGGGTCCGCGGCGCAGGGGCCGGTGACCGGGGCGCAGAACCCGCGCCCCATGAGTTCGCACACGCCACACCTCGGGGACCGTTCCCTCTTTCCGGACCTGGAGGCCCGGGCCTACCTGGCGCATGCCGCCATCTCTCCGGCCTCCCGACCCGTCCAGGAGGCCGTCGCCGCCGTGGCGGTCTCCTATGCCCGTCGAGGGGCCGGAGCCCTGGAGGGCTGGTTGCCCGTGCGCCAGCGCCTGCGCGAGGGACTGGCCGACCTGATCGGCGCGCAGGCCTCCGATCTGGCCCTGGTGGCCAACACCACCCAGGGCGTTCTCGACGTGGCCTTGTGCTTCCCCTGGCGGGCAGGCGACCGCGTCCTTTGCTTCCAGGGCGAGTTCCCGGCCAACGTCACCCCGTGGCAGCAGGTCCAGGACCTCCATGACCTGGAGGTCAGCCTGCTCCCGCTGCCACGGGTGCCCAATCCCGAGGTCCTCTCGCTCCTGGAGGCGGGATTGGTGGGTGGGGCGCGCCTGGTGGCCGCCAGCGCCGTGCAGTTCCAGACCGGAGTGCGGATGCCCCTGGAGGAGATGGGTGCCCTGTGCCGTCGCTATGGGGCGGCCTTCTTCGTGGACGCCGTCCAGGCGGTGGGAATCGTCCCCATCGACGTTCGGGCCGCGGGGATCGATTTCTTGACCTGCGGAAGCCACAAGTGGTTGATGGGCTTGGAGGGTTCGGGATTCCTGTACGTGTCCCCGGACAGGGTCGCGGATCTGCGCCCCCGGGTGGCGGGCTGGATCAGCCACGAGGAGCCCTTCCGCTTCCTGGCCGAGGGAGGGCACCTGCGCTACGACCGCCCGATTCGCCGGCAGGCGGACTTCCTGGAGCCGGGCACCGGAAACATGCTGGGCCACGTGGCCTTGGAGGCCTCGGTGGCCCTGATCCGGAGCCTGGGCGTGGCCGCCATCCACACCCACGTGAACACCTACCTGGACGCCTTGGAGCAGGGCCTGCAGAACCGGGGTTTCGCCAGTTTCCGCTCGGTGCGCCGTTCGGGCATCCTCAGCGTCCTGCCACCGGCGGGGTGGTCGGTTCGCGACTTCCATCAGGGCCTGGCCCGGCGTGGGGTCGTCTGCAGCACCCCGGATGGGCTGCTGCGCTTTGCGCCCCATTGGCCGAACAGCCTCCGTGAGGTTCCCCTGGTCCTGGAGGGGGTCGACGAGATCCTACGCCAGCGAGGCTGAAATCCGGCCCGGGATCACTTCCCGCCCTGGGCCGCCCTGGGGGCCGGGTTCACGTACAGTTCGGCAAAGGCCTTGGGGCTGAGGGGTTCCCCGGTGATGCGCCGGGTCAGTTCCCGCCAGTTGTAGAGATTGCCGGGTCCGAAGACCTCTTCCCGGAAGAACCGCCCCGCTTCGGGACGGCCGTAGAAGGAGGTCTGCAGGGGGTCCTTCACCCCCAGCACGCGCCGGGCCGCATGGGCGTAGACCTGGGAGGCGAACAGGTCGCCCAACATGTAGTTGTGATAGTAGACGGGCGCGCCCACCACGTGCATCTTGGCCCCGTAGTCGTGCCCGGTCAGGTCGGCGGGGGGGTCCTGGAGCTGGTACTTCTTCTTCAAGGCCCACCACAGTTGGTTCAGGTCCTGGTCGGGGTTCTCGTACAGGGCCTTCTCGAACCGGAACATGACCTGGGTCCAGCGGCTGAAGACCAGGCGTTCGGCCCGCAGGTTCTCCCAGGCCGCCCGGGAGGCCGTCTCCACCTGGCCGGCCGGCACCTTGACGACCTTCTCCAGGAACTCCTGGTTGCGGGTCAACTCGCCGAAGAGCATCGCCACGCCCTCGGTGGTCAGCATGTGGGAGGCCGTGTGCAGCAGGTAGGGGACATCCTGGCGGATGTACTGGTCGTAGAGGCCATGCCCCAACTCGTGGTGCACCGTGTCCATCCAGGAGGCATTGGGACGGACGTTGGCCAGGACCCGGATGTCCTGGTTGCGGTCGATGCAGACCTGGAAGGCGTGGGGGCTCTTGCCCTCCCGTTCGTACAGGTCGCTGCGGGCCAGGATGTCGCCGACCTCCATCCCGAAGCTGGCGTAGTGGGCCTGCGACAGCTTCACCGGGTCCCGCTCCTGGAACAGGCCGTCCAGCGAGAAGTCCGAGAGCTCGGGGGCTTCCTGGAAGAACAGGTCCCCCAGCAGCCAGGGCCTCAGGTCGTCGCGTCCGACCTTGAAGCGTTCGGCCATGTGCGCGTCGATGTCGGCCTTCAACCGGCGGAAGGGTTCCCGCGTCAGGGTGTCCAGGTCGTCGAAGAGCTTCAGGAGCTCGCTCTCGTCGAACTCCTGGAGGTCCAGCTTCATCTGGAAGTAGTTGCGGTAACCCAGCTTCCTGGCCACCTGGTTGCGCAGCCCGACCAGGTCCTTCAGGGGGCCGGCCACCTTGCGGCCCACCTCCATGTAGCCCAGCCAGGCCTGGCGGGCTTCCTCGGGATCGGTGGTGCGGGAGAGGATCTTGCGGACGTCGTTCTCGGTGAGCCTCTGGTTGCCGACCAGGCTGCGGTGGGTATTGAAGATCCGGTCGACCTCGGCCTCGCGGGCGATGATGCGCCGGGTCAGTCCGGCGTCGGCCTGGAAGGGGAGGAAGGTGCGATACATCACGTCGAGTTCCCGCTTCATCACGGCGTCGGTCAGGGCCCCTGAGCGGCGCAGGGCGCGCAGGCGGGCGAAGACGGTCCGGTCCGCGTGCAGCGCGGCCATGGCGTTGTCGGCCTGCTCGCGACGCGAGTAGGCGGCCTCCGAACCCGTCGTGCTGGCCTCCCACCAGGCCAGGCCGGCTTCGAGCTCCAGGGGGCGGACCTGCTGGATGTAGCGGTCCCGAAGGCGGACGAACTCGTCGCGAGGGCACTCGGCGCGGGCGGGACCCGGGCACAGGACGATTCCCAGGGCCAGGCTGGCCAGGATCAGGCAGGCACGGAAGGGCACGGTCGCCTCCAGGAGGGGGATACCCGGGGATTCCCCGAGATCCGGAGAGGGTCCTGCAGGTGGCCCGGTCCGTCCCCGGGCGACCCGAGCCGTCCGGGCCGGCACAGGTTCCTCCCTGCGAGCCTCGAAACCCCCGGCCCAGGAGGTGTCACGATGAGCAACCCGGCCCCCACCCTGCCCTTTCCCCATGCCGAGGAGATCCCCGAGAGCTTCCGGATGGAACCCCTGCACCAGAGGGAGTACCTGGTGGACGGACGGATCCAGCCCTGGGAGGGCCCGGTCCAGGAGGCCATTTCCCCGGTCTGCCTCCAGACGCCTCAGGGGTTGCAGCCCTTCAAGCTGGGCAGCTTCCCTTCCATGGGGACGGCCGAGGCCCTGGCTGCCGTGGATGCCGCCGTGCGGGCCTGGGACTCGGGAGCCGGGACCTGGCCCACCATGCCCGTGGCCGAGCGGATCCGTTGCGTCGAGAACTTCACCCAGGCCATGGCGGCCCGCCGCGAGGAGGTGGCCCGCCTCTTGATGTGGGAGATCGGCAAGACCTGGAAGGACTCCCTGAAGGAGTTCGACCGGACCGTCGACTACATCCGGGATACCCTGGAGGCGGTCAAGGATCTGGATCGCACCTCGTCCCGCTTCCTCGAGCAGGAGGGAATCCTGGCCCAGGTGCGCCGGGCTCCCCTGGGGGTCACCCTGTGCATGGGGCCCTTCAACTACCCTCTGAACGAGACCTTCACGACCCTGATCCCCGCCCTGGTCATGGGGAACCCCGTGGTCTTCAAGCCGTCCCGCCCGGGGTCGCTGCTGCATCGGCCGCTCCTGGAGGCCTTCCGCGACGCCTTCCCGCCGGGGGTGGTCAACACCGTGTACGGGGCGGGCTCTCGGGTGGTGGGCCCCATGATGGAGTCGGGGCTGATCAGCTCGCTGGCCTTCATCGGCTCGACGCGGGCCGCCGACCTGCTCAAGACCCAGCATCCCGCACCCCACCGCCTGCGCGCCTGTCTGGGCCTGGGCGCCAAGAACCCGGCCATCATCCTGCCCGACGCGGATCTGGACCTGGCGGTCAGCGAGTGCGTGCTGGGCAGCCTGTCCTTCAACGGTCAGCGCTGCACGGCCCTGAAGATCCTCTTCGTGCATCGCCAGATCGCCGACGACTTCGTGGCGCGCCTGGCCGTCGCGGTATCCCGGCTGCGGGTCGGGATGCCCTGGGAGGAGGGAGTGGCCATCACCCCCCTGCCGGAACCGGGCAAGCCCGAGGAACTGTGCGCCCTGGTCGAACAGGCCCAGGCCTGCGGGGCCTCGGTCGTCAACCCGGGAGGAGGGCAGGTCCAGGCCACCCTCTTCCACCCCGCGGTGCTCTACCCCGTCTGTCCGGCGGCCCGCGTCTATCATGAGGAGCAGTTCGGACCGGTGGTGCCGGTGGTGCCTTTCGACGATCCGGCCGAGCCCATCCGCTACCTGGAGGAGTCCGCCTATGGCCAGCAGGCCAGCCTCTTCGGCCAGGATCCCGAGACCCTGGCCCGGCTCATCGACCCCCTGGTCAACCAGGTCTGTCGCGTGAACCTGAACAGTCAGTGCCAGCGTGGCCCCGACGTGCTGCCCTTCACCGGGCGCAAGGACTCGGCCGAGGGCACCCTGTCGGTCTCGGATGCCCTGCGGGTCTTCAGCATCCGGACCCTGGTCGCGGCCCGGGCCAGCGGACCCAACAAGGCCATCCTGGCCGACATCCTCAGGGAGCGCCGTTCGGCCTTCCTGTCCACCGACTTCCTGTTCTGAGTGCCTCCTGCCGCCGCTCCCCGGAGGGCGGCGGCAATGCGGGGACCCGCCCTCGAGTGGGTCGGGGCCGGCGTGTCGGCCCCGGAGCGGGGCTACCAGGTGGCCCAGAGCTTGCGCTTGACCCGGATGGAGTTGATGTTCGCCAACAGGTCGCTGATGTAGTTGGGATCGTAGGTCAGGCCCACGTTGCCGGCCGAAAGGTCGATGCGGCCCTTGCCGACCGCCGTTCCCGGAGCGGAGTTGACCGGGCTGGAGGGGTCCCCTCCGTAGGCGATCAGGGTTCCGGTCATGTTCAGGACGTCGCCCGTGCCCAGGCGGGCGTTGAAGTTGCCCCAGGTGTAGATCACCCCGGTCAGGTCCTGGTCGCCGTAGTCCAGGTCTCCATACCGCTTCTCCAGCACCTCGAGCTGGGCTTCCTTGCGCTCGGTGAAGGCCGTCAGGCTGGAGATGATGCCGTTGGATTTCAGGGAGGCGTGCGTCGCAGCCACCGACCATCCGGGCGGCGTCTTGACCGTTCCCTTGGGAGTGGGAACCTGACCCCCGGGGTCCTCCACCTCCGGCGGCTTCGGTTCGTCGCGGTCGTGGTCGTGGTCGTGGTCGCGGTCGCCGTCGTGGTCGCCTTCATGGTCGTCGCCGCTGGGCCCCTTCTTCTGGGCCCCCTTGAGCACGGTCGGGCTGGGTTGGGGGGCCGCCTCGGGGCCTTCCTGCGCGGGCGGGCCCACTCGGCGCTGGGCTCCGCCGACGGCCCCGGACACGGGCTCCAGGGTGATGTCGCCCTTGGCGTACAGCGATACGCCGGTATCCGGGTCGGATTCCAGGATGCTGGGGCCCTGGAAGGTGATGGAGCCTTCGCTGGTGACGGCCCCGGTGCCCAGCACGGCCCCCTGGACCAGGACGGGACCGGTCGAGGTCAGGACCGAGGCCTTCTGGCTGCCTTCGGGAGGGATCAGTCCCAGGACGGGTCGCAGGCCCGAGGCGGTGACCTGGTCGTCGACGCGGATGGTCAGGCCCGTCGGCCCGCCGTTCCCCAGGGGGTTCACGTAGACGTTGTTGGTCAGCAGGATGCTCAGGGAAGCCTCGTCCACGCGGATCCCCTGGCCGTTGATCGCCGTGCTCACCGAGGCTCCCTGGCCGGCTTCCGGCAGGGCCGTCCCCTCCGGGTAGTCACGGGCGAAGTATTCCAGGAAGGGTTGGCCGGTCTGGGCGTCCAGGCGCCAGACGTAGGTGCCTGCCTGCAACTGGGCATCGCTGGAGTTGGGGCGGGCCTTGCGGATGGACTCCCAGGTGAGGCGCTTGAACAGATCCGAGGAGTTGGCGTAGTCGACGCTGGCGTCGGTCGGCGTCGAACCGTTCAGGAGGAATTGCCTGTCCCGTCCGACCACGACCTTGCCGCTGGACCCATCCTCGTAGGCGGCGGTTCCGCCCGGGGATGAGACCTGGACGTTGCCCAGGCTGCGGACTCGGGGCGCCACGTCATCGTCCTTGGAGGTGACGGTGAACTGGCCCCCGTCGGCCAGGTTGGCGGTCAGTTCGCCCCCAGCGTAGGCGGCCGCGTCGACCCCCGCCGTGTTGTCCACCGCCAGATAGGCTTCGACGACGCGGCGGGTGAGGGCCCGGCGGGTGTTCCAACTCCTGGGGTTCGTCGGGTCGACATCCCGGAGGCCTCGGCCTGCCAGGCCCTCGACCAGGATGCAGGCGGTGGCGCGCGGGACGGTGTAGGAGGAGCCGGCCGCGCCGCGACCGTCGGGATTGGCCCGGGTGACCGGCACCGAGCCGCCACCCAGGAGGTTGTTGACCGAGACCAGGTCGCTGGCCAGGAGGTCGTCGGACGACTGGGTATCCTCCAGGCCGTCCAGGCCGCCCGGCCCGTCCTCCAGGTTGAACTTGATGCGGAACTGGGACTTCTGGCCGTTCGCCGTGGACAGGAACCCGCAGACGTTGCCGTCCCGTTCGACGACCGAGAACCCCGGGCGATCGGGCGGGGCCGTGGCAGGCTTGTCGCCCCTCCAGGTCGGGTCGGCCTGCAGGCGGGCCATGGCGTATTGGATGCCGGAATCGGCGGCCAGCAGCGCCGTCTCGCGTTCGTAGAAGTCGCCCGTCAGGGACAGGCCCGCCGTGCCGGTACCGACGACGACCGTGACCAGCATCACGACCAGCACGGTCGTCAGCAGTGTCGTGACCAGCACGATGCCCCGGTTCTTCAGCCACCGCATGTCGGAACCTCCGTCGCTCTGAGGCGCACCCCTGCCAGAGTACCCTACAGTATAGCACCGTCGGGCCGTCCTGGGGCGGGTCTGCGCGCGGGAGGGTTCCGGTCCTGGTCGTCGGCGGCCCTACCTCGGCGGGTCGGGCTCGGCTTCCAGCAGGCCCGCGCGCTCCAGCAGGTAGAAGGTCAGGCTCAGGATCATGCCCGTCAGGGTGGCCAGGGCCATCCCCTTCAGCGAGACGGTGCCGATCTGCAGCGAGATGCCGCTGATGCCGACCATGAAGACCAGGGCCGTCAGGATCAGGTTGCGCGCCCGGTTGTAGTCGACCCGGGCTTCGACCAGCATCCGGATGCCCGAGGCGGCGATCACCCCGAAGAGCAGCAGGGAGATGCCGCCCATCACCGGCACCGGGATGCTGGAAAGCAGGTGCGACAGGACCTTGACGAACGAGATGAGGATGCTGATCAGGGCCGCCCCGCCGATGACCCAGACGCTGTAGACGCGGGTGATGGCCATCACCCCCATGTTCTCTCCGTAGGTCGTCGTGGGAACCGAGCCGACCAGGCCCGAGAGCATGGTGGAAAGCCCGTCGCCGGCCAGCGAGCGGTGCAGGCCCGGGTCCCGGGTCAAGTCCCGACCGACGATGTTGCCGGTGACGAAGAGGTGGCCGATGTGCTCCGAGAGGACGACCAGGGCGGCCGGCGAGATCACCAGGATGGCCGTGGGGTCGAAGGTCGGACTGCTGAAGGCGGGCAGCGAGAAGAGCGGGCCGGCGGTCAGGGCGGCCAGGTCCACCCGGCCCATGGACAGGGCCAGGCCGTAACCGCCCAGGACGGCCACCAGGATCGGGATCACGGCCAGGAAGCCCCGGAACAGCAGCGACCCGAAGACGGCCAGGGCCAGGGTGGAAAGGCCGATGACCATGGCCCCGTGGTCGGGGGCGGCTCCGGGCTTGGGCACGAGACCCGCCATGTCGGCTGCCACGGCCCCCAACTCCAGGCCGATCAGGGCCACGATGGGGCCCATGGCGGCGGGCGGCAGCACGATGTCCAGCCACCGGGTGCCGGCCAGGTGGATCGTGCCAGCCGCCAGCGAGAAGACCAGGCCGGCCACCATGTAGCCCCCCAGGGCGCGCGAGAAGTTGGCGTGGAAGTCGCCTCCCCCGGCCGTCAGTACGGCCACGGTGGGGGCGATGAAGGCGAAACTGGACCCCAGGAAGGCGGGCGCGCGGCCCTTGCACAGGACCAGGTAGATCAGCGTGCCGATGCCGTTCATCAGCAGGACCAGGGCGGGGTCCACCACGACCAGGGTGGGGTCCTGGGCGGCCTGGCGCGCCGCATCGTTGAAGAGGAACGGCACCAGCACCGAGGCGCCGAACATGGCGAAGAGGTGCTGCAGGCTGAGGGGCAGGGCTTGGAGGAACGGGACCCGCTCCTCGACCTGGATCACGCGTCGGGCCACGGCGACCTCCCTACTCGGCTGCGGGCAGTTCCAGCCCGCTCGGGCCCTGGGGCCGGCCGGCCAGGCCGACCAGCCACCAGAACACTCCGCCGGCCATCAGCCCGTAGAAGACGCCGCCCGGGTCCAGGGCCACCTGCAGCAGGGTCTCCAGGTACCGCCCCAGGGCGGGCGACCCCAGGTCCCGGTGGAGGAGCAGGGCGGCCCCGGCGGCCAGGGTGGTGGCCAGGGCCACGTGCAGCCACTCCCAACCCCGGGGCGGATCCTCGCGTCCCAGCAGCACGGCCAGAAGAGGAGCGTACAGGGCCGAACCCAGCGCCATGGGGGCCAGGTGGGCCCTCTCGAGGTCGAGCAGGGCCAGCAGGTTGCCTCCCCATCCGGCGGCCTTGGCGGGCAGGCCCAGACGGACCAGGGACAGCCCCAGGAAGGCCAGGGCCGCACCCGACAGCAGTCGCATCAGGCCGCGGCGCAGCTCCGGGCGGTCCTCCAGGGGCAGGTTGCGGTAGAGCGAGACCCAGTAGTCGGCGGCGGTGCTCTCCACCCGGTCGGGGTCGGGAGCGGCCGGGCGGGCCTCCCGATTCAGGGCCTGGATCAGGAGCACCCAGGGCGACCGGTGCAGGATCCAGTTGACCGCCTCCAACCCTCCTCCGACGGCGACCAGGTTGCTGGCCAGCGCCAGCAGCACGAAGAATCCTCCGGCGCCGGCCCGGTTCAGGGTGATTCCGACCAGGTCCAGGACGAGGACCCACGCAAGGGCGCGCACCATGGCAGGGGGGCGCCAGGAGGGAGTGTTCATGGGGGGGCCTTCGGCGTCGACCGGGTCGGGCCTCTCCAAGCGCGGAGCCCGGGCGTCCGAACCTCCCTCCGCAGCATGTGAACAACGTGCTAAATTTCCTGGAGACCGCTCGGGTGCCGTCCTGCAGGGAATTGTCCGGGGCCCGTGCTTCCGGTATCTTGGAAGCATCGAGCGTGGAGGCATGGCGATGCAGATCAAGCGGACGGATGTCACCTACAGCCAGGAGCGAACGCACAGCAAGCCCGAGGTCGAGCCCCAGCAGCAGGCCCCGGTCGACCGTTCCGAGGTGGGCGCCTCCTCCAGCGCGTCCCGGGAGGGGCGCACCGTCACCTTCGTCTTCGATGCCCGCCAGGCCCCGGAAGTCCGCAACGTCGGGCTCAAGGGGTCCTTCAATCCCCAGACGGGGGCCTACGACCCCACCTGGAATGGCGGCCAACCCGTGCCGATGACCGACGACGGCAAGCACGGCGACCAGGTGGCCGGGGACCGCGTCTTCACCGCCCAGGTTCCCCTGGCGGCGCCGCCTTCCCAGGAGTTCCAGTGGGGTGTGGTGGGCGACGTGGTCCGCCCGGACGGCACGGTGGCTCCGGCCCAGTGGCTGGTCATGCGCGAGACACCCCCGAGCTTCCGCCTGGAGGATGGCGATACCCAGGTCTACGCCCCCGTGACGACCCATCTCTTCGGGGTGCACCGGCAGGGCCAGGACGGGGTCCGCTTCCAGACCTGGTCGCCCGAGGTCGGGCGCGGGGACTTGAAGGATTATCGCCTCTGCGTGGACGTTTCAGCCCCTGAGGGAGGGCCGGTGACCTCCCTGGCCATGACCAAGGAGGAGCGCACGGGCATCTGGACCCTGGATCAGCCGTCCGGGTGGAGCGAACTGAAGGGCAAGGCCTACCAGTATGCCATCCGGAAGCAGGACGGGACTCCGTTGCGCGGCAAGGACGGCTCGCCCGTCGTCTACAGCGACCCCCATGCGCGCTACCTGCAGGGCGGCCAGCGCGGCTTGGAGCGCATCTTCGTGGACCCGGTGCTGGGCTTCGAGACCGGCTGGTATGACGACAGCGGCAAGGGTGGGCCGAACTACGCGGACAACCCCCAGTGGGGTCGTTTCACCGTGGACTCCCACCCCCAGGCCGAGAAGGTCCGGCTGGTCCTGCGGGACGAGTCCGGTCGGCAGTTGAACCGGCAGCAGTTGCTGGAGCGTCTGGGGCGGCCCGAGCTGGTCCCCTACGACAAGGCCTCCGCCAAGGACCGTCGCGACGTCGACGTCCTGCGCAACTGGGGCCTGGGCCAGACCGAGCCGATCTCCAGGTATTCCTGGACTGAAGGGGTCCAGGAGGATGGCTCCATCGACATGTTGCGGGTGGACAGCCCCGGGGCCGGCACGGCCTGGGTGACGGCGGTCAACAACTTCCCGAAGCTGGTGGGCTTGAGCTACGAGTTCCAGGTCATCGAGGGCGGCCGCCCGGTGGGCGACC
>CAZQPM010000088.1:0-12824 GCA_964595195.1 uncultured Burkholderiales bacterium | reverse complement strand
AGCTCAGACCCGAAACGAAGAATCCGAAGGCCTCGTCCGACCAGAAGGAGGGCTCTCCGAGTCTCCACAGGCGCCAGCCCAGGGCGGCTCCGAGGATGGCCAGGGGGGCCAGTATGGGCGAGATGCGGTTCCTCACGAGCGCTGGGTGCCTCCCGATCCAGAAACGGGGTGCCCGGGGTGCCGGTCCGGGATGTCCGCAGGTTCCTGTTGCCAGGGGCGGAATCCTGCGCTGGTGTCGCCCCGTCAGGAGCCCCAGGTCGCTCGCCGGGTGCCCTTCGGGACGCGGACTGGCGCAGGGGATTGCCGGCCCGGGCCGAAGCCTGTCTGCGACCGGTGCCACCCGCGCCGGCCCTGCGGCGTGAAAGCCAGCGGAAGAGGGTGAGAATCCCTCGCTGCCCCGCAACTGTAACCGGGGACGAAAGCGGGACCGGCCCTGAGGGTCGGTCAGCCACTGGGGAAACCTGGGAAGGCCCCGCAAGTAGGACGATCCGGAAGCCAGGAAACCGGCTGACGCGCAAGACTGTCTCAGTACCTCGCGGGAGGGATGCGACATATGGTGTCTTGTGTGACAAGGGAGAGCCAGCGGCCTCTCCCTTTCCTTCACGATTCGACCCCTGACTGGAACGCTGCAGGAACCCAGTTCGGAGGTCCATCTCGATGTCACCCCTGTTCCGGGCCCGGACGGCCCTTCTGATCCTGCCCCTGCTGCTCGGTGCACCAGCTCTCGCCGAGCCCGTGACCGACGCCGCCCCCCCGGCCGCCTCCCAACCGGCCGCCGAGCCGGAGACCTATGAGTTGGAGGAGATGGTCGTCACGGGGACCCACCAGCCCCTGAAGGAGGCGGATGCTCCAGCCCACGTCAGCACCGTCCCCGCCGAGCGCGTGCGCCGGACGCGGGCCCTGGACCTGGGCGAGGTGGTCAACCAGGTCCCCGGCACCTTCATCCGCCGGTCCGGGCCGCCCGGTTCGCTGAGCACCTTCTCGGTGCGCGGTTCGGGCTCGGCCGAGACCCAGGTGATGATGGACGGCCGCCCCCTCAACCAGCCCTCTGTCGGAAGCGCGGACCTGTCGATCCTTCCCGCGGACCTGGTGGATCGCGTGGAGGTGGTGCGCGGCCCCTTCTCGGCCCTCTACGGCCCCTACGCGATGTCGGGCGCGCTCCATCTCGTCAGCCGCCGGGCGCGACCGGAGGAAGGGCCGGGACGTCTCCATCTGCTGGCGGGCAGCATGGATACCAACTCGTTCTCGGGTGACTTCCATCTGGGGACGCGCGGCGGGCCCACCCTGCTGGTGGTGCCGACGGCGCGCCGCACCCTGGGTGATCGCCCGAACAGCCAGAGCACCCTGACCAGTGGTTTCGTGCGTTTCGATGCTCCCCTGGGCGAGCGGAGGCGCCTCCTGACGGTCTCCACGGGCTTCCAGACCCAATCCTCGGGCACCCCGGGGCCTCAGCCGGCGGCCGATCGAAGTCTGCGCACGCCCTCGGAACTGGTCCTGGGGGACGACCTGGTCACCAGCAAGGTGGATCACCAGATGGACCGCAACGCCTTCCTCGACGCCCGGGTGAACTGGGATCGGCTGGACGCCCACGTGTGGTACAACTCGTGGCGTCCGGATTTCCACTATGAATATCTGGACGGCCTGGACAGCCTGCACCGGGCGGACTCGGCCTCGTACCAGCGGCAGACCGGGTTGGACCTGCGCTACGCCCTGCCGCACCTGGATGGCTCCACCTTCACCGTGGGGGGGACCCTGGAGAATTCCGGCCTGGACAGCCGTTCGAGCGACCTGGACACCGCGACGGGCGGGCGAGCCTGCGAGGGCTTCAACGGCGTCCGGCAGAGTCAGGCTCTGTACCTGGAGGAGAGCCTGCAACTGGGCCGCCTGGCCCTGTCTCTGGGGGCTCGAGTGGACCACCCTTCGGACTTCGCCAGCCTGGTCAGCCCTCGGGCCAGCCTGCTGTGGAAGGCCACCGATACCCTGAGTGTGCGGGCCGGTTGGGGGCGAGGCTATCGCCCTCCTACCCTGTATGATCTGCACTACCCCAGCACTTCGTTCATGGAGGGCAACCCGGACCTGAAGGCCCAGACTTCCACCTCCAGCGAGTTGGGCCTGGAGGCGGGCCTGGGGTCCGGGACCACCGTGCGGTTCACGGCCTTTCGTGAGGACAGCCGGGACAAGGTGACCTGGGCTCCCCTGGGTGCCGTCGGGCCCTGGGGCACACCCAAGTACATGCCCGTGAACCTGGATGGCTTCCGCAAGGTGGGCTGGGAGGCCGAGCTGAGCGCCGAACTGGCCCCCGGCCTGCGGCTGGAGGCCTCCCACGCTCAACTGGAGGCCGTGCAGGTCAATCAGGAACTGGTGGATGACCTGACCTCGACGCTGGTTGCGACGGAACGGCGTGCGGCCAACGTGCCCACCCATGTCAGTTCCCTGCTGTTGGACTGGCAAGCCAACCCGCAGGGACGGGGTCTGGGCATCATGCTCCAGGGCCAGTGGCTGGGGCCTCGAGTGAACTACTACGCCAACCATGACGCCTGGCCGGTGGTCACCTACGACACCAAGCGACTGCCGGGCCACAGCGTCTTCGACCTGGTGGTCTCGTGCCCGGTTCAGGTCGGGGGGCACCAGGCCGATGCCTTCCTGAAGGTCGGCAACCTCTTCGACGCGCCCTATGCCCTGAATTTCGGGAACGGGTTTCACGACCGGGACTACCCGATGCCGGGCCGGACCATCTTTCTCGGCCTGAGCCCCAGGCTGTAGGAGGGTGTCCCTCCCATCGGCAGGGGCCGCCGCGGGCGCCCGGCGACTGCGCCGGGCCCTGGTCGCGTCGTTCCTGGCTCACCTCCTGGGTTGCGGGCTCCTGGTGGCCCTGGCTCCCGGCCCCCGGGTGGCCTCCACGCTGCTGGAGGTGCGGGCCGTCGAGGTGTGGTCGGCATCGCCCCCTCGGTTGGCCTCCAGACCTCCGAGGGTGGCGTCGCCACCCCGACCGCGGCCCCGCATGGGGTCTCCGCAATCCCGGGCTCTGCCCGAGGCGCGCCTGCGAACCCCACGCCCGGCATGCTCGAAGCATCCGTCCGGGTGGCAGCGGCGCCCGCCCGCGCCCGCGGGGCGTGCCTCCGGGTCGCCTGGGCGCCCGTCCCTGCGACCCAGGCCTCGGGTGGGTGGGAGCCCGAGGCGCCGGGTCGCAGGGACCGCCACGTCGGCAGGCCTCCCGCCTCCCTCGGCTCCGGTCCTGCCCACGCAGGCGGCGGCATCGATGCCCCCCGTTCCCGGGCTTCGGGTATCCGCGATCGTCAGGCGGGACGGCGCACCTGCCGTGGATCCGCCTGATCGGGGGGCGGCGGTTGCCGAGGGCCCGGGCGTGGGACGGGAGGCCTCCGCTGAGGTCGAGGGTGCTGCGGCGAAGGTCGCTTCCGAGGTTTCGGGCGTTGGTGGGAGGGACTCCGCCGAGGTCGCGGGTGTTGCTGGGGAGATGGCTGCCCGAGGCCCGGGCGCGGGTTCGGAGGCCGGGCCGGCCCGGAACGGTGGGGGCTCGCAGCCCGGCGGAGTCGGGGCGGGCGAGGGCCCCTCGGGTCCTCCGTCCCTGACCTTCGAGGCGCCTCCCGCCTATCCGGCGGGTGCTGCCCGGGAAGGAGTCCAGGGGACGGTGCGGATCCGAGCCCACGTCGACACCGAGGGCCGGGTCACGCAGGCCGACGTCGTCAGCAGCAGCGGAGATTCCCGCCTGGATGAGGCGGCCCGTCAGGCGGCTCTGGATTGGCGTTTTCGACCCGCCTTGCAGGCCGGTCGCCCGGTGGCGGCCCAGGTCGTGCGCAACGTCCGATTCGCCCTGGACGGTTGATCCGCACCCCCCCCGGTTCAACCTCGTCGGATTCCTCGCGCTCAATCGGCCAGCAGCCGGCGCAACTCCCAACGATCCAGCCACAGACCCCGGCATTCGGGGCAGACCTCGACGGTCACCCCGGCGTGTTCGTGCAGCGCCAGGCGACACGAGCAGCGCGGGCAGGTCCTCTGACCTTCGGGCACGACGCTCTGCGAGTCGTCGAAGGCCAGCGGTTCCAGCAGGTGCTGGGGGCGCGTGGCCAGACACACCAGCCTTTCGGGTTCCTGGTCATCCAGCCACAGTCCGTCGCACAGGCGACACTCGTCGGCCTGGAAGCCTGGGAGGTCCACCAACCGCATGGGGACCTGGCAGGCGGGGCACAGCAGGCCGGATTCCATATCGGGTGCGTCGGTCACTCGGGGTCGCTCTCTCTCGGGTCCTGGAAGCGAAGGGCCCGGCGCCTCGGCTCCAGACCCCTCGGCGCGGACCCTTCTGGATGGGCTGGGGCGGCTCCTCTGGCCGGGGAGGAGCCGCCTCCCCGGCCAGACGGGTCATCCGGCCCTGCGCCACCGGCGCCTTGCCGCCAGCCCCAGCAACGCCAGGGCCGCGACGGGCAGGACCCCGAGAAGCCCGCGCAGGCTCAACCAGGCCACGCCGTAGGCGGGCAGAAGCAGGAAACGCGCCGCGCCCTGGGCCCAGGGCCGAGAGGCGATGAAGTGGGCCAGGGGCGGGCTGACGCGGTAGTAGAGGTCCGTGGCCAGACGGCCCGGTCCGTTGGTCAGGAGGCACTTGTCGCGGAACTGTCGCAGGACCTGCACGTGGGGTTCCTGGTAGGATCCGTAGGCTGCCGTGGCCACGAAGCAGAAGCCCGACGAACCCAGTTCGGAGACGGTTCCCGTGGCTGCGGCCGAGACGGTGAAGGTCTCGGTCACCTCGTTGTCTCCGGGGCGGGCGTCGTCCACGTTCTCTTCAACCCGCACCTTGACCTCGTGGCTTCCGGTTTCGGAGGGTCTCCAGGGGAAGTAGAAGACGTTCAACCCGGCGTCCAGGCCGTGGGCCGTCTTGGACGAGACAAGCTTGCCGTCGACATAGCAACTGACGAAGCGGTGGCTGCGGTCAGCCTTGTCGGCGAGGATGCCGGCCAGGACCAGGAAGTTGTTCTGGGGCACCGCGTGGACGAAGCCTCCGGCCCGGCGGTTGAAGAGTCGCAGTCCGGGCGCCACCGAGACGTTGTTGGAGCGGACCCGAGGGGACGCGCCCGCGAGCCCCTCCGCGCGGGCCGGGGAGTCCTCGGCGGGCGAGAAGACGCGCAGGGAGTTGTCCCAGGGATAGTAGCCCTGGTCGTTGCCGGCCAGGTCCCCGGAGGGGTCGTTGATCCCGTGGATCTGGTTGGCCACCTCGTGGTCCGGATCGAGGGTGACGTAGATGACGTAGCTCTGTGAGGTGCCGGGCAGGGCGCCACCCAGACCGGTGGTGTCCCAGGTCACCCAGGCTTCTGCGGGCTGCCGGGGCGCCACGTTGTCGACGCGGCAGGTCCCGATGTGGGTCAGGTGGGGTTCGGGATCCTCGTCGCCCAGGGCCGGGTTGAAGGTCATGTAGGAGAAGCGGACGTTGAAGGGCCCCGTGTTGGTGTCCAGGCTGTAGTTGTTGAGGCGGGCCAGGACGCAGACCTTGTCCCCGGCCACGGGGGCCATGGCCAGGTACTCCCGCTGTTCCTCGCTGGCCGCATACTGCTTCATCAGGAAGAGGCCCCGCATCCGGGTGCGGTCCTGACGCGTCTCGTTCGGTTGCCAGTAGTTGAAGCGCTCCTCGTAGAGGAACTTCGTGGGCAGGTTCAAGGCGGGGTCGGGTCGGCCGCTGTAGGTCTTCAACCACCAGGCCGAACCCTGGGCACTGCCCAGGGGATCGACCGTGTGGGCCAGTTTGAAGGTGCCGTCCTTGGTGATGTAGACGATGGGCTTGAAGCTGTACATCTTGTTGGCATCCATCCCGGCCTTCGCGTGCACGGTGATGCCTCGGGTCTGGGAGTTGGTGTTCGTGCTGGTCGACGAGGTGGAGGTGCTGTCGGATTCGTGCCAGCTCCAGTCCGTCTCCAGGCCCACTTCACCTTCCAGGATCTTGTAGTGGCCTGTCGCCTTGACCCCCACCTTGACGTCCTGGCTGTCCGTGGAAGTGGTCTTGTAGGAGACCTCCGAGGACTGGCCCGTCTCGCTGGTCCACTTCAGGGTCTTGTTGACCTCGGTCCCGCCCAGGACGATCTCGGCGTTCTCCGATAGGGGTTCGGTGAATTCCTGGCCGTTGTAGAGGAAGCTGCCCTGGTCGGGCATGACGTTCGAGTCGCTCAGGGCTGGATAGGACAGGATGTTGCCGTTCTCCTGGACGGGCTGGTACCACTCCAGGCCTATGCCGGGGCCCTCCTTGAGGACCTGCGACGGTCCGGGCATGACCACTTCGTAGTAGCCCTGGTTCGTGCCGTCCGAAGCGCCGTAGACGGGATAGCGCCAGATGTCCAGGACCTTGACGTTGGCTCGGACGAAGTCGTCCTCCTCCGTCTTGTCCTCGTAGGAGAATTGCTGCGACAGGTAGTGGTCGGTCTCCAGGGCGGTGACGGATTCGTAGTCGTACGTGGTCTTGTTGACGTACTTGAAGTCCTCCTCGACACCCGCCTCGATCTTCTTGATCCGGCCGCCGATCTTCAGGCTCTCCGAGGCCGTCTGGGCGCTGTCCTGGCCGTAGTCGAGGTCCGTCTCGTCCTTCTGGGTGGTCTTCAGGGTCGTCTCCTGGTCGTCGGAGAGCTGGGCGTAGAAGTCGGGCCACCGGGAGATGTTCACCTGTTCCCACCCGCCGTGCTCGTTCTGCAGGAAATCGATGTGCTTGGGCGGTTCCTGGATGACGTAGTCGGTCCGGATGTCCTGGTCCATCTCGATGTGGACCGGGGCGCCCAGGTAGAAGCCGTCCCCCGTCCGGTCGGCGGCCAGCAAGGCCAGGTCCACCATGGCCGAACTGGAGATGTTCACGGTGCTGTGGTTCGACGAGTCCGAGGGAGTGCCGTCGAAGTACCAGATGCCCTGGAGCGCCAGGGTCATGTCGTCCTTGACCTGAAGGACCCCGAACCTGGGTGCGACGGTGTCGGGGGCAGACTGGTAGATGCTGTAGGAGACGAAGGAAACCGCCAGGTCGTCGTGGGGGTAGGGTGTGTTCAGGCCCAGGAAGCTGCCCGCCACCAGGTGGGGGCGGCCGATCAGGGAATCCACGTACTCCTGGGGGGGCACGACGTCGGCGCTGCCCTTCTGCACCAGCTTCATCGTCGAGTCCAGGTCGTACAGCGTCACTTTGACGGGCTCGTCGAAACCGTTGGCGATGGCGGTGGCCAACTGCTTCCGGGCCGTGCTGTAGCCCTTGTTCGGGTCGTAGTGGAAAAGGCCCGTGGCCAGGGGAACATAGTCGGCCACCAGGGGTGTCTGGGTGGTGGATCGCAGGGTCAGGTTGAAGTTGGCGTCCGTCGAGAGGACCTGGAGGACCGCCGTGAAGTTCGAGCTGACCCCGCTGGACAGGGCGATCTCGTCGGTCCCGTTCCCGTCGAAGTCGCCGCAGGCCAGGTCGTAGTGGCCGGGGAGCAACTGGAAGAGCGGGCCCAGGCCTCCGACGCCGGCGGTGACCAGGGTGTTCTTCTTCTGCAGGGTGGGGGCGCCCGTGGCGGGGTCGGTCGTCAAGGCGAAGGTGGTGACTGCGTTCTGCCGGTTGGCCCCCAGCGTGCAGGCGTCCTGCACGACGCAGACCTCCGCCCGCCCGTCGTTGTTGAAGTCTCCGGTCGTCAGGGCGAAGGTCGTCCAGACCTGTTCGGTGGCCGGAAGCGGCGTTCCTGAGGTGGCCGAGCCCAGTTCGTTGAGTTGCCCGTCCAGGGCCATGACCGTCAGTTGCCACGAGCCGTCGGCAGCGGCCGTCCGAGCGGCCACCACGATCTCGTCGTGGAAGGAGCCGTCCTCGGGGTCACCCGCCCGGTCGAGGTCGGCCACCGCGACGTCGATGCGCAGGAAGTAGTCGTCGGTTGCCCGGTTCACGCCCGGGTAGAAGGTCCTGCGCACGGCCCCCGGGGTGTTCGGGTTCAGGACCACCGTGTAGCCCACCCGCGGCGCGGCCGCGTCCACTGTGTAGTAGACCAGCACGGTGTCGTCGGCCTTGGCCGGGTCCAGGATGCGTCCCCTGGCCATCGCGGAGGGGACCAGGGTCGAGTTCGTGACCTTCGTGTTCAGTCCCGATTCCTGCGAAACCTGGCTGGCCTCGGCCTGCCAGTGGGCGATCGAGTTCGGATCGCTGGGGCCGTTCCAGTTGGATTGCAGGGTGGAGGCCTCGGCCGCAGGCAGGGCGACGGTGGCCAGAAGCTCCTGATCGGGGAGGAAATCGTAGCGCGAGGGGTTCGTCAGCGGGTCGTCGGTCCCGGGTCGGTAGGAGGCCTCGTCGCCCGCCCCCCTCAAGGGGAGGGTCGCCGCCAGGAGCAGCACGGCTAGGGGAAGACACAGGGCGAGCCAGCGGCCCGCGGGGGAAGAGCGAACGGCAGAACGATGCAAATGGCACCTCCCGATGGACCGCCCCCCAGGCGCCTGTCCCGCGAAGCGGTTGACCAGACCTTGCGTGCCAGGAGAATTCCCGGCCCGGTCTCGGAGGTCCTTTCGGTCGGCAGGCCGTCCTGGCGGACCGCTCGGGGGCCCTGCGCTACTCCACGGAGTGGACGGGGGAACTGCGCAGGTCCTTGACCCAGATGTTCATGTCCTCGTAGGTCCCGTGGATGTCGCAGTTATTCGTCAGGCGCCCATTGAACCCGTAGCCCATGTGGTAGAAGACCATGTTCATCCCATAGCTCCGGGCGCGGGCCATGGTATACGAGCAGATGTACTCCCGGTCGCGCAGTTCGGCCTCCAGCATGGTCAGCAGGATGGTCATCAGGCCCCGGCCCCTGGCCTCGGGAACGGTCGCGCAGTCGGTCAGCTCGGCCGCCCGTCGCGACGGGTAGAGTTCGGCGCTGGCGGCCGAGACGATCCGGCCTTCGTGCTCGCACACCGCGAAGAGTGAATCGCCCTGGAGGACGTGCTCGAGGTAGGAGGCGTGGATCAGGGGACTCGGGTAGCTCTTGAAGATGGTCTGATACAGTTCGACCAGGGCCGGGACATCCTCGGGGCGGGCCATGCGGAAGTGGTGACCGGGCGGGTGGGGCTTGCGTGCGGACCGGGCCTCCTGGGCCATGAGTTCCTCGATCAACAGGATCTCCTGCATCATGCATGGGGAAGTCAGGCGCTCCTGGGAACGGAACTTGGACATCACCAGGGCGTCCTCACCCCGGTGGTAGTACTTCAGGATGGCCTCCAGGACGTAGCCGTGGCGCAGGAAGTGCTCCCAGTCCGAGGGGTGGGCCATGCAGATGATCTTGTCGAAACCGTTGGCCTCGGTCAGCCAGCGCAGCTTGAGGATCAGGGCATAGTAGTCGGTGGCCTCGTAACTGGACACCTTGAGCCGTTGGTTGTACTGGTCCAGGAAGACGGTGGCCTGGAATCCCTCTCCGGAGATTGTGTGCTCCAATCCGTAGACTACCCCGACGGCCCGGATGGTCTGATTTCGATTCAAAGCCAATTCAACGACTCCCAGGGGGGCCCGATCCTTCGTGGGTATGGGATCGAGGTCGGCCACAAGTTCGCGGGTTGCGCTCTGTCGTGTCTGCGAGGTCTTGGACGGTTCAATTGATTTGGCGGCATCGCAGTCTTCTGTCGTGCTTGGACTGTGATTATTCATGCCGTGGGACTTCTTGGCGATGGGAGTCAGCCCTGCTTGTGTGGTCGCGCATCGTGCGAAGTTCTTGATCCGGAACGTCCAGATTCCTCGGAAAATTGGAGATTCATGGCGTCGACCTTCGTGGTCGTCGAGAGTTGAATTGAATTCATCGCCTGCGTCCGGCCGGCCCCCAGGCCAGGGGCCGACACCCCGGCCGTCGAACGTGCGTGCTCGAAACCCCCAGCCTGGAGTTCCCGTGTCCTGGTTGCATCGGCCGTCCCCTTCTGAAGAGAAGCTGATCCTGGAAACCGTCAGGCAGTCCGGCACCCCCACCCGGAGCTACTTCATCCTGCTGATCCTCTCGACGATGATCGCTTCCTTCGGCCTGGTGGCCAACTCGACGGCCACCGTGATCGGGGCCATGATCGTAGCCCCTCTGATGGGGCCGATCCTGGGCAGCGCCATGGGCCTGGTCCGCGCTGATCTTCCCCTGCTGAGGGAGAGCCTGGTGGCTGAGGTGCTGGGGGTGGTGGCGGCCCTGGCCACGGCGGCAGCTCTGGCCCTCTTGATCGGGCCTGAGAACATCGACCTCGGGGGCAGCGAACTGCAGGGTCGCACGCGGCCGACCTTGATCGACATGGGGATCGGCCTGTCCGCTGGCCTGGCGGGTGCCTACGCCACGGTGAACACCCGGATCAGCGCTTCGATCGCCGGGGTGGCCATCGCCGTGGCCCTGGTGCCACCCCTGGCCGTTTGCGGCATCATGCTGGCGGGTTCGCTGCACCAGACGGACCTGGTGGGTCCCGCCTTCCGCTCGTTCATGCTGTTCCTGGCCAACTTCCTGACCATCCAGACGGCGGCCGTGCTGGTCTTCGCGGCCGCGGGTCTGGGGCGTCGGCCCTGCCGCCAGACGCTGGTTCCCGCTTCGCGCTTCGTGGCGGCGAACACCCTGCTGCTGGTCGGAACCTTCGTCTTCCTGTCGCTGCAGTTGCGCAGCCTGGTCCAAGAGAGGCGGTATCTGGGCACGGTCACCAGGGTCCTGGAGTCCCAGGTCCCCCAACTGGTTCCAGGGGCGCAGGTCACCGACGTGGTTGTCGATCTTCGCGGCTCCAAGCTACGGGTTCGTGGGGTTCTTCGGGCGCCCCAGGAGGTCACCCCCGCGGTGGTCCGCACGGTGGGGGCCACCCTCGAGGACAAACTCAGCCTTCCAGCCGGCATGGAGTTGGACCTGTTGCTGGGGGCGGCCACCCTGACCTATCTGTCCCCTTCGGGAATCCAGTTCGCCCGAACCGAAGTGGGTGACCAGGGCCCCGACCCCAACGCCCAGGTCGAGGCCGCCCTGCGCGAGGCCCTGAGCGCCTATGACCGGGCCGAGATGGTTCAGTGGGTGCGGCCGGATCCGGCCCTTCCCCAGGCCCTGCTGGTGACCGTTCGCAGCCCCTACGTCTTCGATTCCGACCTGGTTGGCGAGTTGCAGGACCTGGCCTCGGCCGCCCTGCGCCAGACGAATCCCGCTGCCCCCTCCCTGGCCCTGACGGTGCGGACGGTGCCGGCCCACGACTACACGCGGAACGGGCCCGTCCGCGCACCGGTGAGCGAGGCCCTCAGCGCTCGGGAGGAGGAGGTCCAGCAGCGCGAGGCCCGGGTGTTGGCGCGCCTGGACGAACTCGTCGGGCAACAGGCTGGGGCTCGTCTCTTGGGGGCCACGGTTCACGGCCAACCTGCAGAACGGCCGGCGCAGTCCGAGTCGCCGGAGGGGCTCCCCACGCCGGTCTTCGGGGAAAGGCCGGCCAGCCTGCAGGTGGATGCCCGGATCCGGAGCCCGCGCCTGGTGCCCGGCATCGTGCTGGCGGACTGGCAGGACCTCCTCTCCGAGGAGATGGAGATACCGGTCCGACTGTCGGTAGACAACTCGCTGGGCAACTACACGACGGCGGGGCCCTCGCCCTCGCCGTCCATGTCGCCCTCGCCATCCCCCTCCCGCTGACGGGTGCAGCCGGGTTGGCAGGCGGCGCGCCGGCCTGCGCGAAGGGGGCGCCCATGGAAGCGCGGCTGATCCTCTTCGATATCGACCAGACCCTGGTGTTCATGGGCGGCGCCGGCATGCGCTGCCTGCAGCGGGCCTTCGTGGAGGTGTGCGGTTCGGACATGGCCGGCGTCGTCCCCGACGGCAAGACGGACCCCGTGATCCTGCGCGAGGCCCTGGCCCACGCCGGGATTCCTCCTCAGCGCTGGCCCGCCTTGGAACCACAGTGCCTGGAGAGGTACGCCGCGTATCTCGAGGAGGACCTGGCCGTTCCCAACCCCGACCGCCAGGTCAAGCCCGGAGTGGTCGACCTCTTGGAGGCCCTGACCCGCTCGGCCTGGGCCCATCTGGGCCTGCTGACCGGCAACCTGGAGACCACCGGGCGTTTGAAGCTGCGGGCCCTGGGCCTGGACCACTACTTCCCGGTCGGGGGGTTCGCCTCGGATTGCTCGAACCGCTGCAACCTGGGGCCGGTGGCCGTGGAGCGGGCGCGCCGCCACTTCGGGATCGCCTTCGAGCCGAGCCAGGTCTGGGTGGTGGGGGACACCGCCCACGACGTCCAGGCGGCCCGGGCCCTGGGCGCTCGGGCCCTGGCCGTGGCCACCGGGCGCTATCCGGTCGAGGTCCTGCGGCAGACCCGACCCGAGGCGATCCTGGTCGACCTCTCGGACCTCCCCCGGGTCCTGGAGATCCTGCAGAACTAGAGGCTGACGATGAACCGGAAGACCCAGAAGAGCCGGGATCCCCTGGCCCCGCTCGACGAGACCCTGGCGGGCGTCGAAGAACCCCTGGAACCCGCGCCCTGCCCGGCCCTGGACGCCATGATGCGGCTGCTGCAGCAGCAGGAAGGCCTGCTGGCCGACCGGCCCCGCAGGCTCTTCCTGAGGGCCCGCTACCACCAGGATCTGCCCGAGGCCGTGCTGCAGCAGACCCGGCGGCCGGAGTTCGACCGCCTGGCGCGCGCCGGCCTGCACCCTGTGGTCCGAGAGGAGGGGCTCTTCGACGCCTGCCTGTACCTCGGCACGCCTCAGAGGGAGGAGAACCTGGCCAACTTCGGGCGAGGCCTGTCGTGCCTGGCCCCGGGAGGTCTCTTCCTGTGCGCCATGCCCAACGACCTGGGCGCCGGGCGCTACGAGAAGATCCTGGGAAGCCTGGCCCCCCTGGAGGTGCAGTTCTCGAAGTTCCACTCGCGCGTCTTCGGTTTGGTCG
>CAZQPM010000087.1:11739-12853 GCA_964595195.1 uncultured Burkholderiales bacterium | reverse complement strand
ACCTGGAGCGCCTGAACAACCTGGGCTACTTCAAGAAGGTCGATCCCGTCATCGAGCCCGGGACGGATGCCGGCAAGGTGGTCCTGCTCCTGAAGGTGGAAGAGCAGAAGACCGGCCTGGCCACGATCGGTGTCGGTTACGCGGGTGGCGGTTCCGGAGCCGTCCGGCCCGGCGTGACGGGTACCCTGTCCTACTCGGATCGCAACCTGTTCGGTGAGGGCAAGTCGGTTTCCGTCAACCTGCAGCAGGGCGCCGACCTGGGCACCTATGGTATCTCCTACTATGATCCGGCCATCAACACCGCCCAGGATTCGATCGGGGCCTCGGTGTACTACACCAAGGTGGACAATCTGCAGCAGGCGGTCACCGGTGCCGAGCCGGGAACCTATGCGCTCTACCAGCAGAAGGTCTACGGAGCCACCGTCACCTACGGTCACCCCTTCACCGACGACCTGCGGGGCTTCGTGACCCTGCGCCGCGAGACCATCGACATCAGCGAGGACCCCGATTCCCAATATGCTCCCGTGGGCATGGGCAAGGGCGATCTGAACGGCGTCGGATTGTCGACCCTGTACGATACGCGGGACGACGTCTTCAATCCCCACGTGGGCTCCTACGGCAGTGCCTCACTGGCCTTCCAGGGCGGAGTCCTGGGGGGGGACTACGACTACACCAAACTGGTCCTGGAGGGCCGTCACTACATCCCGATCACCGAGCGGTCGACGGTCGCCCTGCGCGCGATGTACGGAGCATCGGGCGACGGCTCGCCGGCTTCGGAATACTTCTATGCCGGCGGAACCGACACCATGCGGGGCTACAAGGACAACGCGTTCTTCGGCACCCATCTGTTGCTGCTGAACGCCGAGTACCGCTTCCCCATCGCCAACATCAAGATGCTCAGCGGCGCCGTGTTTGCTGACGCCGGGAACGCCTGGTTCCCGGGATACTCCACCAACAAGCTGTATGCGGATGCCGGGGTGGGTCTGCGGATCGTCTTCCCGACCTTGGGGTTGGGCGTCATCCGTATCGACTACGCCTTCGGCCAGGACGGCTCGCGCTCGAGCATCGGTATCGGTCAGTCCTTCTGAGCGTTGGCCAGTCCGCCCCCGTCGAC
>CAZQPM010000087.1:0-11729 GCA_964595195.1 uncultured Burkholderiales bacterium | reverse complement strand
GGGGATGAGGATCAGAAGTTTACCGGGCGGACACAACTGGATCGACGGTGCAAGACAGAATGGACGCTGACTTCCTGAGCCTCGGCACCGACCGGGGCCAGATGGGTTGAAGGCCGGTGTCCAGGTCCGGGCAGGGGACTTCCATGTCCCGCCCGGCAGCGTTCCAGGCGCTCTCGAGTCGAGCGCTTGAACCACGAGGAGGTTCCACTTTACATGTCCGAGATCGAGAATAGCACCAGCAGCAGGAGCAAGCTGCCCCTGATCATCGGTGGTCTGGTCCTGCTCGTGGGCCTGGCTGTCGGCACCTGGGTGGTGACCAAGCCGGGTCTGATCGGGTCGCCCTCCAAGAAGGTCGGGGCCCTGGATCAGGAGATCATCTACTCGCTGGACGAGTTCAAGAACGCCGAAAAGGAACTGGAGTCCTTCCAGGGCAAGAAGAAGGCGGAGTTCGAGGCGGCCGTCAAGGCCAAGCAGGGCAACCAGGGCGCCGAGGCGGAACTGGCCACCCTGTATCGCAAGATCCAGATGGAGATCCAGCAGAAGCGCAACCAACTGCTGCAGCCCCTGCAGACCAAGGCCGAGGCCGCGGTGGCCACGGCGGCCCGCAGCAAGGGGCTGACCGTGGTCCTGGACAAGCGCATCGTGGTCTACGGGATTCCCGATATCACCGAGGATGTCAAGAAGCTCTTCCAGCAGAAGGGCGAGTTGAACCTGCCGCCGGCCCAGGATACCACCCGTTCCCCCGTCGCCTACTTCGACCAGGATGTGGTCCGGAGCCTGAAGGTCTTCCAGGAAGCCGATCTGCTGTTGTTGCAGCGTCGCAACGACCTGATGCGGGATTACGAGTCCAAGGCCGCCAGCCTGTCGCCGTCGGAACAGGAGGGTCTGAAGAACCGTCTGATGGCGGATCTGGAAGTCTACAAGGAGCAGACCATGGCGCCCTTGATCCAGAAGGTTACGGCTTCTGTCAACGAGGTCGCCAAGGCCGAGGGGATCTCCCTGGTTCTGGACAAGCAGAACGTCATGTACGGCGGTCGCAACATCACCGATGCGGTTGTGGAGACCTTCCTGGCGAAGTCGGGTCAGCCTGCAGGCCAGGTTCCGGCTGCCGGCGGCAGTCCTGCTCCGGCTCCGGCCGCTTCGCAGTCACCGCCGACCGGAGGGAACTAGGGCCACCGGACGGAGGTGTCGCCATGAGGATCTCTTCCCGATTCCGTGTCTTCGGCTGGGGAGCCGCGGCGCTGATGGCCGCGGTGCTGCTGACCTCGGTGCCGGTCCTGTGGTCGCCGGTCTGTAGGGCGGCCTGGGCTGCCGAGGGGGAGCCGGCCGGTGGGACCGAGGACCTGCAGTTGGGAGTCGTCGATTTCGACTCCCTGCTGCGGGCTCACCGCGAGTACCAGCGCTTGAGCCAACTGGATGAGCAGATCGCCATCCTGGAACAGGAGCTGGCGTTCCTGCCCCTGGGCGACCAGCGGAGGGTGGTCGACCAGAGCCAGAAGCGGATGCAGGCCGAGGTCGAGCGGGCGCGCCGCGAGGTCGAGGCCGAGTACCAGCGCATCAACGCCGAGATGCGGGGACTGGGAGCCTCGATGCAGGCCCGGTTCGAGCAGGAAGGCCAGAGCATGCAGGCCCATTACCGGGCCGTCCTGGACGAGCGCACGCGCCATCTCCGCCCGCAGCCCGTCGAGTTGCAGGGCGATACCAAGGCCCGGATGCAGGCGTTCCTGGCCGACCTGTCCGCGGTTCGCCAGCAGCGCTTGATGGCTCGCCGCCTGGAACTGGAAAAGCAGGTCCAGTCCCGCATGGAGGCCGAGCGGGCCCGGGTGGAGTCTGAACTGGCCGCCTACGAGGACCAGATCATGCGCCAGAACCAGGAACGCAAGCTGAACCTGCAGTTGCAGATGCAGACGTCCATGGACGCCGAGAAGGAAGCGGAAATCCAGGACCGGATCGCGGCCATCGGGCAGGAGGAGCAGACCCTCAAGGACGCCCGCCGCGCCGAGTTGCACGGTCAGCTCGAGGAGGCCGGGAAGCGCGAACAGGCGGGACTGGAAGAACAGTTGAAGTCCTATGAGGCCTCCCTGAACTCCGAGGTGCAGCAGAAGGCGGCGGCCGAAAGGAACCGCTTGGGCGGACTGCCTCGTCAGGCGCCGGCGGTGCCCGCGGATGTGGAGCGCCAGATCGAGGCGGTCCGGGCTTCCCTGACCGCGGAGATGGAGGCCCGCAAGGCCCAGATGCAGGAGACCATGCAAGCCCGCTCGCAGGAGGCCCGCAAGCGCCTGGAGAGCAAGCAGGCCGAGGTCGAGAAGCGCCTGAAGGCCCTGCAGGCCCAACTGAAGGACCTGGTCGAGAAGTCGGCGGATCAGGTTTCGGAGGATACCCGGCGCAAGATGGATGAGGTCAAGTCCCGGGTGGCGGCGCTGAAGGCGCAGCGCAAGGGGTTGTATGACCAGATGGTGGCGGATCTTTCGGACAAGGTCGGAGAGGTTGCGCGCAAGCACGAGGTGCCAGCGGTGATCGGTCGGTTCGTGGTGAACCTCGGTTGCACCGATTTGACCGACCTGGCCATGGTAGCGGTCAAGCAGGCCGTTCGGTAGGAGGAGTCAAGATGTTCAGCCGTGGGACATTCCCCGGATTCGTGGCCGTGGGCCTGTTGGCCGGTCTTCTCTCGGCGGGGTGCCAGGAGGCTCCCCGCACCCTGGTGACCGGCAGGGTCGACACGACCCAGATCCTGAGGTTCGATGACGCGTACCAGACCCTGGCTCGGGAGTATTTCGCCGAGCGGGTCACGGTGGCCGACCGGATCAACCAGATCGTGAAGGGACAGGGTGGTGAGGTCCGCGACCAGGCCACCTTCGACCGGTTGAGGGCCATGGAAGCCGAGATCAACCAGAAGTGGTTGAAGCGGACCCGGCAGTTCACCCAGGATCGGATGGTCGCGATCTCCGCAGCCGCCAAGGTGGTGGCCGACAAGAAGGGCCTGGACATCGTGATCCTGGACTCTGCAGAGTTCCCGACCGTGGAGTTCGGGGCCGTCGACGTGACCGGAGACATCCTGGCCGAGATGCCTGGCCTGGCCGGTGGTAGCGGCGCGGCCACGGCGGCCCCCGAGGAGAAGGCAAAGCCATGAGACTCTTCCATGCCGTCACCCTGGCGGCCGTTTCGCTGTTGGGGCTGGTCGGTTGTGGCGGGCCCGGTCCCCAGATGCGGGTCGGCTTCGTCAATACCGCCCGGATCGTTCAGGAGAACCCCAAGTACCTGGAACTGAACATCCTGTTGATGCAGGAGCGCGAGGCGGTCTATTCCCAGATACCCCAGAACGTCCGGGATCTTTCTTCCGATGAGAAGCATCGCTTGCAGCAGAAGCTGGCCAAGGAGGCCAGCGAGAGATCCGGGCGCTTCGACAATCTGGTCCGCGACTTCATGCAGAAGCTGCAGGCCGACATCAAGGAGTCGGCGACACAGATCGCCGACAACAAGAACCTCGATGTCGTGATCATCAACACCCCCTACTTCCCGACCATCCATTACACCTCGGGTGAGGATATCACGACCGATATCCTGCTGAAGATGCACGGCGGCGCCCCAGAGGTCAAGCCGTGACATCCCGTTGACCCCTGCCCGCGGAGTGCGAAGATGAGCCCGTCAGCCGAACCCAGCCGGATCCATCCGGGAGCCGTCGTCTCGCCGCATGCCAGCCTGGGGCCGGGTGTCGAGGTCGGTCCTGGCGCAGTGGTCGAGGACGACGTCTGTCTGGGCGCGGGGTGTCGGGTCGGCGCGTGCGCCTACCTGGGCCCCGGGGTCGAGGTCGGCGAGGGCTGCCAGATCGAGGCCGGCGCAGTTCTGCTGCCTGGGACCGTCCTGGGGCGCCAGGTGAGGGTCCAGGCCGGTGCGGTCCTGGGCACCGACGGGTTCGGATACGTCCTGGAGCATGGGCGCCATCGCAAGATTCCGCAGGTGGGTCGGGTCCAGGTAGAAGACCGCGCGGTGATCGGCCCCGGGAGTTGCGTCGACAGGGCCACCACCGGCGTCACGCTGATCGCGCAGGATGTCGTCCTGGGAAGCATGGTCATGGTCGGTCACAACTGTCGCGTCGGAGCCCGCAGCCGTCTGGGCGACCAGAGCGGCGTGGCGGGTTCTTCCCGAATCGGAGAGGACTGTGTCCTGGGAATGCAGACCGGCATGGCCATGCGCGCCGAGCTGGGGGACCGCTGTCGCCTGGCCGACCGCTCGGGCGCACTGCGGCGTTTCCCAGCAGATCTCGACCTGGCCGGCTTCCCCGCCCGCCCCCGCCACGACGTGGCTCGACTGGAAGCGGTCCTGCGTCGTCTGCCTCAACTGTTGGAGCGCCTGGAAGGACAGGGCTCCTGAGCCCACAAGGAGGCCAATCCGTGAGAGCGCGCATCCTGGCGCTGGCATTCCTGATGCTGGTGGCTTTCGTCCCCTGGCATCCCACCTGGAGCGCCGACGTGGTCCTGGGCGAGGAGGTCCTCTTCCGACTGCCGGACGAGGGGCAGGCAGCCAGCCTGAACCGCAAGGTCGACGAACTGCTGCAGTCGGGGCTCTCGGCCAACCTCGTGCGGGCGGGCAAGAGCGAAGGCAAGATCGGCGTCATCTGGGGCGACCACCTGCTGGTGGTCATCACGGCGGACCTGGCCCGGGCGAACCAGAGCACTCCGGAGGCCCTGGCGGCCCTGTGGGCCGAGCGGCTGCGCAGGGTCGCTGCCCGGGGACTGCTCAGGGTGGATCGGAGTCGCCTCGAGCTTCCCGTGGGTGGCGAGCAGATTCTCCGAGTCTCGGGTCTGGCCCGGGGACAGTTGCTGGCCGAACCTTCGTCCAACGGGGTGGAGGCGGTGGTGGACCAGGCCAGTGGGGCCGTCTCGGTTCGCGGCCTGGCCGTCGGGCGCACGAAGGTCGACCTGCGTCGGGGCAAGGGGCACGAGGTCGTCTGGATCCACGTCAAGGATTGGGCAGGGACCCTCCCACAGTCGGTGGAGATCGAGGTCACCGGCAGGCCGGCCCCCGGGTCGATGGTCCTGTTGGCGGCGCTGGCGGGGACCGCCACGGGGGCCAGGGTCAACCCCGGCTGTCGGTTGCAGATGGAAGATCCTTCCCTCGAGTTGCCCGCCGTGCCCAAGGGCGACACCGTGCGCTTCACGATGCCGATGGGCATCGTGGGTGGGGAGGACTTCTTTCCCGTAGGGGGCCGGGTCCAGGTGGTCGCCCGGAACCTCCCCCTGGAGCCGGTGGAAGCCAACCTCCTGCTGGTCAGCAATCGGCCCGAGCGGGTTTCGCAGGATGGAGTCCTGATGGAGTATACCTTCAGCCGCAAGGAGCCCACCCGGCTGATGTACTCCCACCTGAACGATTCCAAGGGGCGACGGAACCTCTGGGTCAACCTGTCCAATCCCACCGATGAGCCGGTGCGGCTGGTGGTCGGTTCCACCTGGGCGGGTCCCGAGCGCAGTGAGGTCCACGTGGGCCAGACCTCGGCCAGGCGCTTCCTGGAGTGCCTCGCCTCCCAGTCCGGCTACGTGGTGACCCTGCCGCCCAGGTCGGCCTTGGAGCTGGTCGCTCACGACATGCAGCCCAAGGCCCTGGTGACGGGTTTCATCAACTTCCGCGTCCTGGACGGGGACAAGGCCACCATTGAGGTCCGCACCGCCCTGGCGCCCAGTTGGAACGACGGTTCGAACCTGCCCCACCTGGGAGCTCCCTTCAATCCCTTCAAGATTCATCCCCACGGGGTCTTTGCCCAGCCCTTCTTCGAGCAGGATGGGGAGTACGTGGTCGGAGGCCAGCCCCTGGTCCAACGCTATGGGGAAAGCCCCTGGCTTATCGACTTCGAGACGGGACTGCCCAACACGGGCAACTTCGGGGTGCTCTACAAGATGTTGGTGGACCTGCGCAACCCCGAGCGCGAGCCCCGTCGGGTGGGCCTCTACTTCAACCCCGTGGCCGGCCCCGCCGGTGGGACCTTCCTGGTGGATGGGCAGGTCTTCCAGGCGCCTTTCCGCCGCGTCCGGAATGAGGCCCTGGTGACCGAGATCCTGTTGGAACCGGGAGAGACCCGGACCGTCGAGGTCGTGACCTTCCCCGAGGCCAGTTCGAACTACCCGGCGCAGTTCGAGTTCCGGGACGGCGGGTCGTCCCCCAGCGCCCAGCGGCAGCCGATACCGAGCGCGGAGCCGGGGTCTTGATCCGGCGGCAGAGGACCCTGCGGGGCCCCGCGGTCTTCCAGGGCGTGGGTGTGCACAGCGGAACCCAGGCCACCCTGCGGGTCCTTCCGGCGCCCGAAGGCCACGGGCGGGTCTTCCTGGTGGGCGGCCGCAGGCTGCCGGCCCGGGTGGGCTCGGTCACCAGGACCGAGCGCTGCACCACGCTGGGAGACGGGCAGGTCAGTGTGTCCACCGTCGAGCACGTGCTGGCAGCCGCCGCAGGCCTGGGACTGGACAACCTGCTGCTGGAGGTCGACGGCCCCGAGATCCCCGTGGTCGACGGCTCGGCTCGACCCTTCGTCGGGGGGTTGCTGGAAGCCGGGCTGGTGGAACAGGGGGCCGAGGCGACGCCGCTGGTCCTGGAGGCTCCGGTCTTCGTGGTCGAGGGTCGGGGCCTGGCGCTGGCCTTGCCCTCCGACGAGGCCGTGCTGGAATGCTGGGTCGACTTCCCGCACCCGCTCGTCGGGCGACAGGTCTGCTGTTTTCGACCTGACCGGCAGGACTTCGCGGATGAACTGGCCCCGGCCCGCACCTTCGGCTTCTGGGAGGAGGTCCAGGCACTGTTGGCCCGAGGGCTGGCTCGGGGAGGAGATGGGTCCAACGCGCTGGTGATCGGCGGGCCTGGAGGCTTCTCTTCACCTCCGCGCTTTCCCGACGAGCCGGTTCGCCACAAGACGCTGGACCTGATGGGTGACCTGGCCCTTCTGGGGCGGCCCCTGCAGGCCCGGGTCGTGGTCCTGAGGGGAGGGCATCGCCTGCACCTGGAACTGGCCAGGCAGATACTGGAGGCAACCGACCATGCTGGAGTCGCGTGAAATCCTGGATTGCATGCCGCATCGTTTCCCCATGCTGCTGCTCGACCGCGTCCTGGGGGTGGAGGGGGGACGCGTCTGGGGTTACAAGAACATCACGATGAATGAGCCCCAGTTTCGGGGTCATTTCCCGGGCAATCCCGTGCTGCCCGGGGTCATGTCCATCGAGGCCCTCCTGCAGTTGTCCTGGATCCTGTACCAGGCCCAGGGGCAGCCGCGCCTGGTTGCCGTCGATCGCCTGAAGTTCCGCCGCCAGGTGAAGCCCGGTGACCGACTGGATCTGGAAGTCCAGGAGTTCGAGGCGGAAGGCGACATCCGCAGGCTGCGCGCGGTCGCCCGGGTGGAAGGTCAGGTCTCCTGCGAGGGGATCCTGACCGTGTGTCTGGACCCGGCGTGCGGCTGATTCGGCTTACAGGAGTCCCCTGGGCTTCGCCGAAGGCCCGTAGGATCATCTTGAGAGCGCTGCAGGTCCCGGAGCTTTCCCTGGGGGGAGGGATGCGGTCTTCACGTTCGCCGCTGTCTTGAAGGGGAGCGAAACTCCAAGGGGCTCTCGGGGTTCCATCTGGCGAACTCCGCGGCCGGAGCCCCGCGGTCCCGGCTTGACGGATATAGGAACATGTCGGCATATATTGATCCAGCCGCCCCGGCGGCTGAAGTGGTGGCCCTTTGATATCCTGCACTCGGGTTGGCCCGTCGCCTCGATCGAGGTGGCGCCCCGGACCCCTCGGGCCAGCATGAGGGAGGCTTGATCGTGGAACCGGTTCGAGTCGGGGTCGTCGGCATCGGCAGCATGGGCCTCAATCACGCCCGTATCTACTCGGAGCTTCCCCAGACCGAGCTGGTGGGCGTGGTCGACATCCAGGAAGCGCGCGGGCGCTTGTGTTCGACACGCTTCAATACAGCCTATTTCGAGACCTATCAAGGCCTCTTCGACAAGGTCGATGCGGTCAACATCGTGGTCCCCACCAGCCTGCATTACCCGGTGGCCATGGAGTTCCTCAAGCGCGGTGTCCACGTCCTGGTCGAGAAGCCGATTGCCGTCGACCTGGTCCAGGCCAAGCGCCTGGTCGATTACTCCAAGCGGCACAATCTGGTGCTGCAGGTGGGGCATCTCGAGCGTTTCAATCCGGCCGTGATGAAGCTGCGCGACATCATGGGGCAGCCGATCCTCATGGAGTGCAGCCGGCGTTCCTGTCCCACCAACCGCAACCTCGACGTCGGCGTCGTGTGGGATCTGATGATCCACGACCTGGACATCCTGATCCACCTGGTCAATTCTCCGGTCCAGGACATCAGCGCCATGGGGATATCCGTCTACTCGGACTATGAGGATCTGGCCCAGGTGCAACTCCGTTTCAAGAACGGGGTGATGGCCAGCCTGGTGGCCAGTCGGATCTCGGGGAATCGGGTGCGCAGCCTTCAGGTCACCGAGGTCACCGGGCGCACCCTGGCCCTGGATTTCATCGACCAGAGCCTGGCCATCCTGCGTCCGGGCCTGGATGGTCGTCCGATACCTCCCGAGCAGGTGCATGTCGAGAAGGAAGAACTCTTGCGCCTGGAGCTCAACCACTTCGCCGAGTGCGTGGCGATGCACAAGACTCCCATGGTCACCGGAGAGGACGGCAAGCGGGCGCTGGAGTTGGCCATGCAGGTCCTGGCCCGGATGAAGATGGTCAAGGCCAGGTCATCCCAGGGCCAGGACCTGATCGCCCTGGCCGGCTAGAACTCGAGGCGCACCCGTCCGATCGGGGGCCAAGGTCGGCGCAGGGTGGTCTGGGAACGGCCTGTCTGGGGGCGCAGCACAGTGAGAGGAGCAGATCAGCAGGTGTTCATCCACCCAACGGCCATCGTGCACCCCGGGGCCGAGATCGATGAGGGCGTCGAGGTCGGGCCTTTCTCGATCATCGGCGAGCATGTCCGGATCGGGCGCGGGACGGTGGTCATGTCCTCGGTTGTCCTGGACGGATGGACGACGATCGGCTGCGACAACGTGATCCATCCTGGTGTGGTCCTGGGGACCGCCCCGCAGGATGTCTCCTACCGTGGGCAGCGCTCCTTCGTCGAGATCGGTGACCGCAACCAGATTCGCGAGTATGTCACGGTGCACCGGGCGGCCGACGAGGACGGTCTGACCTCGGTGGGCAGCGACAACATGCTCATGGCCTACGTGCACGTGGCCCACAACTGCCGGATCGGCAACCAGGTGATCATCGCCAACTACGCCGGGATGGCTGGACACGCGGTCGTGGAGGACCAGGCCGTCCTGGGGGGCTTGAGCGGGATCCATCAGTTCGTCCGGGTCGGGCGTCTGTGCATGGTGGGCGGGTTGGCCAAGATCACCAAGGATCTGCCGCCCTTTGCCATCGTCGATGGCAATCCGGCCCGCATCTATGGCCTGAACAGTCGCGGACTGCGCCGTCGGAAGGTCTGCGACGAGTCGCGCCTGGCCCTCAAGCGCGCCTTCCGGGTCCTGACCGGCTCGGGCCTGAACCTCAACGAGGCCATTGCGGCCATCCGCAGCCGGGTGCCGCCGTGTCCGGAGGTGGACCACCTGGTGGGCTTCCTGGGAGCCCCCTCCAGGATGGGAGTCCTGGTCCGTTCCGCCGGGGACCGCCGCCGGCGTTCCGCCGTGGCCTGTCCCGAGGAACCGGGCGCTGAGGAGTGCCAGACCGTCGAATCCGGCTCGAATGACCTTTGAGACCCTCGTCCAGCGGAGCGGCCGCGTCGGAAGGGGCCTCTGAGGCGGCCTCCCGGCTGCAGCCTGCACGTCGTCCCCGCACCGTCGCCCTCATGGCGGCCGAGCCCTCCGGAGACCTCCAGGCCGGAGCCCTGGCATCCGCCCTGCTCCGGCGGGATCCGAGCCTGCGGCTGGTCGGGGTGGGCGGAGATCGGATGGCCGAGGCGGGTGTGGAACTCTGGATGGAGAGTCACACCTGGAGCACGATCGGTCCGGGTGAGGCCCTGGCCCGACTGCCCGGACTCTATCTGGCCTACCGCCGGATGCGCTGGCACCTCCTGGAGGCCCGCCCGGACCTGACGGTGGTGGTCGACGCTCCAGCGCTGCATATGCGGCTGGTTGGATTCCTGCGCCGGCGCGGCCTGCGCACCGCCTACTACTTCCCGCCCTCGGCCTGGAGCCGCAATCCCCAGCGGATGCAGGCGATCCACTCGCGGGTGGACGGTGTCCTGTGCGCCTTCCGCGCCAACGCCTCCAGATACCAGGATCTGGGGCTGCCCGTGGCCTATTTCGGTCACCCCCTGGTCGACATCGTCGGGCAGGCACCCGACGCCGAGGAGGCGCGCCGCCTCCTCGGCCTGGCCGGCCCGGGCCTGGCCCTGCTGCCCGGCAGCCGGACCCAGGAGGTCCGGCACCTGCTGCCCGTCTTCCTGGAGGTCGCCGCCCGCCTTCGGCGCGATCATCCCGACCTGGAGATCCTCCTGCCCTGCGCCACCCCTCCCCTGGAGAAGCGCATCCGGGCCGTTCTGGAGGCCGCGCCCATCGAGGGGGTTCGCGTGCTCCAGGGCCAGGCTCGCCTGGCCCTGGCGGCCAGCCGTCTGGCCCTGATGGCCTCGGGCTCGGCCAGCCTGGAGGCCGCCCTGTTGGGCACCCCCATGCTGCTGTGCTACCGCTTCGGGGCCCTGGACGTCGCCCTGGGACGGACGCTGCAGGCTCTGGGCCTGCTGCGCGTGGACCGTTTCGGTCTGCCCAACCTGGTCCTGGACCAGGACGTGGTGCCGGAACTCCTGCAGGACCAGGTCGAGCCCGTTCGCCTCGAGGCCGAGGCCCGGCGCCTCCTGGCCGACGGTCCCGAACGCCAGCACATGCTGGACGCCCTGTCGCGGGTCCGCCAGGCCCTGGGAGGCCCCGGGGTCGTCGAGCGCCTGGCCGGCGTGGTCGATCGTCTCAGCGAGGGGGCCTCGATGGCCCAGGCCCTGGCCTCGGAGTCCGTGTGACCTGGGTCCTTGTGACCACCAACTCGCCGGGCGAGCTGCATTCCTGGGTTCGCGGGACCGTCGCGGAATTGCAGCGGCAACGCCCCGACGTCCGGATCGCCGTGGCCCTGGTTCCCTGCCCCTACGCCTCCGGCGCCGAGGCGCGGGTGGCCGCCGGGATTCCCGGGGTGGACCTGGTGCTCAGGCCTCTGCAGACGGTCCTTCTCGGCCTGGGGTGGCGTCCCCCGGGTCTGCCCTGGGACCAGCCCGGCGTCGTCGTCTTCCTGGGGGGCGAGCCCTGGCACGCATGGCTCCTGGCCCGCAGTCTGCGGCGTCCGGCCGTCGCCTACGCGGTGCGGCCCTTCTGTCTGGCCGGGCGCTTCGCCCGCCTCGGCACCCTGGATCCGGCTGTGGCGGAAGCCCTGCGCCAGCGCGGCTGCGTGGGGGTCCGAGCGGTGGGCAACCTGGTCCTGGACGGCATTCCCGAGGCCGAGGCCGGGCCGTCGGGGTCCGTGGGGCCAACGCTTGGCCTGTTCCCCGGCTCGCGGGGCCTGCACCTGCGGGCCGCCCTGGCTGTCTTCCTGCGCGTGGCCGAGCAGGTCAGGAGCCGGGTGCCGCAGGTGCGTTGCCTCCTGGCAGCCTCGCCGTTCGTGCGGCGGCAGGATGTCGAGCGGGCCCTGGAGCGACCCTTGCCCATGGGTCTGCCGACGGCGACGGGTACCCTTCAGGGTGGGACGCTGGTCACTCGCGGGGGTCTGGAGGTCGA
>CAZQPM010000086.1:0-12859 GCA_964595195.1 uncultured Burkholderiales bacterium | reverse complement strand
CCTCCAGCAATCTGATCCGCAGCGGCCCGCGAACCCGACCTTCATTTCTAGACCAGGACCAACCAACCTTTTCCGCTCACAGCAGAGCGCCGCCTTCCGCTGTGGCCCGGGCCGGCCGGGGGGCCGCTCGGGCTTCGTTCAACTCCTGCGTGAAGTTGATGACCGTGGCCATCAACTCGTACACTTCCAGCGGGATGCTCGAGCCTTCGCTCTGTTCCCGCAACAACTCTTCCACGCGCTGGGCGTCCTGTTGGACCTCGACCCCCGCCTCGCGAGCCTGCTCGAGGATCCGCCGAGCCTGAGCCCCTCGACCCGAAGCCACCACCCGGGGTGCGCCGTCAGCACCCCTGGCCAGGGCCACCGCCACCTTTCCGGGTCCCGCTTCAGGCCTGGACATTCACAGTCTCCAGTGTATCAAAATCCCTGCGCTCCACCAGGGGTCGCCCGGTGAAGGGCCTCAGGGTGGCCCCGACCCGCCCGGCGGTCCACCCCGCCTCGGCGATCCTTTCTGCCAACGCCGGCACGTAGCGCTCGACGAAGGCTCGGACCTCTTCCGAATCCGACCCCAGATCGACGTGGACCGTGCGCCGGGCCACCTCCAGGGTGCAGAAGAGCCTGCCCAGGTGCTCGGTGGAGACCAGGAACTCGAGCCGCAGATCCTCGGGGTCCACCACCCGGCTGCCGTCCTCGTTCAAACGGTAGCGGATCCAGACTTCAGCCGACTCGCCTCGATCCGGTCGCAGCGGGACCTGCAGGTAGTAGAAGGCCATCCCGGCATCCGGCAGGGCCTGGTTGATCAACTGCAGGGCGCGCAGGTTCTCCTCCAGGCCGGCCATCAGGCCCAGGGCCGTCTCCAAGCCGGCATCCTGCCCCGCCAGGGCGGCTCGCAGGTCGCGCATCATCCGCAGCATGTCCCAATCCTGCTCGGAGCCACCCTGGATCCCCACATGCGTCTCGATCCCGGCCTGGCGGGCCAGATCCAGGAGACGCCGCCCGGCCTTGCCGGTGCCCTTGCGCCCGCCCGGTTCCAGAAGGAATTCACCCAACAGGCCCGGCACCTCGGCCAGGACCTCCAAGCCCTTGGTGCCCCGACGTTGGGGGCCTTCGGCCAGGCGACGCAACTCTCCCTGCAACGCGAACAGTTGCTGACCCAATTGGGGATTGGCGGCGATGAAATTACCCAGGGTCGTGATGTTCTGGCCCGTGACCGGCAACTGACTGGACTGCAGGAACCACGCCGCGCCAACCCGGGCGGGCTGGGGTGCGCCCCCCGCGGTCCCGGAGGTTTCGGCCGGCAATTGCGCCAGGGCTGACTTCAGGCCATCCAGATTCTGTCGGGTCAGGGGCACCCCGTGCTCGACCATCGAAGTGGCCAGCGCCACGTTGGCATCACTCAGGGGAATCTTCAGGCCGGCCAGGGCCTGCCCCACATCCTGGGCGGACATGGCCTGGAAGGGGGTCTTCAACAACTGCAGGCGCAACTGCCCCTGTTGCTGGTCCTGAACCCGGACGTGCAGATTCTGACCGACATCCAGGGGAACCCGGGAACTGGCCGTGAGGGTCTGGGCTCCGAAACGCAGCAGGAAGCTGCCGTCCTTCTGGTGCCCGGCAACCTGACCGAAGAGGACCTGCCCGGGGCGGAACTGAACGCCCGATTCGGTCCTGGCCAGCAGTTCGCCGGGAGCCCGGGTCGGTACGGAAGGCGGCCGCGACGTCGTGCCCGCGACGCCGGACAGGCTCTGAGCCCCGAAAAGGCCGCCCTGCAGACCGAAGAGCTGCATCCCCTTGCGTCGACCTCCCGCCGTCACCGGCACGCGTATCACGGTTTCCCGCGATACTGATTATAGGCCAACTTCGTTACCGGGATGTAAACCGACGATGAACGACATGTTAACACATGCTGCCGAAGAACGGCGAAAAGCCCGTGTTTTCAAGGGTCCTGGCGCTTCCTCGCCGACATGCCAGAATTGATCAATCTTCAATTCTGGCGAGCACGGCGACAGGTTCCGGAACCCACTGGGAACCTGCTATAATCATGGCACGGTACGGATGGCACGCAGGACCGCTGGAAGACATCGCCAGCGCCATGCCTGAGACGGCAAGGGGGTCCTGCCCCGGCCTGACACCAGGGGCGGCCTGAAGCCAGGGGCCGTGGCCGACAGCAGGAGCCGGGGGAGAAGGCAGGCCCTGGAACGTTGCGGAGGTGAGGCGACCCATGGCCCGTTGCCAATGGTGTGGCGCCGTCTCGCGGGAAGTCGAGCGGATGACCAACGGCAGATGTGAACTGATCCTGTGTCCCATGTGTGCGGCCCAGAAGGAGGTGCTGCAGAAGTCCACCCTGCGCCCTGCGGAGCTGGGACACACGACCCTCTGGCAGCGAATCCGCAGGATCCTGGACGAATCCTAGAACCAGGGACCCGCGCCCCATTCCACGAACGCCGTGGGCCATGAAGACCAAGGACTCCCACCTGCTGTCGAGCGCCCTGCGCACCTGCCGCGACGTGGAGATCGCCAGGGCCGAGCAGACCGAAATCGACCTGGCGACCCCCGACCGCCCCCGAACCACGCGAGGCCTGGGGGTCCGGGTCAACCAGGGCGGCCGGCTGGGCTTTGCCTGGTCGGAGGGGCACCCCGAAGGCGACCAGGTCCTGGAGGCTGCCGTGGAGGCCTCGCGGACCGGCCCCGAAGGCGTCCTCTTCTCCCACGGTATGCTGCCTCCCGTGCGCAGCGAGGCTGAACCCGACCTCGACCAGGCCCTGGACCGCCTGAGGGCCCTGATCCGGGGCCTGGACTTCATGCTTCCCCCCTTGCTGCCCGAAAGGGAGTTCCGCGTCCTGGCCCGGGTCATGCGCCAGAGGCTGACCATCCTGACCCGAGCCGGTGAACGCTCCGCCAGTCGCCTGCTCTATTTCCTGACCCTGCGCTCGGCCGAGGATCCTCCCCTGACTGCCGGCATGTACACCGCCCGGCCCGACGACACCCCCGCCGAGATCCTCTGCCGACTGGCCTGGCGCACCGTCCACTCCCGCGAGGTGGCCTGGCCCGAATCCGACCACCTGCCGGCCGTCTTCACCTCCACCGCCACCGGCAGGCTCCTGCGCGACCTGGCCAGGGACCGCCTGGACTCCAGGTCCAGCCCGGAGGAACCGATCCTGGGTGAGCCGTGGCTTTCGCCCATGGTGAACCTGGTCGACGACGGAACCATCCCGGGGGCCTTCGGCACGACGCCCTTCGACGGCGAGGGTTCCCCCCGGGGGCGCGCCACCCTGATCCAGGAGGGCCGCCTGGCCCGCCGCCTGGCCGATCGCGCCCGGGCGGGGCGAACCGGCCAGGCCGGCCTGGCCATCCGCGAGTGGGGCAAGCCCCCTTGCCCGGGCTACTCCAACCTGGTCCTGGGCCCGGGCCAATCCTGGCTGGGCGACCTGTGCGAGGAACTCCAGGAGGGCCTGCTCCTGGATCGCCTGACCCCGGCTCCCGAACACGCTCGCCCGGGCGAGTTCTGCCGGCGGGCCGATACCGCCTTCCTGCTCGTGGAGGGCCAACCGGTCTGCCGGGTGCCTCCCCTGCTGGTCCGCGGCCGCTACGAAGATCTGCTGGGTCCGGACCTGGTGGCCCTGGGCTCGGAGCGGTCCTGGCATGGCCGCACCTTCGCTCCCCCACTGGCCGTCCGACGGATCACCGTGGAGGAGGCCGACGAGGATCCGGAGGAGGACGTCACCGACCTGCCGGGTTGCTGGTGGTAGACAGCAGATCGGGCTCCCCAGGCCGCACCTGCCGCAGGTATTCCTCCCAGGACTGTCCCAAGGCCTTGACGTCCTCCCCAGAGCCGATCCCGGTGACCAGGAAGGTGACGTCCTCCCGACTGTCGTTGGCCACCCCGAAGACCTCACCGGGTTCGCTCTCGAAGGTCTGCCCGGGTAGGGGGCGGAAGATCCGGGAACCCAGGTGGAGGCGAGCCCCGGCCGTGCGCATGCAGACGAAGAAGTGACGGGTCGACCCGGCCTGCATGGGGCCCAGGCTAGCGCCCGCGGGAACCCTCAGGACCCACACGCGGACGGGATCGCCGGAAGACACGTGCAGCTCGGCCTCCTGGCAGGAATCCCGGTCGACCCATGTCGAGGTCCCGACGTCGAAAATCTTCATGCTCGTACTCCCAAGAACGTCGTCCTGCGACCCGGCGGAGCCTGGTCGGTGGAACCCGGAGCTTCGCAGGCAGGGGCGGCTGTCCTGCCACCCGGGGTGGAGGGCTCTCCCCCACCGCTCGCGAAGCCCGCGCCCTCTGCGGGCGTCAACGCGCCCCGAAGGGGATCCGGGCTCCCCGCGCCCGCCTCGGGCAGGGTCGGCCTGATGGAGGAATGGCCCAGCCGTGAACATCAAGGGAAGCACAGTCCTGGTCCTGGGGGGCGGGGGAATGGTCGGCCGCGCGGTCTGCCGCGAGTTGCTGGACGAGGAACCGGCCCGCCTGGTGGTGGCCTCCTTCGCCGAGGCCGAGGTGCGCGAGGCGATCGCCGAGATGGTCGAGGAGCACCGCCGCAAGTCGGCCCTGCGCCAGCGGCCGCTGGCCCCGGTGCAGTTCCTCCCCGAATGGGGCAACATCTTCGTGCGGGACTCGCTGAGCCACCTCAGCTTCAACCAGATCCTGGACGACCCCCAGACCCGGCGCACCCTGGCCCAGGACACCTTCGCCGGCCTGGACGACCAGCACGTGGCCCACTACTTCCTCTACCAGATGGTGACCCGCCACCGTCCGGATATCATCGTGGACGCCGTCAACACGGCCACAGGTGTGGCCTACTCCGACGTCTTCGGACACGCGCGCGAGGTCATGGACGAACTGTACCTCGGGGCCGGTCAGCCCTCGATCGAAAGCGTCGAGCGCCTGCTCTGCAGCATCTACATGCCGCAACTGCTGCGCCACATGGACGTCCTGTCCCGCGCGATGCGGATCAGCGGAACCAGCGCCTACGTGAAGGTGGGCACCTCGGGAACCGGCGGAATGGGCTGGAACATCCCCTACACCCACGGGGAGGATCGCCCCTCGCTGAAACTGCTCTCCAAGGCGGCGGTGGCCGGAGCCCAGTCCCTGCTGCTCTTCCTGCAGGCCCGCACGCCCCTGCAGCCCCCCGCCGTGGAGGAGGAGAACACCGCCCACACCGCCCGGAAGTTGCCATTGATCAAGGAGATCAAGCCCACCGCCACCATCGCCTGGCGGGAAATCGGTTTTGGCGACATCCGCTACCGGGGCCGGCCACTGCGCCTGGAGGACACCTCCCTGGACCAGGCCGAGCCTCTCCAGCCCGGGCAACCCCTGCAGATCCAGCGTCCCGGCCAGCCCCGCACCACGGACGAGACCTTCCAGGCCGCCTACGTCAACACGGGCGAGAACGGTCTTTTCTCGGCCGAGGAATTCGTGACGATCACCTCGCTGGGGCAGATGGAGTTCGTGACCCCCGAGGAGATCGCCCGCAACATCGTGGACGAGTTGCAGGGCGTCAACACGGGCAAGGATGTCCTGAGCGCCCTGAACGTGACCACCATGAACGCCACCTACCGGGCGGGCCTGCTGCGCGAGCGCGTGATCCAGCACCTGCGCCGCCTGGAGGAGGAGCACGGCAGCGACTCGGTGGCCTTCGAACTTCTGGGTCCGCCCAGACTCTCCAAGCTGCTCTACGAAGCCTACCTGCTGAAGCGCTGCTTCGGCACCATGGAGGCCGTCCTCCAGGCCGGCCCGGAGGAGATGGCCCGGCGGTGTCGGGAGCTGCTGGTCGAGGAGGGGCGCCTGCTGCGCACCATGCTGACGATCGGCATCCCCGTCCTTCTGGAAGAGCAGGGGCAGTTGCGCCTGGCCCGGGGGCATCGGGTGAAGTCTCCGCCCCACCAGGGCCAGGACCCGGTCCTGCTGGACCCTGAGAAGATGGAACAGTGGGCGACGGCCGGTTGGGTGGACCTGAGGTCGGCGAACATGGAGCTCTGGCGCCAGCGCCTGGGGGCCCTGGTCCGGGAGGTCTCGGCCATCCCGACGGGCGACACCTCCTCACGCTACTTCCGGGACCGCCAGTTCTGGTCGGGCCTGGCCGGCGGCCAGGGCCAGATGAGCCCGGGCGAGATCGTGGCCTGGATCTTCTGCCACGAGGACCAGGGAGAACGGGGCCGCTGAGGCCCGACCGGTAGGTGCCCCGTGCCCCGTGCCCCCTTCTGCGGGAGCAGGGTTCAGGGGACCAGCAGCACCGGCCGGCGGGAGAACCAGGAGACCCGCTGGCTGGTGCTGCCCCGGGGGCGCTCTCCCTCATCCACGGGGTGGGTTCCCAGGACCAGCAGATCGGCCTTTTCCTGTTCGGCGACCCGCAGGATGGACTGGGGGCGATGCCCCAACACCACCGAGTAGCTGACCGCCAGCCCTTCCAGGAGACCGACCCTCTGCTGCAGGCGCTCGCTGGCCTGGACCTGCAGGGTGTGGTGGAAGTCCCGGGTGTCCTGGTCGCTCTCCTCCGGGTCGTCGATGGGCTCGACCACATGGAGCAGGTGCAGGCGGGCGTTCAGGCTGCGAGCCAGCTCGCTGGCCCGATCTTCGGCCCGCATCGAAACCTCGGTGAAATCCGTCGCCACCAGCACCACGCGCATGGAACGCCTCCTCCCGATAGGCTGATCGTCTTCTGCGGCCGACAAGGGCTCCCTGCCACGGGGGGTCCTGCCAGAAGGAGGCTCCGCCGGGCCGGTCGAACCGCGCCGCTCGTGTCCAGTGAGTATCCTACCCATCTGACCCTGGAGGATGTGGCCCGCCTGGTGGGCGGCGACGCCCATGGCGACCCGGCCTTCCCGGTGGCGGCGGTCTGCGGCCTGGACGGACTGATCCCCGGTGCCATGACCTTCGCCGAGGACGCGCGTGGAGTGCAGGCCGCCGAGGCCAGCGCTGCAGGCTCGCTGCTGGCCCCGCCGGGCACCCGGTCCCGGCTGCCCACGGTCCTGGTGGACAATCCCAGGGTCGCCTTCGCCGTCCTGCTGGAGCACTTCCACCCACCCCGACCAGCGCCCCGAGGAGTTCATCCGCGCGCCACGGTGGATCCCACGGCCCAGGTCGACCCCAGGGCCCACGTCGGCGCCTGGGCCGTGATCGGTCCCCAGGCCCGGGTCGGGCCCGAGTGCGAGATCCAGGCCCGGGCGGTCCTGGGCGCACGCTGTCGGGTGGACCAGGGATCCCGGATCCTGCCCGGCGCGGTCCTGGGCGAGGACTGCACCGTGGGGCGCGCCTGCCTGGTTGGCCCCCTGACCTCACTGGACGCAGGCACGTCCCTGGGCGACGACGTGGAGATCGGCGCCCGGTGCCGTCTGGAGCGCTGCACGGTGGAGTCGGGCTGCCGCCTGGACAACATGGTCCGGGTCGGCCAGGGGGCCCACCTGGGCCGCTGTGCCATCCTGGTCTCCCAGAGCACCGTGGGGGCGGGCGCCACGGTGGGCCGCTACGGCATCGTCGCCGCCCAGGCCATGGTCTGCCCGGGGGTCACGGTCGGGGACGCCGCCCAGGTGGCAGGCCGGGCCCGCGTCGTGGCCGACCTGCCGCCGGGTCAGGCGGCCTGGGCCGGCGACCCGGCCGTCCTCCACCGCAACGAGTTGCGGCGGGAGGCCCGCCGCAACCAGGCCATGGAACTCTGGAAGCGCCTCAACCGCCCGTCGCCGGGCGGATGAAGTGGGTGGGGGTCCAGGGTTCGGGCGCGGGAGGCTCCAACCCGGACTCTCCCAGGCCCTTGACGAGCCAGGCCATGTTGTCCCCCAGGGTGCGCATGGTCTGCAGGCCTTCCAGGTCCTGCCGGACGTCCTCGGGTGTGAAGCCGTGCGTCGAGTTCCAATACTGCGAGGAGACCACCGGCATCCGGCTGATTGTGAAGTACTTGTTCAACCGGTCGAACGCCGCGCTGGCTCCACCCCGTCGGCAGTTCACCACGGCGGCGGCCGGCTTGTGGGCCAGGCTCCCCTGGGCGGCGAAGAAGACCCGGTCCAGGATCGCGCACAGCGCACCATTGGGGCCCGCGTAGTACACCGGCGAGCCGACCACCACGCCGTCGGCCTGCTGCATCAGCGTCAGCAACTGGTTGCAGACGTCGTCCTCCAGGATGCAGCGCTTCAACTCGACGCAGGCGCCGCAGGCGGTGCAACCGTGGACGGGCCCGCTGCCGATATGGAAGATCTGTGTCGATACGCCGTGGCGCTCCAGGGCCCCGGCGACCTCCGCCAGGGCGGTGTGGGTGCAACCCGCGGGACGCGGGCTTCCGTTGACCAGCAGGACCTTCTTCATGAGCCTCTTCCCTTCTGCCGGGAGGCCTGGGCTCCCGGGGCCTGCGGACCTTCTGGCCCTCAACGGCGAGTTCCTGGGTCCGGGGAGTCAACCGGCACCCAGGACGCTCCCGACCAGCGAACCAGGGCGACCAGGACCAGGATCAGGAGCCATCCCAGGACCCCGGCGGCCGGATCGCCCTCCAGGCCCGATAGCCACCCGGACACCATCCGTCCCGGAGGTTCGAGGACCACCATCACGATCCAGCCCGCGTGCAGCCCGATCGCCGGCCAGAGCGTCCCCGCGACTTCGGCCAGTTGACACAGGAGGACCCCGACCAGGAACAGGCCCAGTCCGCAGGCCAGCTTGAAGGGCAGACTGCCGGGGCGCAGCAGGTGCACCACGGCGAAAAGGGCGTTGGCCGCCAGGTAGGCCCCAGGCCGCCCCAACTCCTCGCGCAGGACTCCGAACAGGTAGCCCCGGAACAGCACCTCCTCACCGAAAGCCAACAGCAGGGCCACCCCCAGGGCCTCCAGGAAGGCCCGGGCCGAGATCACCGGCACGGCCCACCAACCCCCTGCAGCCAGCAGGAGGCGATGCACCCCGACGGCCGCCAGGCCCAGGGCCAGGCCTGCCAGCAACCCACCCAGGCGCGGCGGACCCAGGCCCGGCGAACCGGGCCGCGGGCCGGCCAGGCGCCAGGCTCGGGCCGTGGCCCCCAGGATCACCAGGTAGAGGCCCGCCACGTACAGATGCTTCCAGGACTCCGGGGCCGTACCGTCCAGCAGGGTCGTGGCGTGCCCCAGATACAGACCCGGAATCAACCACAGGGCGAGCCAGCCCAGGCCCAGGGGGCCTAGCAGGAGCCCCAGGCGCCGAGCCTGGCTCAACTCGGAGCCTCCAGGTCGCTGGCCTGCAGACGCTCTCCGCGGGCCATCCGCTCCAGCGCCCGGGCCATGCCGACCGCCCCGCCGGGTGGGCCCAGGCGCTGCCGGCCCACCGCTCCGCGGCGCGCCCTCTCGTCAGGGTCCTCCAGCAGGCGACACAACTCCCGGGCCACGGCGGCAGGGTCATCCTCGACCACGCTCAGGGCCTGGCCCAACAGACCCTTCTGGCGACCGCGATACCAGCCCAGACGGCCCTCCCCGCCGGGCTCGAAGGCCACCACCGGAAGGCCCAGCCCGGCCGCCTGCTCGTGGGCCGTACCGGCCAGGCCGAAGGCCACCACGCTGCGCTGCAGCACGTCGGCAAAGGCCCTCTGGACCAGCATCACCGGCGGCGCCGGCCCCCGCAGCTCGGCCACCGCGCCGACCTGCCGGCCCGTCGGGACCATGTTCCAGCCCGGACAGCCCTGGACCAGGCGCTGCAGGTCCACCGTAGGGGCCAACCCCACCAGGGCCCGGGGCGCGGGCTGCAGTTCGCCGGCCAGCAGCGCGTAGGCTTCCAGCATCCGGGGCAGGGCGGCATAGGTGCCCTCCCGACTGCCTGGAAGCAGGGCCAGGCACGTCGCGTCCGCGGCGACACCCAGGTCGGCCCCGGTGGGCTCCAACCCGTCCATCATGGCGTTGCCCACCCAGGCGGCCTGCACGCCCCTCCGCCGCAGATGCCGCGCCGTGGGTTCGTCGCGCACCAGGGCCAGCACCCCGAAGGCCCTCAGGATCATGGCCTCCAGACCGGAGTAGGCGTGGTGGTAGTCGGACTTGGCGGTCCCCACGAAGAGGATCGGCCGCAGTCCGGCCAGGCCCACCAGCACGACCGGCCACAGATCGCCCACGGCCACCGCCAGACGATAGTCACGCCGGGCCCGCCGCATCCAGGCCAGTTGCCGGAAAACCAGGCCCGCCAGCCCCCCCGCCAGGTCGCGCCCCAGATTGGCCAGGGCCTCGGGAATCAGGCCCCCACTGGGCATGGTCCGGCGGGGACCGACCACCTCGGCCAGGCCCCGGTAGGCGACTCCCTGGCCCACCAAGGGCAGGGCCTCCAGGTCCAGGCCCTGGGCCCGACGCGCCACCTCGGCGGCGATGGAGTCCTCTCCGGCGCCGTTGCTGACCAGCAGGACGCGCGGCCTCACCAGGGGTCTCCAGCGGCCAGGGCCTGCCCGCCGTCAGCCGGCAGCAGTCGGTACTCGATGCCGACGGGAGACGTCCCGGGCTCCAGGCGCACCTCACCCAGGAAGCGACCGTGGCTGCCCGTCTGGACGATCCAGGAATTGCCGACCCGCTCGGGGAGGGTGAACAGGGTGTGGCTGTGCCCTCCCACGATCAGCGAGACGCCCGGCAGACGGCGCGCGACCTCCCGGTCCACGCGTGCTCCCAGGTGGGACAGCAGGATCACCAGATCGTTGCGGGCCGCCAGTTCCTCGGCCAACGGCGGCAGGGCCCGGGAGGGATCCACGAAGCGGAATCCCGAGAGCTTCTCCCAGACAGCCCCCGCGGGGTACTGCACCGGAGTCGCGCCGAAGAGCCCCACGCGCAGCCCCCCGACCAGGACTTCCAGCGAACGCTCCCAGAAGGGGTCTCCCCCGCGCAGGTCCTCGAGGTTGGCGGCCAGCAGGGGGAAACGGCGCTGGGCCCGGCGCCTCCTGTGGACGGCCCGGAGATAATGGAACTCCCGATTCCCCATGGCCATGGCCTGGTAACCGAGGCGACTCATTCGCTCCAGGATCGGTTCGGCCAGACGAAAGACGGTGTTGGACCCAACCAGGGCGTCTCCGGCGTCGACCAGCAGGCAGGCGGGTCCACGATCCAGCGACTCGAGCAGGGTCAGCACATCCTGCCGACCGTGCATGTCGTTGGTGTGGTAGACCGTCAGTCGGGACATGGCGGCGCGGCCTTCGACACCTCTCAGAGGTTGTTCAGGCGAGCCCGACCGGCGGGCAACAACACCGCCAGCATCCCGGCCACCCAGCCCGCGGCACCCAGCAGCGTGAAGCCGGTGGCCAGTCCGGCAGCCAGTCCGACGGCCCCTCCGAGCCAACTGAGGAACATCAGGCCGGGACTGACGAAGAGCGAGAGGCCGAAGCCCCCGCCGAGCACCAGGCCCAACACTCCAAAGGCCCCGCCCCGCAGCCAGTCGGCCGCGTGGACCGCCACAGCCGAGCCGATCCGGGCGGCCTGCATCAGCGCCGATCCGGCCTCGGGAACCGCCACCGCCTGGTTGGCTCCGGCCAGGAACCCCATCAACAGGCCGGTCAAGGCAAACCCCACCACCGACATCAGGCGCTGGGCACGCCGCTCTTCAGCAGGGTCCGCCGGGACCTCGGGAGGCGGGGCCACCGGCTTCTTGCTGGGGGCCTGCTGGGCGATCTCGGCTTCGCCGGTGGTCTCCTCGGGGGTAGATCGGCGACGCTTGTTGCGGTTGCTCATGGTTCCTCCGTGGGCCCGAAGGCTCGAATCCTGATTATACCCGCGGGCGTCCCGGTGTCCAGAGCGACGCCAGGTAACGGTCACAGGCCCGCGCCTCGCCTCGATCCCGGCGGCCACAGGCCGTGGGCTCCGACCTCCTCAGCACCCCGGATCCAGACCGGCGACCCTGGCGCCGCCGCCCGGCGTTCGCTCTAGGTGGAGCCCGGGACGATGTGCCTGGCCAGGTAGACCCAGACCAGGACCAACCATCCGACGGTGCTGAACTCGAAGCGCCAGGAGGGGAATCGGAAGGTCCCGTGCCCCGGGGAGAGCCTCAGGCGCCGGGGCACCAGGGTCGGAACGCGGGCTCGATAGCCCCGATACTCTTCCCCGAACTTCTCGAGCAGGAAGTCCTCCTCGACCGAGATACAGGCACCGTAGACCGCCGCCAGGGACAGGATCGAGCCGAAGAAGAGGAGGGCCCCCACATGGGGCCCGTGCCCTCCGATCGCCGCCAGGGTGACCCCCAGGGCATTCAAGACGTTCCCCAGGTACAGGGGGTTGCGAACCACACTGTAGGGTCCGGCCGTGACCAGCTCGGGAGCCACCAGATCCTGGCTGCGGGTCGGTTGCCCCGTATACCCCAAAGCCCACAGGCGCAGGCCTTCCCCCAACAGGGTCAGCAGCAGGCCGGCCAGGAAGGACTCCAGGGTGGGCCGACCCTGGATCACCAGGAAAGCCGCCAGGGGAGCGATGATGGCGCCCCGCCAGCGGAAGAAGAAAGCCCTCCAGCGCTTCATTCGGCCACCTCCAGGATCAATTCGGCCATCCGGGCGCACGCGCCCCGGCCCCCTCCCATGACCTCCTGCAGTTCCAGGCCCAGCCTGCGCCTCCCTTCGTCATCGGTCAGCAAATCGACCAGAGGGTCGACCAGCACCTCCAGATCCCTCTCGACCACGACCTCGGGCACCACGGCCCGACCCGCCAGGCGGTTGGGCTGAGCGGCAAAGACGTGACGCCGGTAGGTCTTGCGGCGCAGGAAGCGCTTGACCAGGGGGAAGAGCGGCAGCAGGTCCAGGACACCTCCCAGACCTCCCCGGGGGATCGGCGCCGAGGCCGACAGGCCGACCACCATGGGCCGCCCCATGCAGGCCATCTCCCCGGTATTCGTGCCGGGGATGGTCAGGCCCACGTCCATCCGGGCCATGACCTCGTAGGGCCGCCCCCAGAGCACCTCGACCTCCAG
>CAZQPM010000085.1:0-12872 GCA_964595195.1 uncultured Burkholderiales bacterium | reverse complement strand
GCGCCCGCCAATCGTTCTGGAGTCGCGCGGACGCGTTCCTGGTTCCCTCGGTACTTCTCCGTGTCCTCGGGGGTTCCACAAAGATGGGAATGCTTCCGGCTGAAGGTGATCGTGGTGGAGCCACTGCAACCACATCAAACATATATTCGCCGACAATGAGGATCAGCCCCCACCCCAGGCCCCTCGCTGGACCGGGGCGAACCCGGCGACCTATAATGGGGATGCCATGTCAGACTACTCGCTGCTCAACGACATCATCTTCAAGATCGTCTTCGGCTCCGAGTCCAGCCGGCCTGTCCTGCGCGCACTGCTGAATGCTCTGCTGGGTCTTTCCGGCAGCGAACGCATCGTCGACCTGGAGATCCTCAACCCCAGCCTGGATAAGCAGCATCTGCTCGAAAAGGGCGTCGTCCTGGACGTCAAGGCCCGGGACGGCCAGGGGCGCCTCTACAACATCGAGGTGCAAGTCGCCGGCCAGCCAGCCTATATCCAGAGGGCCTTGTACTACCTGGCCCGGCTCTTCTCCGGGCAACTCGAGAAGGGTGAGTCCTACGGGCGAATTGCCAGGACTGTGGGCATCTCGCTGTGCGACTTCGTGCTGTTCCGAGAACAGGAAGAACTCCACAGCACCTTCCGCCTGCACGACCGGCGCCAGGACCGGGAACTGACAGACCTGTTCGAACTGCACTTCATCGAACTGGCCAAATTCCGGCGCGACAAACCGCACGACCTGCAGACCCCCTTCGAGAAGTGGCTGCACGTGCTGAAGTTCGGGGAGCTCTACGATGCCGGCCAGGCCGGCTTACCCGAGAATCTCAAGCAGGAGGAGGGGATCGAGATGGCTTTGGACTCCATGAGGAATGCTCGCGCCGACTACGAGGTGCGTGAGTTGATTGAGATGCGCATGAAGGCTGTGCGGGACGAGGCCACCCGCATGGAACAGGCCCACCAGGATGGAGTCGCCGAAGGGCTGCAGCGGGGGATCGAGAGGGGGATCGAGCGGGGGATCGAGCGGGGGCTGGAACTGGGACTGGAACAGGGACTGGAACAGGGACGCCAGACCCTCCTGGCGACGGCTCGGCGGATGCTGGATGAGGGGATGCCCCGCGAATCGGTGGCCCGCTTGACCGGCCTGCGCCCGCAAGATCTGGAAGGCTGAAGGCCCCGACGCAGTCTTCTTCACGTCGATGTTCACAACCCGGCAACATCGCAGAAACGTTTTTACACAAATGCAACATCCCGCCCGATGAACAGGAAGGGCCGACAAGATAATGTGAAGGAAGGCCCACAGAGGCCCTGAGGAGGAAATCCCCCTATGGCAGGCATTGAAGGCATCGGTTCCATCGGTGGCGGCGAGAACCTCGACGAGTTCAAGAGGGTCCAGGAAGCCCGAGTCACCGAAGCGCGGACCCAGGCGGCCCAGCCCCAGCCCCAGCCCCAACAAGCCGCAGACGCGGGTGCAGCCAAGGGCATCGGCAACGCCCAGGGTGGTCCCTCCGTCCAACAGTATCCCCAACTGTAGACCCTGACATCGCGCGCAAGCGCCTGGGATAGGGCCCCCGCGGGCCCTATTTTGATTCACGGGAGCCTCGGAATGCTCTGTCTTCGCTGCGGCCACGACAGCCCACCGCACTCGCATTACTGCGCCCGGTGCAGCGCGATCCTGCCGCGCATGGAGCTCAACGACGGACGCGGGCATACCCTGGACGTCGAGGACGGGCGGGAATACGTCGTTCCTCAGCGGTCCTTCCCAACCCGCTACCTCTATGACCTGACCTGCCGAGCCCACGACTACATCCACCTGGAGGCTCCGGGAGAACCGCTTCTCGAAGCCCGCGATGTGGTCCGCAACGCCCTGGAGAACTTCAGGGCGACGGAACTCCCCGGGATCCTGGACCGCATGCGTGAGGAGAGGATCAAGGCCCCGCACGACGACTACTGGACGCAGATGCCCTACCTGATCCAACAGGGCCTGCAGTTGATGGACCAGGGTTTCCGGACGATGGAAGACTTCGTCCAGAGCGGGGAGGTCGGAACCCTGAAGGCCGCCATCGCGCAACTCCAGGAGGGCAACGACCACCTGGGCCAGGCCCGGGAGCTGGCCCAGACACGGGCCCTGGAAGGCCGCAGTCAGCCACCAGATCCGTCGGGCTACAGCCGGTTCAGGTAGTTCCAGGCCTCCTGGAGGCCCTCGACGACCTTCTTGCCCGACTTGTCATAGACGACCAGGTGCGGGACCGACTTGATGCCATACTGCTCGGCAACCGGTGAGCCCCAGTTGGCGATGTCCACCTTCAGCAGGGCCAGGCCCTTCTTCCTGGCCAGGGCCTCCAGTTCGGGGGCCAGTTGGCGGCACGGGCCGCACCAGTCGGCGTAGAAGTCGACCACGTTGACCCGCCCGCGGACCAAGTTCTTGGCGATGTCCACCCGCCCCCCGGGGTTTCCCTGGTTCAGGACCCGGGGACCCGGCGCCGGGCTGGAGACCTCGGCTCCCCCGGTCTTCTGGCTGGCAGCCTGCTCCACCGGACGCGCTACGGGCTTGTTGATGTCGATGGAACCCATCTGTCGGTTCACCCGCATCACGGCGCCGGCGGCCTCGGCAGCCGACTTCAGGTGGACCAGGGGCCGCCCGCCGCGATCCAGGCGACTGGGGACGACCTTCCCCGCAAAGACGACGCTGCCAGCCCGCGTCCCCTCGGGGGCGGCCTGCGCGCCAGCCTGCCACAGTCCTGCGGCCTGCCGGAACTCCAGTCCCAGGGCCCGGGCCAGCGTCGCGGCATCCACGTAGGTCTCGACTCCGGCACCGCTGATCGCCCCCTGGAAGGGGCGATTCCCCACGTAGACCTCCTCGGCCCGGGCCGGCGCTTCCAGGGCCAGGACCAGCAGCATGGACAGGATGACCAGCAACAGTCGCTTCATGGGGTGCCTCCTGACAGGATCTCGGCCCTGGGATTTCGCCCCCGACCGGTCCACTCCCCTGCCTTGGATCCGGGCGGGACACCCGGCCGTCCGCAAACGAAGGATCCCACCCTCGACCTCACGAACGGCCCTCCCCCCCCGCCTTTTCAAAGCGGGATGGAAGCGCGCCGGGCCGTAGCTCCGACAGCCCGCGCCACGGACGGGAGACAAGCATGAATAAAGTCACCACAATGGAACAGGCGGTCGAACGGGTGACAGACGGGGCCACCATCATGATGGGTGGCTTCGGTCTGTGCGGCATCCCCGAGAAGGCCCTGCTGGCCCTGGTCGAGCGGGGCGTGCGGGACCTGACGATCATCTCCAACAACGCTGGCGTGGCCGACGCGGGGATCGGGCTCTTGATCCGCTCGGGCCAGGTCAGGAAGATGATCGCCACCTACATCGGCGAGAACTCCATCCTGGAGAAGAAGTTCGTGGACGGCGAGATCGAGGTCGAGCTGGTTCCCCAGGGCACCTTCTCCGAGCGGATCCGGGCCGGAGGCGCCGGGATCGGTGGGTTCTACACCGCGACGGGCGTGGGGACGCCGGTGGCCGAGGGCAAGGAAGTCCGGTTCTTCGACGGCAAGGAATACCTGCTGGAGCTCCCCCTGCGAGCGGACGTGGCCTTCATCAAGGCCTGGAAGGCCGATCCCCACGGGAACCTGGTCTACCGCAAGACGGCACGCAACTTCAACCCCATGATGGCGACGGCCGCCGACCTGACCATCGCCGAGGTCGAAGAGCTCGTCCCGCTGGGCACCCTGGACCCCGAGTCCATCGCGACTCCCGGCATCTTCGTCAACATGGTCATCAAGGGAGAGCAGTATGAAAAGCGGATCGAAAAAAGAGTACATCGCCAGGAGAGTGGCGCAGGAGCTTGAGGACGGCTACTACGTCAACCTGGGCATCGGCATCCCGACCCTGGTGGCCAACTACATCCCCGAGGGGATGACCGTCGTCCTGCACTCCGAGAACGGCCTGCTGGGCATCGGCCCCTATCCCCTGCCGGGCGAAGAGGACGCCGACCTGATCAACGCCGGCAAGGAGACGGTCACCGAAATCCCGGGATCCGCCTACTTCGACTCGGCCACCTCGTTCGCCATGGCCCGCGGCGGTCACCTGGACCTGACGGTGATCGGCGGCATGGAGGTCGACCAGGAAGGCGACCTGGCCAACTGGATGATCCCCGGCAAGATGGTCAAGGGCATGGGCGGAGGCATGGACCTGGTCACCGGAGCCAAGCGCGTCATCATCGCCATGATGCACAACGCCCCGGACGGGTCCCCCAAGATCCTCAAGAAGTGCCGCCTGCCGCTGACCGGCAAGAAGGTCGTCAACATGGTCATCACCGACAAGGCGGTCATGGAGGTCACCCCCCAGGGACTGGTCCTCAAGGAGGTGGCTCCCGACTGCACGCTGGACGAAGTCCTGGGTGCCACCGAGGCCGAACTGATCCTGGACCCCAGCCTGAAGACCCAGGGCTGAAGCTCCGAACCCCATGCGAAGAGGGCCCGACAGGCCGATGCCTGCGGGCCCTCTCGTCATGCCGGCGACCACCGCCCTTGTCTTCAGGTCCCCACGCCGTGAAGAAGGGATCATCCACATCCAGGGGCGGACAAGCAGATGATTCAGCCGGAGTTTCGGAATCTTCCCGAGTTTACGCGCCGGACGCAGGATTCCAGGGTCGGGCCCTCCGCTCAGGAACAGGCGGAGAACCTTCTGGAGAGCGGCGCCCTCACCCGGGAAGAATTCAACGAGGTCGCCCGCAGGGTCCAACAGGACAAACTGTCCCTCTCGGACGAACTCCAGAAGGACGAAGGCGAACCCCAGGACAGCGAGGCCAACCCCCTGCTGCAGGCCCTGGCCCGAGCCCCGGCGGAAACGCCGAGCGACGTGTCGGTCGGCGTTTCCGCCATAGCCTGCTCATCCGACCAGGGCTCCCAAGCCAGGGCAGAGTCTTCCGAAGGCTTCGAGAGCCTGGCCAGGGCCACCGAAGAGGGCGTGATCGATCCCTTCCAGGAGGGTGCGTCAGCAGCTTCCCTGTCCAGCAACAGCGAAGTCCCCGAATCCTTCCTCTCCAAGACAGGTGTCGAAAGCCCGGGGGACTCCGGCGACAACACGGTACCCAGCCTGACGGTGGACCTGAGCGACCCGGATGCCGCCCGGAACCAGGTGAACCACGAGATCCTCCAGCAGGGCCAGGCCTCGGAGCGCTCCCACGCGACGGACGACAAGGCCGCTGGAGTGACCTCGAGGTTGCACGGCGATCTGGCCAGCCATCAGGCCGAACAATCCAGCCTGGACCACCTCTCGGCCAGTCAATCGACCGAGGTGGAGCATGGGCAGGCCCGGATCGACGACCTGGAGGCCGACCTCGAGGAACAGGGGCAGGCCATCGACGGCTTCCAGGCAGCCGGCAACGCCCGTGCGGCCCAGGTCGGCCAGATGCGCTCCCTCCTGGACGCAGACACCAAGGCCGTGGAGGATGCCGTCGGCGAAGAGAACCAGGCCATCAAGGCGGAGCTGAACGCCGAAATCAGCGTCGGCAAGGCCCGGCGCAAGGCTGTCCTGGCTGCCGGGCCGGACCTTCCGACGAAGGGCCAGGGAGCCCCGGCCGACAAGACCCAGGCCTCCGACGCCCAGCGCCTCCGCGTCAGCGAGCGCGCCCAGACCCAGGAGATCCAGGGTGGCCGGATCACTCTTCAGGCCGAACAGCGGACGGACCAGGCCGGGCGCCAGAAGGATGCCGCCCAGGCCCGACTCGACCGGAACAAGGCCCGGGTGGAGACGGCCCAGCAGGGGCTCAACCAATTCTCCAGCACCCTGGACGGGGGCCTGAAGGGGCGGCAGACCAAGGAAGACCATCTGACCCGGAGCCACAAGACCCTCCAGGGCAGTTCGGACGGACTGCGCCACCTGGGCGCACGCCAGCGGGACGCGGCCTCACTGGTCGGACAGAACCAGGCGGACCTCCAGAAGACCACCCGGGTCGGAGACGTCGCCCGAGACAACGCCCAGGCCGCCGACGGCAACGTCCAGCGCCTGAAGGACCTCCTTCCGCAGGTGACGCCGGGGCGGGGCGAAGGCCGGGAACCCGGCCGGTCGCCAGACCTCGGGACACAGGACCCCTCCCTGCTCGGGCACGGGCCGAACCCGGATCGCCAGGACCATTCCCCCAGGGGCGTGGAATCCCCCAGCCAGGGGGCCACCTCCAAGGCCGCCGACTCTCCCACCCAGACCAGCCGGCATGGCGACAAACTGACCATCGAACTGGCCACCGCGAAGAGCATCGCCTCCGAGGTCTCGGCGGAGACCAACGCCGGTGGGGGCCGGGCCAGGGGCTACGTCGGGGAAGCCAGCGGCCAGGATGGCGCTTCGATCGCCTCAGCCGAAGCCAGGGGTGCAGCCACCAGCCGCTCCTCTGAGACCAGGGAGAACCGGAAGGTCAGCGTGGACGTGACGGGGAGCACTGGCAGCACGCCCGCCCAGACTCCGACCCGCCCGGTGGTGGCCCCAGGCGGCAGCACCAGGGTGCCAGGACCCGAGCCCGCCCTCGACTGAGCCGACGCGATCCAGACCTCAGGACCCCTCCCGGGCCAGCCAGCCCCTCGGGGCCCTCGTGTCGCGGTGGGAACTGCGCGTCAGTACTGCAGCAGCGAGTAGACGTTGTAGCCCTCCAGGGCCTGGCGGCCCTTGAGGAAGCCCAACTCGATGATGAACCCGAAGCCCTCCACCTGGGCCCCCAACTTCTCGATCAACTGGGCGGTGGCGCGGCTGGAACCGCCGGTGGCGATCAGGTCGTCCACGATGAGGACGCGGTCGCCCGGGCCCACGGCGTCCCGGTGCAGTTCCAGGACATTCTTGCCGTACTCCAACTCGTAGGCCTGGGAGATCGTGTCGTAGGGCAGCTTGCCGGGCTTGCGCACGGGGACGAAGCCCGTGCCCAGGTTGTAGGCCAGGGGAGCCCCGAACATGTAGCCCCGGGCCTCGACGGCGCAGACGTGGGTCGCCCGGCTGTCCCGGAAGTAATCCGTCATCTGGTCGATGACCTGGCGGAAGGCCGCCGGGTCCTTCAGCAGGGTGGTCACGTCGCGGAACAGGATCCCCTTCTCGGGAAAGTCGGGAATGTCGCGGATTCTGGACTTCAGGTCGATCAGGGGCTGATTCGTGTCCATCGGGGTCTCCTTGTCGGGCTTGCAGGCCCACGGCGCTATTCTAGCCCAACGGGCCTGCCGCGCAAACGTCCGTCGCGATCCGCAGGCCCGGGTCCAGGCGCCGCTGGCCGAAGGCCTGCAGCACCTGCTGGAACTCGCCCGCCAGGTGGCTCAGTTCCGCGAAGCGACGGGATTCCTCCAAGCGTCGCCCCGAACCGGCCCCCAGGCGCAGGCGACGCTGGGCCCCGACCGCCTCCCAGCGAGCCAGGCCCAATTCCTCCAGGACGGCAACGGCCTCGCGGATCGTGCAGGGGTGGGTGTCAGGCTGCAGGTCCCGGACCACCCCGGCCAGGTCCTCGGGGTTCAGCACCCCCCGGCGCGCCCTATGGGACAGGGCCTTCCAGACGCGGGTCACACGCTGGCGGTCCAGGGCCAGGACGCCCACCCGGAATTCCTGCTTCTCCAGTTCCCGCCGGCCGAAAAGCAGGTGGATGCGGCGGGCCCCGCGCAGGGCCGGTTCTTCCAGCAGATCCAGGCGCAGGGGCGGAGCCAGGAAGATCACCTCGTCGGCCACGGGCTCTGCGGGAAGGTCGTCGGGGGGCGCCACCTGGAAGCGGGGGTCCGACAGCCTCTGGCGGATCTGCCGGGCCTGGCCGGGGCTGGAGGCGACCAGCAGGACCGAACCGGCCTGGGAAAGCACGCTCTCCATGTAGCGGAGGCGATTGCGGACCTGCCGCGAGTCGACCAGGATCGGTCCGGAACGGGGAAGCGAGGGTGCCTCCTCGGGTGGGTCCTCCCTGAAGATCGAGATGACCACCGGGTCGGGGGCCAGCACGGCCTCGATGACCATCTGGGGCTGAGCCTGACCGTTCCAGGTGTCCTCCTCCAGGGTGTAGAGGACATCGTAGCACAGGTCTCCCGACCCCAGCTCCGAGGCGTGCTGCCCGTGGCGGAAGGCGATCCCCTTCAGGCAGACGTCCTCCTGACAGGCCATGGCCGCCACGTGGACACCGCCGACCCCCACCGGGCGGACCTTCTCGAAGCGCACCCCCCGAGCCAGGAAGAGCGGCTTGGGATTGGCCTCGCCCACGGGTTCGAGTCGTTGCAGTTCGCGCACCAGGGGCAGCGTGACCCGGGCCAGGGGCAGCTCGAAGTCCACGGCCCGGGGCACCGCCTGCTGGCGCAACTGCCGGACGGCTTCGGCCAGGCGCCGGCGCATCTCGTCCAGGCGCGAGGCCTCGACGGTGAAGCCGGCGGCCCGGGCGTGGCCACCGAAGCGCATGAAGACGTCCGAACACAGGCTCATGGCCTCGAAAAGGTCCAGACCCTCGGGGGCGCGGGCCGAGCCCCGGGCCAGGTCCCCCTCCAGGGCGGCCACGAAGCTGGGCACGTCCCACTGCTCGACCAGTCGGGCGGCGGTGATCCCCAGGACCCCGTGATGCCAGTCGGCCCCGGCCTCGACCAGGACGCCGTCCTGCAGACCTTCCGGGCGGGCCTGCAGGCGTTGGCCGATCTCCTCACGGATCTCCCGTTCCAGGTGCTGGCGCTGGGTGTTCAGGACCTCCAACTCCTTGGCCCGCGACTGGCACAGTTCGAGGTCGCGCTCCAAGAGCAGGTCAACGGCCAGGTCCGCCGAGTCGATCCGACCCGCAGCGTTCAGGCGCGGGGCCAGCGTGAAGGCCACCGCCCAGGCACCCAACGGTCCCGACTTCATGCCGACCACCCGCGCCAGGGCCGCCAGACCCGGCCGCTCCAGACGCTCCAGGACCTGCAGTCCCTCGCGAACCAGAGCGCGGTTCTCACCCTGCAGGGGGACCACGTCGGCGATCGTGGCCAGGGCCACCAGGTCCAGGGCCTCCACCGGACAGGGCAGACCGCGGCGCTGGCGCAGGGCCGCCAACAGCTTCCAGGCCAGACCGGTGCCGCACAGACCCTTGTCGGGATAGGCGCATTCCGGATGGTTGAGGTTCAGGAAGGCGTCGGCCTGCGGCAGGACCGGCGGCAGCCGATGGTGGTCGGTGACGATCACCCTCATGCCCAGGTCCTGCGCCCGCTGGACGGCCTGGTGGCTGGACGAACCGCAATCGGCCGTCAGCAGCAACCGGGCTCCGGCGGAGGCCGCCCTCTCGACGGCTGCCAGCGAGACGCCGTAACCCTCGGTGATCCGGTGGGGAACGTGGTAGAGAACCTGCCCCCCCAGGGCCCGCAACCCCTCGGCCAGCAGCACCGTGGCCGCGACCCCGTCCACGTCGTAGTCCCCGTGGATGAAGACGGCCTGGTGGCCGGCCAGGGCCTCCTCCAGGAGGTCCACGGCGCAGCCCATGTTGCGGATCCGGAAGGGGTCGTGACATGCCTCCAGGCCAGCCTGGAGATAGGCCCGGCCAGCGTCCGCGTCGGGAACACCGCGGCGGATCATCAGCGCCGCCAGGACCGTCGAAACACCCAGGGCCGACCCCAGGGCCGTGGCGCGATCCCAGTCGGGGACGCCGACGGCCACTCGATCCGGAGCCAGCATGAAGAATCCTCCAACACAACCGGCGTCACGCAGCCGGAAGCCCTTGGGGCCAGCCCCGACCCGGCGGGCCCACGGGGAGTCAGCCCCCACTTGCAGGCGCATGCCCGGGCAAGTGACCCGCCAGTTCTCGCCACCGAGGGGGCTTCCTTCGGAACGGACGTTCGCACCGGGGTCCGAGCCCCGGTGCGAACGTGGTGGTCAGGACCTGCCAGCCGGGGCGAGGTCTACTTCTGCTGGGCCTGGGTCTTGCCCTTGGACTGCACGTAGCCGTCGATCTTGCCGTCGCCCAGGTTGTAGGTGTTCTTCTTGACCGAGTCGCTGGAGTTGCCCTCGATCGTGTAGACCTTGCCGTTCTCCACCTTCTCGACGATCCCGATGTGGTCCGCAGTGCCGTCACCCTCCCAATCGAAGAGGATGGCGTCGCCGGGCTTCGGGGTGTACTGGCCGTTCTCGCCCCAGGTGCCCTTGCCCTGACTCCAGGACTTGATGGTCGGGCAGTAGTTGCGGTTGCTGAGGCCGTCCAGGTCCATGACCCCGTGGTCCTCCAGGAGGTTCATCGCCCAGGCGGCGCACCAGGGGGTGGTGGAGGGGTTGATGCCGCTCTGCCCGGTCACCTGCTGGATGGCTGCCGTGTCGGAGTTCTCGTGCATGCCGACCATCTGGTTGGCATGCGCCAGCAGGCCCTCGGTGCCCGGAACGACAGGCCCTGAGTCGGTGACGCTGGCGCCGGTGTTGCTGGCGCCGCCGGTGTTGATGATGTCGCCCGGCTGACCGGAACTGCCCGAGCCGACCGCCCCGCCGCCTCCGTAGCCGCCGGCCTCACCACCGCCGGCTGCCCCCTGGCCACCGCCGTTCTTCAACAGTTCCACGAGGATCTTCAGCATCTCCTGGATCACCTGTTCCTGCTGCTTGTTTGCAGAGAACAGGGAGTCCATCGACATCGGAGGCATGCCGGGGATCTCGGCCAGCGAGCGCGCCGCCGCGGCGCCACCCAGGGTGCTGGTCGAGGTCAGACCCGTCAGGCCGCTGGCGGCGCCAAGCCCGCCGATCGCCGAGATGTTCAAGGGGTTCATGCCGTGTCTCCTTCCGACTTCGGCGCTGGACAAGCCGCCGTCCGCGCACTCCCCCGCACTTCCATGTGCAGGATAGCCGGGAAACGCTGCCCACGGCCCCCCCAGTCATGAACAACTTGTTGCCGATGTTGACGAATCATGAACACCGCGTTGCAGATCTATTGCCGGAAAGGGAGGTCTGCCCCGCGGACCCGGGTGTCAGCAGCGCAGGCGGCGCAACACGGCCTCCCGGCCGGCCAGGGCCATCACCTCGGGCAGACCTGGAGTCGGCGAATGCCCCGTGACGACCCTCTCGGCGGCCTCCCAGGTCTGGGGGTCCAGGTCTCCCAGGGCTTCCAGAAGCGTGTCGGAGTCCCAGGGGTCCACGGACTCCAGGGCCCGGGCCAGGGCAGAAAGGTCGGTGTCGGCCGACACCTGCGGCTCGCGGACCAGGAAGGACGCCACCCCGGGAAACTCGGACAGGCGCTGCAGTTCCGCCCCATACAGGAGGGCCAGGGCCTCCAGATCCTGGCGAAGGGCCCCCTCCGGCTCCCCTTCCAGAAGACCCTGTTCATGCCAGAAGGGCAGCGACCGATGCAGCAGTTCGGCAGGGGTCAACTCCTCCATGAAGTGCCGCTGCACCTCGTCGAAGAGCTCCGGATCGAACTGAACCGGCGTGGGGTCCAGTTCCTCGGGGCGATACTGCAGCAGCAGTTCGATCCGCGACAGGTGCCGCCGAGCCTCTCGATCGGGCCAGCCCAGGGCCCCCAACACCGCCAGGGCCGTCTCACCCAGATCCCCGCGCTGCCGCAGCCGGGCCAGGGACCAGAACTCGGCCCCGCGCAGGGGAGCCAGGAGCAGGACGGGCTCACCCGGGGACGGCCGGTCGCCGTCGCGGACCCGCAGGACTGCCCCGGGCCGCGCCGGAGGAGCTGCCGAACCCGGGTCCAGACCCAACCACTCGAGTTCCTCGCGCCAGGCCGGGTCCTCGCCGGCCAACAGCAGCGGGACCCCCAGACGGTGGGCAGCCATCCAGCCGAAGACGGCCTCGCGGGCCGAGACCAGGTCCCGCTCGGGAGAATCCAGCAGCACCGCCTCTACCACGATTCCACCTCCACCATCCGCTCGATCACTTCCACCTCGGGCTCCGAGTCCAGAATCTGCCCGGCCGCCTCCAGCAGGGCGCGGGCCGTCTCCTGGTCGCCCGAGACGCAGGCCACGCCCAGCACGGCTCGGTGATGCAGGTCCTGGGCCTCCACCTCAGCGGCGGCCACCTCGACCCGGCTGCGGATCCGGTCGCGCAGGCGGCGGACCACCGAGCGCTTCTCCTTCAGGGAACCCGGCTTGGACAGCAGGTGCAGATCGAAGCGTGCGATACCGACGAACATGAGGAGGTCCTGCTTTCACCCGGTCGGACGGAGGTTCCTTCCTGCCATGCCGCGACCGCTTCCGGCCCCCTCAGGCCACCGTCAGCACGGCCATCTTCAAGGGCGGGGCCCCGTCCACGCTGGGGAAGTCCTCCTCGGGTTCGAGGAACTCGACCGCTTGCAGGGGCCGGCCGGCCTTCTCACCGGTGCGGGTCAGGATGCGCAGCCAGGTCGGCCGGTCCATCCCTGCGGCGTGGTTGGTGGCCAGGATCCGACCCCCCGGCCGCAGACACAGCAGGCACGGCTTGAGCATGGCAGGGTAGTCGTGGATCAGGTCCACCTTGCCATAGGCCCCCGTGGCCACCGTCGGCGGGTCCAGGACGATCACGTCGAAGGTCCGGGGCTCGACCCGCAGGAACTGGCGCCGAGCGGCCCGGCCGCGCACACCCGCACCCGAGAGTTGCCAGAGGATGGGGAAGACATCCTCACGCCAGACGTGAAAACGCTGCGGGTCCAGCCCATTGAGTTCGGCGTTCTGGCGCCCGACCTCCAGACACCAGCGCCCGAAGTCCACATTCCATACCTCGGCTCCGTTCCGGGCTGCGGCCACCCCGGCGCTACAGGTGTAGGCGAAGAGGTTCAGCACGGCCGCCCCGCCGTCCACCTCGCGCCGCAACCAGCGGCGTCCGGCCCGGAAGTCCAGGAAGAGGTGGGGGTCCAGGCCGCGGCAGTGCGCGGCGACCCGGAAGGCCTGTCCCTGCTCGCGGCACAACCGGGCCGGTTCCCCGGCCGCCCCCCCCCCGGACCCCCGCCGCTGCACCACCAG
>CAZQPM010000084.1:0-12886 GCA_964595195.1 uncultured Burkholderiales bacterium | reverse complement strand
GGGGCCTCCGGCCGTTCCCCGGGGAAAGGGGCCCCTCCTACTCGCCCCCCTTCAGGGCCTGCTGCGCCTTCTCGTAGTCCCCCACCACCACCAGCCGGTCGCCACGGTGCACCGTGGTGTCGGCCGCCGGCGAGACGATCGTATCCTCACCCCGGCGGATGGCGATCACGTTCATCCCGTAGCGCCCCCGCAGGTGCAGGTCGGCCAGGGTCTGCTCGTGGAAGCCATCCGGTGCCTTCAACTCGAACATCTTGTGCTGCACCGACAGGTCCAGCAGTTCCTCGATCCCGGGGGGGGCAAAGAAGTCCCGGGCCAGACGGGCGGCCATGTCCCGCTCGGGATAGATCACGCGGTGGGCGCCGATCTTCTCCAGCAGCCGTCCGTGCAGCTCAGTGCTGGCCTTCGAGACCAGGTGACGAGCCCCGAACTCCCGTAGCAGCAGCGTGGTCATCAGGCTGCCCTCGATGGCTCCGCCGATGGCGCAGATCACCTCGTCGAACTGCTCCACCCCCAAGTCCTTGACCACCCGCTCCTCGGTGGTGTCGGCGATCAGGCTGTGGGTGACCCGGTCGGCCACCTCCGAGACGGCCTGCTCGCGGCAGTCCACCACCATGACCTCGCCTCCCATCGCCTCCAGTCGCAGGGCCAGGCTGACCCCGAACCGGCCCAGGCCGACGACCAGGAACTGTCTCTTCATCCGATGACCACCTCTCCTTCCGGAAGACGAACCGGGCTGGGAGTGTTCCTGGCCACCAGGCTGGAGGCCAGGGTCAGGGGCCCGACGCGCCCCGCGAACATGGCCAGGCAGATCAACAGCTTGGCCGCGGGCGAGAGCCGGGGCGTGATCCCCGTGCTCAGTCCCACCGTCCCCAGGGCCGACACGGCCTCGAAGAGCAACTGGTCGTAGTGGGCCCGGTCCACGTAGTTCAGCACCGTGCTCAGGACCACCACCGTGACCATGGCCACCACGGTCAGGGCCAGGGCCTGCAGGACCCGGCGCGGCGGGATGCGGCGACCGGCCACCTCCACGTCGGGGCGGCCCTTCAGTTGGGCCCAGGCCGCCAGGATCAGGACGGCGAAGGTCGTCACCTTGATGCCGCCGGCCGTGGAGCCCGGAGCGCCGCCCAGGAACATCAGGACCATCATCAACTGGTGGGTCTCATCCCGCAGGGCCCCGATGTCCACGGTGTTGAAGCCGGCCGTCCGGCAGGTGACCGACTGGAAGAGGGCGGCCAGGACCTGGCCGCCAGGACCCGCTCGCTGGAACGTGCGCGGATTGTCCCACTCGAAGAGGGCCAGACCCGCCGCCCCTCCCAGGATCAGCAGGAGCGTGGTCACCAGGACCACCCGGGTGTGGGCCGTCAGGCGCTGGCGCCCGTCGCGGGCCCAGTAGCGCCCGTGCAGTTCCGAGGCGACCAGGTAGCCCAGTCCCCCCATCACGATCAGCCCCATGATCACCAGGTTGACCACCGGGTCGTCGCGGAAGGCCACGAGGTTCGTCGACCACGTCGAGAAGCCGGCGTTGCAGAAGGCCGAGACGGAGTGGAAGACGGCGTGGAACAGGCCTTCCCAGGGTCCGAAGCGGGGGGCCCAGACCAACCACAGCAGCAGGGCCCCCAAGGCCTCGAAAGAGAAGATGTAGACCAGGACCAGCCGGGTCAGCCGGCCGACCCCCGCCAGGCTCAGGCCCGGCAGGTGCTCCTGGACCAGCAGGCGCCCGCGCAACCCCAGTCTTCCCCCGAAGACCAGCAGCAGCGAGGACGAGAACAGGACGATGCCCAGACCTCCCAGTTGGATCAACACCAGGATGGTCACCTGGCCTGGCCGACTGAAGTGGAACTGGGTGTCCAGGGTGGAAAGACCCGTCACGCAGACTGCCGAGGTGGCGGTGAACAGGGCGTCGACCAGGCCCGTCCGTTGCCCCGGCCGGGCGCAGGCCGGCAGCATCAGGGCCGCCGTGCCGATCAGGATCAGGAATAGGAAGCTGAGGACCAGGGCCCGGGCGGGGCTGAGTTCCGTGCGACCTCGTAGGACCCTGCGGAGGACTGGCATGGGTGTCGCCGGAGGATGCGACCGGCAACGGAGGATTCCTGCCGGGAACCATCTCGTCGCCCGCACGGTTGTCGGAGGCGTGGAGGAGCCGATGTGCCGCGAAGAATTGCCCTGCTGCTGGCCGGTCTGTGGCTGATGGGCGCCGCCTGCCAACCCGAAGACGCCCGACCGACGGCCGGATTCCCCGTCACCCGCAGCGACGAGGAGTGGCGACGGGTGCTGACCCCCGAACAATACCGGGTCCTGCGCGGGGCCGGCACCGAACGCGCCTGTAGCGGAGAGTTCCACGCCCACCATCAGGAAGGGGACTACCTGTGCGCCGGGTGTGGCAACCTTCTGTTCCGGTCGGCCCAGAAGTTCGAGTCGGGCACGGGCTGGCCCAGCTACTTCCAACCGGCCGCCCCGGACAGCCTGGGGACCCGTCCGGATCGCTCCCACGGGATGGTCCGCACCGAGATCCACTGTGCCCGCTGCGGCGGCCACCTGGGCCACGTCTTCGCGGACGGCCCGGCGCCTACAGGCCTGCGCTACTGCGTGAACTCGGTGGCCCTGGTCTTCCGGCCGGAAGCTCCCGAACGGTAGGGTTCCACTTCACCGCCTGCGAATTCCCCGGGAAAGCCCGCGCCCGTTCCAGGGTGCGGAGATTCGTCGGGCGCCCGGCACGTGAGGAAGAATCCCCGCCGGCGGGCGACCGTTCGGGAGACCATGAGAAATCTCAAAGTGATGCTGCTCCTGTTCCTGACGGTCCTGCTGGCCTGGGCCTGCGCCCGCGACGAGGGCGCCTTCTCGAAGGAATCGCCTCCAGGCCCCGCCCCTGAAGCCTCCCCCTCCCCGGGGTTCCGCCTGCGCCTGTCCCAAGGCGAGGAACCAGAAGGCCAGGACTCCAGACCCCCGGCCCCCCCTACCCAGCCGATGTCCCAGGCCGAGGTCCAGACCCTGTTGACGCGCCTGCCCGCCTTCCAGGCCGATGCCGGCCAGGGCGCCGACTTCGCGGTCCGCGCCGGCTCGCTTCCGGCTCCGCGCACGGGAGCCACGGTGAAGCAGCCCTTCCCGCCCCCCCAGGCGCCATCCGGCGGGCCCGAAACGGTGGTTCCCGGCCCCCTGCAGGTCCTGCGGCGCTCGCCCGAGGGTGAGGTGCCCCTGGCGCCCCAGGTGTCGGTGACCTTCTCGCACCCCATGGTGCCGGTCACCTCCCACGCCGAGGCCTCCCAGGCGGTGCCCGTGCGCCTGACCCCCCAACCCCAGGGAAACTGGCGCTGGATCGGAACCCGGACGCTGCTCTTCGATCCCCAGGACCAGCGGCTGCCCATGGCCACCCGCTTCACCGTCGAGGTGCCGGCCGGCACGAAGTCCCAGACCGGAGCTGCGCTGGCCGCGGCCGCCTCCTGGACCTTCACCACGCCTCCCCCCCGCCTGGTCCAGCACTACCCGGGCGGGGAGTCCCAACCCCTGCAGCCGCTGATCCTCCTGGCCTTCGACCAGCGGATCGACCCGGCAGCGGTGCTGAGGACCACCAAGGTCCAGGCCGGTGGCCAGGACCAGGCCCTGCGCCTGGCTGACCAGGAGGAGATCGCCGCCGATCCGCGTCTGCAGGACCTGCTGAAGGACCTGCAGACGGGGCGCTACCTGGTGGCGCGCACCGTCAAGCCCCTGCCGGGGGCCTCCACCATCACGGTTGCCGTCCAGGCAGGCACCGCCTCGGCCGAGGGCCCCGTGACCACCACCGGGGTCCAGAGCTTCTCGTTCCAGACCTACGGCCCGCTCCAGGTGACCAACCACCGCTGCGGCTGGGGCGACCATTGCCTGCCCATGGCCCCCTGGTTCATCGAGTTCAGCAACTCGCTGGACGCGGAGGCCTTCGACGTCACCAAGGACCTGCACGTGACCCCGGAACTGCCCGGCCTGAAGGCCATGGTCAGCGAGAACCGGCTGAACCTGCAGGGGCGCTCCAACGGGCGCACCACCTACACCGTGACCCTGCATGCCTTGCTGCGGGACGAGTTCGGCCAGACCCTGGGCCGCGACGTCCCCCTGCAGTTCAAGGTGGGGCCGGCCGAACCGGCCCTGCACTCGGTGGGAGGCCCCCTGGTCGTCGTCGAACCCCAGGGCCGGCCGACCTACCCGGTCTTCACGGTGAACCAGCCCGCCCTGAAGGTGCGCCTCTACCAGGTGCAGCCCGGCGACTGGGGGGCCTGGATGACCTGGCAGCGCGAAGCCTGGCGGGACCCCCGTCCCCCGATCCCGGGGCGCAAGGTCTTCGACGGCCAGGTGCCGGTCAAGGCCGCGGCCGATGAGTACGCCGAGGTCGGGATCGACCTGTCCCCAGCCCTGGTCCAGGGCAAGGGCCAGATCCTGGTGCTGGTGCAACCGACGGCCCTGCCCAAGGGCTACCACGGCGACGGAATCGTGGCGGCCTGGGTCCAGGTGACCTCCCTGGGCCTGGAGGCCTTCCAGGACTCCTCCACCCTGGTCGGTTGGGTCTCCTCGCTGCAGGACGGCAGGCCCCTGGCGGGCGTGCAACTGCAGGTCTCGGGCAGCGACCTGTCAGGCCGGACCGGGGTCGATGGCACGGCCACCCTGACGCTGGGGGACAAGTCCGCCCGGGATGACGTCCTGGTGGCCCGCCAGGGCCACGACGTGGCCTTCCTTCCCCAGGGCCCCTACGGCGGCCGGGGATGGAACCGCCAGGTCGAGCCGGACTCGATGCGCTGGTTCGTCTTCGATGATCGCGGCATCTACCGGCCCGGGGAGACGGTCCACCTCAAGGGCTGGGCTCGGCGCCTGGGCTCGGGTCCCCAGGGCGACGTCTCGGCGCTGCAGGACTTCGCCCGGACCGTCGACTGGACGCTCCTGGATTCGCGAGGGAACGAACTGTCCAAGGGCCAGGCCGACCTGACGAGCCTGGGAGGCTTCGACTTCACCCTGACCCTGCCCGAGACCATGAACCTGGGCCAGGCCCGGGTCCGCCTGTCGGCCTCGGGTGGCACCGGTGGCCTGAGCGGGACGCTCGAACAGCACACCTTCCAGGTCGAGGAGTTCCGCCGCCCCGAATTCGAGGTCTCGACGAAGGTCTCCGAGGGCGTCCACGTCCTGGGCGACTCGGCCACGGCCACCGTGTCGGCTTCCTACTACGCCGGAGGCGGCCTGCCCGGCGCCGAGGTCGACTGGACGGTCACCTCCCGGCCCGGACACTACAGCCCCCCCGGCTGGGACGAATTCACCTTCGGGACCTGGACCCCCTGGTGGGACTACGGCTTCTTCCGCCGGGACGACTCGGACGGCCAGGAGGACACCCTGGAGGGCCGCACCGACTCCTCGGGCAGACACCGCCTGTGCCTGGACTTCCTGGGCGTGGAACCACCGCGGGCCACCTCCGTCGAGGCCTCGGCGGCGGTCACCGACGTGAACCGCCAGACCTGGTCCTCGACGGTCACGATGCTGGTCCATCCCGCCGACCAGTACGTGGGCCTGAAGGCCGCCCGCACCTTCGTCGAGGCCGGCCAGCCGATCCGCCTGGAGGCCATCGTGCCCGACCTGGAGGGGAAGGCCCTGGCGGGCCGCCCGATCCACGTGCGTTCGGCCCGCCTGGACTATGACACCCGGGGTCGGGACTGGCGCGAGATCGAGGTGGACGTCACCGAACAGACGGTCCAGAGCGCGACCCGACCGGTGTCCGTAACGGTCCAACCCAAGCAGGGCGGAACCTGGCGGATCACGGCCACCATCCAGGACGAGAAGGGCCGACGCAACCAGACCCGGATGACCGTGTGGGTGGCCGGAGGCGTGGTGCCCACCGGTCGCGGACTGACCCACGAGAAGGTCCTGCTGGTGCCCGACCGCAAGGAGTATCGCCCGGGTGAAACCGCCGAGATCCTGGTCCAGGCTCCCTTCACCCCGGCCGAGGGGGTGCTGACCCTGCGCCGCTCGGGCCTGGTGAAGACCGAGCGCTTCCGGATGGACAAGCCGACCCACACCCTGCGCATCCCGATCCAGGAGGCCTGGTTGCCGAACATCCACGCCCAGGTGGACCTGGTCGGGGCTGCCCCGCGCCAGGACGCCAGCGGCGCGGTGGACGAGCGCCTGCCCAAGAGGCCGGCCTACGCCACGGGGGCCCTGAACCTGACCATCCCCCCCCTGCAACGCTCGCTGTCGGTCACCGCGGCTCCGGCCCACAAGGGCCTGGAGCCGGGCGGCGCGACGACCCTGGATCTGCTGGTCCGCGACCAGGCCGGCCAGCCGGTGACGGGCGCCGAGGTGGCCGTGGTGGTGGCCGACGAGTCCGTCCTGGCCCTGACCGGCTACGAGATCGCCGATCCGCTGAACGCCTTCTACACCGAGCGTTCTCAGGAGACGCAGGACTACCACCTGCGCGAGTACGTGCAACTGATCTCCAGCGCCGACTTCACGGTGGCGGACGCGGAAGTCCGCGGACGCAGGTTGATGATGAAGAGCGCCGATATGGGTGACGGGATGGTCCCGCCCGCCCCCATGGCAATGGCGATGGCTGAAGCCGCGCCGGAGCCCGGCGCCTTCGGAGGAGGGGCCGGAGGACAGGCCCCGGCCATCCGCATGCGCACGGACTTCAACCCCCTGGCGCTCTTCCGGGCGGCGGTGCCCACGGACGCCCAGGGTCGGGCCCGGGTCGACCTGAGACTGCCGGACAACCTGACCCGCTACCGGATCACGGCGGTGGCCGTGGCCGGCGGCCAGCACTTCGGCAAGGGCGAGGCCAGCGTGGTGGCCCGGCTACCCCTGATGGTGCGCCCCTCGGCCCCGCGCTTCCTGAACTTCGGGGACCGCCTGGAACTGCCGGTGGTCCTGCAGAACCAGACCGACCAACCCCTGCAGGTGCAGGTGGCGCTGCGCACCCGCAACCTGCAGTTGACCGAGGGGGCCGGCCGCAAGCTGACCGTTCCGGCCAACGACCGCGTCGAGGTGCGCTTCCCCGCCGCAGCCGACAGGGCCGGCCAGGCCGCCTTCCAGGTGGGGGTGGCCAGCGGGACGTTCGCCGACGCCGCCGAGGTGACCCTGCCGGTCTGGACGCCGGCCACCAGCGAGGCCTTCGCCACCTACGGCCAGATCGACTCGAAGGCCATGGTCCAGCCGGTCCAGGCCCCGGGTGAGGTCTGGCCCCAGTTCGGCGGCCTGGAGATCACCACGACCTCGACGGCCCTGCAGGAGCTGACCGACGCGGTCCTGTACCTGGTGGCCTACCCCTTCGAGTGCGCCGAGCAGATCTCGTCGCGGGTCCTGGCCGTGGCGGCCCTGAAGGACGTCCTGGAGGCCTTCCAGGCCGAGGGTCTGCCCTCGGCCAAGGAGATGGTGGCCGCCGTCGACCGGGACGTCGAGCACCTGCGCAACCTGCAGCGGCCCGACGGAGGCTTCGGCTTCTGGCGCCGGGACGACCGCGAATTCCCCTACGTCAGCATCCACGCGGCCCACGCCCTGGTGCGCGCCCGGGCCAAGGGCTTCCGGGTCCCCCAGCCGATGCTGGACCGCTCGAAGGCCTACCTGCGGAGCATCGAACAGCACATCCCCTCGGACTACAGCGCCCAGAGCCGCCGGGCCCTGGTCGCCTATGCCCTGAACGTGCGGCACGCCTCAGGCGACCCGGATCCGGGTCGGGCTCGGAGCCTGGTCAAGGAAGCCGGCCTGGATGGCCTCTCCCTGGAGGCCGTGGGCTGGATCCTGCCGACCCTCTCCAAGGATCCGGGCTCGGCTCCGACCGTGACCGAAATCCGCCGCCACCTGGGCAACCGCGTCTCGGAGACGGCGGGCAACGCCCACTTCGTGACCTCCTACTCCGACCAGGACTACCTGCTGCTCTCCTCCGACCGCAGGGCCGACGGGGTCCTGCTGGATGCCCTGATCCAGGACCAGCCCGAAAGCGACCTCATCCCCAAGCTGGTGCGGGGCCTCCTGGACCACCGCACCCGGGGCCGCTGGGGCAACACCCAGGAGAACGCCTTCATCCTGCTGGCCCTGGACCGCTACTTCCAGACCTACGAGAAGGTGACCCCGAACTTCGTGGCCCGGGTCTGGCTGGGCCAGGCCTTCGCCGGGGAACAGAAGTTCCAGGGTCGTTCCGCCGACCGCCAGCACACCGAGGTTCCGATGGCCTGGCTGTCGGGTAAGGGCCGGCAGGACCTGGTGCTGGCCAAGGACGGACCGGGCCGCCTGTACTACCGGATCGGGATGCGCTATGCTCCCAAGGACCTGAACCTGAGCCCCGCCGACCACGGCTTCACCGTCCAGAGGACCTACGAGGCGGTCGACAACCCGCAGGACGTCAGCCGCAACGCCGATGGCACCTGGCGGATCCGGGCCGGAGCGCGGGTGCGCAGTCGGGTGACCATGGTGGCCCCCTCGCGCCGCTACCACGTGGCCCTGGTGGACCCGCTTCCCGCCGGCCTCGAGCCCCTGAACGCCTCGCTGGCGGTCACCGAGAAGATCCCCGAGGAGGACTCGAAGGACCGCGGCCGACAGGGTTACTGGCGCTGGTGGGGCCCCTGGTACGAACACGAGAACCTGCGGGACGAGCGCGCCGAGGCCTTCACCTCCCTGCTGTGGGAGGGGGTCTACCAGTATACCTACGTCGCTCGGGCGACCACGCCCGGCCAGTTCGTCGTCCCGCCCCCGAAGGCTGAGGAGATGTACCACCCCGAGACCTTCGGCCGGGGCGCCACCGACCGCGTGGTGGTCGTGCCCTGACGCCTGACCACCACGCCTGATCGCAGGGCCCGCGCCTCCTGATGGGTGCGGGCCCTGCAACTTGTCGGGGGCCTGCGGTCATCCGGACGTCCGGGCCGGCCATCCGACCCACCGAGGACCGGGGCCCGGCAGGCGCCCGGGGTCACGGCCGGGAAGAGAGGGGCCGCGGCCATGGATGGCCGCCCCGGAGGCCTCGACCCGACCCGTGCGTGCCCAAGAGCCCAAGACTGTATCCCGCCGCCAGGTCCTGGCCTGGGCCCTCTGGGACTGGGGAACCTCGGCCTTCAGCGTGCTGATCACGACCTTCGTATTCGCCCGCTACCTGACCTCGAGCTACTTCATCGACCCCGCCCTGGCCTCGGCCTATCAGGCGGCGGGCGGCGCGGCAGGGGCCAGCGGAGCCGTCAAGGAGGCCTTCGACGCCGCCATCGCCGGCCTGACCTCCCAGGTGGGCTGGGGCCTGGCCATCGGCGGCCTGAGCGTGGCCCTGCTGGCTCCCGTGGTCGGCCAGCGAACCGACTCGGGCGGAAGGCGCAAACTGTGGCTGGGCCTGAACACCGGGATCGTGATCGCCCTGATGCTCAGCATGTTCTTCATCAAGGGGCAGCCGGGCTACTTCCTGCCCGGCGTGGCCCTGTTGACGCTGGCCAACATCTTCTATGAGATGGCCGGCGTCAACTACAACGCCATGCTCGTCCAGATCTCCACGCCCCAGACCATGGGGCGGATCAGCGGCTTCGGCTGGGGCATGGGCTACGTGGGGGGAATCGTGGTCCTGATGCTGGCCCTGGTCGGCTTCATCCAGGGGGACGGCCCCTACTGGTTGGGCGTCACCAGCCGGGAGGGGATGAACGTCCGGGTGATCGCCGTTCTGGCCGCCCTGTGGGCCCTGGTCTTCGCGATCCCCGTGTTCCTGGCCGTACCCGAGAACCGGGCCAGCGACCCCGAGGCCCGCCTGGGCCTGGTCGGCTCCTACCGGCGCCTCTTCGCCCGGATCGCGGAACTGTATCGCGAGGCCCGCCCGACCTTCTACTTCCTGGTGGCCAGCGCGGTCTTCCGCGACGGCCTGGCGGGGGTCTTCGCCTTCGGCGGCATCCTGGCTGGGACGGTCTTCGGCATGGCCGGAGACGAGATCCTGGTCTTCGCGATCGCCAGCAACCTGGTCGCCGGGACCGGCGTGTTCCTGAGCGGTGTCCTGGACGACCGCTTCGGTCCCAAGCGCGTCATCGTCGGCTCGCTGACGGGCCTGGTCCTGGCGGGGCTGGCACTCTTCGCCTGCCACGACGGGGGTCCGCGGGCCTTCTGGATGGGAGGCCTGGCCATGACCTTCTTCGTGGGTCCGGCCCAGGCCTCGGCGCGGGCCTTCCTGGGACGCCTGGCTCCCGAGGGTCGGGAGGGTGAGATCTTCGGCTTGTATGCCACCACGGGCCGGGCCGTCAGCTTCCTGACCCCGGCCTGCTTCGCCCTGCTGGTCGGGGCCTTCGGGGCTCCCTACGGAGGCATCCTGGGCCTGGTCGCCGTCCTCGCGGCGGGCCTGGCGCTGCTGCTCCCCCTGCACGCCGACCTGCCGCGCTGAAGCCGTTTCCAGGAACTTCGGCGCCAGGATGGAAGCAGCCGGGCATGGACGCCCGACTGATCGCCGCCGCCTTCGAAGACCGCACCCTGCTGCCACAGGCCCGGGAGGCCGTGCTGGCCACCGTGGCCGCCCTGGACCGAGGCGAGATCCGCGTGGCCGAGAAGGTCGGAGCCGAATGGGTCGTGCAGACCTGGGTCAAGCAGGCGGTGCTGCTGTACTTCGCGCTGGCCCCGATGCAGGTGATGGAGGTCGGGCCCTTCGAGTTCCACGACAAGATCCCACTGAAACGGGACCTGGCCCGGGCCGGCGTGCGCGTGGTCCCGCCCGGTGTGGCGCGCTACGGCTCGTTCCTGGAGCCCGGGGTGATCCTGATGCCCGGCTACGTGAACATCGGGGCCCGGGTGGGCCAGGGCACCATGGTCGACACCTGGGCCACCGTGGGCAGTTGCGCCCAGGTCGGCCACCACGTGCACCTGTCGGGCGGGGTCGGCCTGGGAGGGGTGCTGGAGCCCCCCTCAGCCTGCCCGGTCATCGTCGAGGACGGCGCCTTCATCGGGTCACGCTGCATCATCGTGGAGGGGGTCCGGGTCGAGGCCGAGGCCGTTCTGGGCGCCAACGTCGTGCTGACGGCCTCGACTCCGATCGTGGACGTCACCGGGACCGAGCCCGTGATCACCCGCGGCCGGGTGCCGGCGCGCTCGGTGGTGATCCCCGGGACCATGCCCAAGCGGTTCCCGGCGGGCGAGTTCGGGGTCCCCTGCGCCCTGGTCATCGGCCAGCGCCGGGCCTCGACGGACCTCAAGACCAGCCTGAACGAAGCCCTGCGCGACTTCGCGGTGCCCGTATGAACCCGGACCTCGCCCGCCGGACCCTGGAACTGGTCTCGATCCCCAGCCCCACCGGCCAGGAGGGAGCCCTGTGCGACTACCTGGAACGATGGGCGCAGGGCCTGGGGACGCCCCTGCGGCGGTGCGGCCAGAACCTTCTCCTGGCGCCGCCCCCCCGAGGCGACCGCCCGGTGATCGGCCTGGTCGGTCACCTGGACACGGTTCCGGCCGATCCCGACCAGCCCCTGGGCGCCGAGGGCGGACGCATCCATGGCTGCGGCGCCAGCGACATGAAGGCCGGACTGGCCCTGATGATGGCCGCCCTGGAAGAGCGCGACCGCCACAACTGCGACCTGGTGGTGGTCTTCTATGCCGGTGAGGAGGGCCCGGATCAGGGCAACGGCCTGCGCGAGGTGATGGACCTGTTGCCCCCGATGGACCTGGCGGTCATCCTGGAGCCCACCGACAACCACATCGAGGCGGGCTGCCTGGGCGGACTGCACGCCCGCGTCGTCGTGGAGGGACGCCGAGCCCACTCGGCCCGCCCCTGGCAGGGCCAGAACGCCATCTACCGGGCCCTGCCGCTGCTGGAACGCCTGCGCGACCAGCCGCGGCGGGAGAAGGTCGTCGAGGGCCTGACCTACTACGAGGTCATGTCGGTCACCACGGCGCACACCAGCAACGCCGCGAACGTGGTGCCGGATCGTTTCGAACTGAACGTCAACGTCCGTTTCGCGCCGGGGCGCAGCGAGGACGAAGCCGTGGAGGAGTTGCGCCGCCTGGTGGGAGACCTGGCCCGGGTGGAGGTCACCGATTCCTGCGGCGCAGGATCCGTCTGCCTGGACCACCCCCTGGTCCGGGAATGGGTCCGGCTGCGCAACCTTCAGATCCGCCCCAAGCAGGCCTTCACGGACCTGGCCCGCCTGACCGCGCGGGGGATCCCCGCCATCAACTTCGGCCCCGGCGACCCGGCCCGGGCCCACCAGGCGGTGGAATGGGTGGAGGTGAGCGCCCTGCGCGAGGGGCAGCGGTTGCTGACCTCGCTGCTGCGGGACGTCTGCCAGGCTCGCCCCCTGTAAGGGCTCGATCCCCTCCCATCCCTCGAAGTCCCGGGCCTTGTGCTACAATCAAGGCAGGCGCAGCCCTGTGCGAACTGCTTCGGGGGCGGGCTCCACGGGTGACGGTGCGGCAGAGGTGTGGCGGTGTCGGATCTGACAGGCGTCCTCTCCTTCCTGGTCGACCTGCTCGTCTTCCTGCTCTTCGCAACGATGGTCGCCTCGGTGCTGACCCTGGCCCTGGGACCGGTCGTGGTCGGCAGCCTGGACCTGGCGCGCCGGGCGCGCGCGAGGTTGCGCTTGCGCTGGCGGCGCAGCCCGCGCTGAAGGACCCGTTCGGCGCAGGAGGAGCCCTGCCGTTCTCGTATTGGCTGTCCATGATCGAACGCACCTTCCTTCTCGTCATGGATGGCTGCGGCGCCGGCACCGCCCCCGACGCCGAGCTCTTTGGAGACACGGGCGCCAACCGGGGAAACACGCTGGTGAATGTGGCCCGGGCCGTGGGGGGTCTGGCGATCCCCAACCTGCGCTCGCTGGGCCTGGGCAACGCCCTGGACCTTCTGGGGGGCGCCCCGGTGGCCCGACCCCTGGGGTCGTTCGGCCGCCTCCAGGAACGGTCCATGGGCGGCAAGGACACGGTGACCGGCCACTGGGAAATGATGGGC
>CAZQPM010000083.1:0-12956 GCA_964595195.1 uncultured Burkholderiales bacterium | reverse complement strand
TCGGCGTCCCGTCCGGGCACGAGGTCCAGGATCAGTTCCGCCGTGCCGGACCGCCCGAGTTCGTCTCGCAGGGCGGCGGAGAAGGCGTCGATCAGGCTGCCCTCAACCCCGGACCCGGTGACCACGAACTCACCCTTCCGACGGGGCCCGCCCGGAAGGGCTGCGGCCACTGACTTGACGGGTGTCCCCGCGAAGCGCTCCCGGAAGTGGGCGCTCCAGGGCACCTCGAAGCCGCAGTTGGCGGGCCGCCAGGGGGCCACCCCGACCCCTCGGGCCGTCAGGAGGGGGACCCACGCGCCGTCGGAACCCAGCCGCTTCCAACTGGCCCCTCCCGTCGCCAGGATCACGGCCCGGGGGGTCACCGACTGGCGGCCCTGGGGCGTTTCGAACTCCAACTCCAGGTCCTGGCTCCACCCCACCAGGCGGCACGAGTTGCGGAAGACGACTCCCTGACGGCGCAGGCGGTTCACCCAGCGCCGCAGCAGGGGAGCTGCCTTCATCCCCTCTGGAAAGACCCTGCCGGATGTGCCGACGAAGGTTGCGACGCCCAGGTCGGCGGCCCAGCGGCGCAGTTCGGCGGGCCCGAAGGCCCGCAAGACGGGCTCCAACCTCGGGCGGGCCGGGCCGTAGCGCTCCAGGAAGCGCTCCAGGGGCTCGGAGTGGGTCAGGTTCAGGCCCCCGCGACCGGCTGTGAGGAACTTGCGGCCCACGGTGGCCATCTGGTCGAAGACGGCAACCTGGACCCCCAGGGAGTCGAGGGCCTCGGCGGCCATCAACCCTGCGGGCCCGCCTCCAACGACGGCAACGGCGGGATCCTCCATGGCCGGGGGAATTGCCCGCTGCCGGGCCGGAACCCTGCCGCCTCGCCTGGCGGCGCAGGGGGCGGGGTTCGTGGCCTCGAACCCCGAGGGTATGCAGTACAAGAACCTCTCGGACGAGCAACTTCTCGAGTCCCTCAACCAGGTGCTTTGCGACCCGGCGCAGGCCCGGCAGCGCTGTCGGGACCTGGTCGCCGTTCTCCTGGTCGAGGAACCAGACCGCCTCGCGCGGGTGGCCGGCTCCTTCCTGGCTGGGGCCGGTGTCCTCCCCGGGGACCATCCGGCTGACGAAACGGCCGACGCGATGATGGAGGCTGACCCCAAGCGATTCGAAGCACCCGTTGCGGCGGCGGCCGAGTCCGCCACGGGTCCCCTGGCGCGATTCCGCCTGACCCGTGCCGTGTTCCGCCGATTCCCCGGGCGTTACCGCGAGCGCATGTTGGAGGTGGGGCGGGAGGTGCTGCGCACCGAGGAGGCGGACGGTGAGGTCGCCCTGTGGCTCCTGCGCAAGTTCGGGGCCGAACTGGTCCCCGAGCTGCTGGCCATGATGCGGCGCCCCCGGGGGGCGGGTCGGCGCATGGAGCTCCTGCGCGAGTCCGTCCGGATCCTGGGGCCCGGGGCCGATCCGCTGCTGCAGGCTGGCCTGGGTTCGGGCTGTGAGGAACTGGAGAACGCTGCCCGAGAGGCCCTGCAGCGCCTGGGAGGGCGGGCGGCCGAGGTCTGAGTCGCGCTGGCCCGGGCCTCAAGCGATCGTCCCCGCCCCGGTGCGGCTCCCGGCCTGAGCGTGGGGGCCGGCTGGCGTCGCGCCCCCACGCCCCCTCGAGTGACCGAGCTTCTCAGGGCACGGTGGGCAGCGGCAGGACGGCGGCGCCGGCCTCCAGCGTCATCCGGGTCAGGCCCGGGCACAAGCCCAGGACCATCACCACGGCCAGGCATACGACGAGGCCCGTGCGGACCATCCAGGGTACCGGCAGGGGCGTGTCGTCGCCCCGCGGGGCGTCGAAGTAGACGGGTTTGAGGACTCCGAAATAGTAGTATAGCGAGATCACCGAGTTCAGGATGGCGATCAGCACCAGCCACCACCAGGCGTTCTGGGCTTCCCAGACGGCGCGGAACAGATAGAACTTGCCGACGAAGCCGGCCAGGGGCGGGGCACCGGCCAGGGACAGGAAGGAAACCAGCAGCGCGAACGCCAGGAAGGGGCTGCGCCGGGCCAGGCCCGCGTAGTCCTGGATCCGGTCGCTGCCGGTCCGCCAGCCGACCAGGACGATCACGCCCCAGGCCGCCAGGTTGGCGAAGCTGTAGACCACCACGTAGTAGATGGCGGCCGCGGCCCCCTCGCCCCCGGCTCCGGCACGCGAGGTGGCCAGCACGCCCAGCAGGGTGTAGCCGATCTGGGCGATCCCCGAGTAGGCCATCAGGCGCTTGATGTCGGTCTGGGCCAGGGCCACCAGGTTGCCCCAGGACATCGAGAGGATGGCCAGCGCCGCGAACAGCACCACGAAGACCTCGGCCAGTCGGAAGTCCCGCGACTGCAGGGCCAGGGCGCCGCAGAACAGGCGCAGGAGTACGGCGATCATGGCCGCCTTGGGGGCCGTGGAGATGAACATGCCTGCGGGGCGGGGCGCCCCCTGGTAGACGTCCGGGGCCCACAGATGGAAGGGGGCGGCCGCGATCTTGAAGGCCAGCCCGGCCAGCAGCATCAGGCAGCCCAGGACGAAGGCCTGGGGAGGCGCCGTCAGGGTTTCATACTTCGCGGGGATGTCCAGCAAGAAGGTGGTGCCGACGGTCCCGAAGATCAGGCTGATGCCATAGAGCATCACCGCCGAGGCCACGGCGCCGTTCACGAAGTACTTCAGACCGGCTTCGGCCGAGGCCTTCTGCCGCTTGTGCCAGGCGGCCATCAGGTAGAGGGGCAGCGAGAGGATCTCGAAGGCCAGGAAGAAGGTCAGCAACTCGGCGGTCCCGACCGACAGCATCAGGCCCAGGACCACGAAGGGGACCAGGGTGACGAAGTCCCCCGGGTGCTGCCGCTCGGCCTCCACCGCGTCCAACGAGAAGAGCAGGACCAGGGCCCCGGTCAGGCAGGCCAGCGAGCGGAAGACCACGGACAGGGGGTCGGCGACGAAGATTCCCCCCCACAGGGTCAGGGTCTGGTTCGTGGGGGCCGTGTCCAGCCAGTCTGGGAGCGTGGCCAGGGCGGCGGCCAGCAATCCGAAGACGGCCACCAGGCCTTGGGCCCGCGGCTTGGGATCCTGGCGCAGGTCCAGGGCCATCACCAGGAAGGCCGTGCAGGTCACCACGACCTCGGGGGTCATGGCCTGCAGCATCGTCAGCGCATTTGTCACGACGGTCTCTCTCTCTGGTCGCCGCGCCTACAGGGTCAGGCGCTTGAGGATCTCCTGCAGGGCCGGCGTGGTGACGTCGGTCAGCAGGCGGGGAGCCAGGCCGAAGGCCAGGGTGGTCAGGGCCAGCAGGCCCAGCGGTAGCTTCTCGGCCAGACGGGCGTCCCGCACGTCCCGGTACTTGGGGTTCAGGGGTCCGTAGAAGGCGAACTGCACCGAACGCAGCAGGTAGGTCGCGGTGATCACCAGCCCCGAGATGGCCAGGACGGCCAGGATCGGGCGTTGCTGCCAGGTCCCGACGAAGACCATCAGTTCGGCCACGAAGCCCGACATGCCAGGCAGTCCCAGGGATCCCAGGGCCCCCAGCACGTAGACCGTGGCGATCCAGGGCATCCGGTTGGCCAGGCCACCCCAGCCCGTCATGTCGCGGGAGTGGGTGACCAGGTAGACCGTCCCGGCCAGACCGAAGAGCAGGGCCGTGATCACTCCGTGCGAGAACATCTGGAAGACGGCGCCGTTGGCTCCGAAGAGGGCCCCGGTGCCCAGGTCGGGCCAGGCCATGCTGGAGGTGCCCAGGAAGACGATGCCCATGTGGCTGACCGAGGAGTAGGCGATCATCAGCTTGACGTCGGTCTGCCTCAGGGCGCACAGGGCTCCGTAGAGGATGTTCACCACCGCCAGGACACCGACGATCGGGAGCCACACCCTGGCCCCCTCGGGCAGCAGTCCCACCGCCAGGCGCAGGATACCGTAGCCGCCCATCTTCAGCAGCACGCCGGCCAGCATCATCGACAGCGCCGTCGGAGCCGAGGAGTGGCCGTCGGGAAGCCAGGTGTGGAAGGGAACCAGGCCCGCCTCGATGGCGAAGCCCAGGAAGATCACCAGGAAGAGCCAGGATTGGTGCTGACGAGCCACGCCGTGGCGCAGCAGTTCCGGGTAGTCGAAGGTGTTCTGGCCCGACAGGAAGTACAGCCCCAGGATGCCCAGCAGCACCAGGCCGCCCCCCAACTGCAGGTAGACCAGCAGCTTCATGGCGGCCTCTTCGCGCCGGATCGGTCGGCCCACCCCGGCCTTGTCCGAACCCCAGATGCCCACCAGGAAGAACATCGGGATCGAGGCCATCTCGTAGAACAGGATCAGGAAGAAGAGATCCAGCGAGGTGAAGACCCCGAAGACCCCGCTCATCGCCGTCAGGGCCAGGGCGAAGTACTCGCGCTGGCGGAAGTCGATCTGCAGCGAGATCAGGGCTGCTGCGAAGCAGATGATCCCGGAAAGCAGCACCATGGGCAGGGAAAGGCCGTCCACCCCCAGGTGGTATTGGATGCCGAACTCGGGCAGCCAGGCACGGTTCTCCTGCCACAGGAAGCCGGCGGTGTCGGGGAAGGCCGAGAGGCGGGAGTAGAGCCAGGCGGCCAGGGCCAGGGAGAAGCCCGTCGCCGTCAGGGCCACGCCTTGGATGGCGCGCACCGACCGTTCCGGCAGGCACAGGGTGACCAGGGCCCCGGCCAGGGGGGCCAGGGTCACCAGGCTCAAGAGCGGGAGGCGGTCCAAGAGGTTGGTCAGTTCCATCGGGGGTGGCTACCTTGTCGCTGGAAGTCGTCGGACGCCGCCGGGCGGTCCTGGGCGTTCATCGGCTGCCCTCCATCATCTGCCCTCCATCATCTGGATCAGGAACTGCCGGCTGGTGAAGAAACCGGGCTCCAAGAAGCCGATGCCCACGGCCAGGACCACCAAGGCCAGCAGCAGCAGCAGGGCGTAGTGTTGGACCTTGCCGGTGTGCTCGTCCCGCATCCAGAGGCCGCAGGTCCCGGTGAACCGGGCCAGGCCCAGGACCGCCCCGTCGACGACCTGGGCGTCCAGCCAGGCGCAGAGGCGAGCCGCGGCGTACATCGTTCCGGCCAGCAGGCGCGCCCACAGGTGATCCATGTACCACTTCTGCTGCAGGAAGGGCCACAGGGGGCCCAGCAGGCGGCGCAGGCGCCTTTCGCCCCGGGCGGCATCGCCGGCGAAGAGGAGCGCCGCCAGGGCGATGCCGGCCAGGGCCACCAGGGTGCTGGTCACCATGGGGCTCCACGAGAAGTCGTGGGGGTGGCCTGCCCCGGGCGGGTGGAGGAAGCCCTCGACGTAGTTGGGAAGGCCCAGACCGACCCCGGTCGGGACCCCGGCAAAGCCCAGGAAGACGGCGAAGGCCGCCAGGACCAGGAGGGGGCCCCACATCAGGGGGCTGACCTCGCGGGGGGTGGGGTGGCCGTGGGGGACGCGTTCCATTCCAGCCCCCAGGCAGGCCGGAGGGAGGCCGTCGGGACCGGCCGCCGCCATCTCCTCGGTCCAGTCCTGCCGCACGTCCAGGGCCTGCGAGGTGGGGAAGGGGGCCGGCAGCGCGGTGGGAGGCACCGGTCCGGCCAGGTCTTCGGGCGCCTCGTCCTGGCCCCGGTAGGGGCCTTCGAAGGCGATGAAGTACATCCGGGTCACGTAGAAGGCCGTCAGGAAGGCCGAGAAGGTCAGGACCAGGTAGATGGCGGTCCCGCCGGGAGCCGCGTGCACGAAGGCCAGGATCTCGTCCTTGGACCAGAAGCCTGCCATGGGGGGGACGCCGGCCAGGGCCAGACAGCCCATCAGGAAGGCGAACCAGGTGAAGGGCAGGTGCCTGCGCAGGCCGCCCATCCGCCACATGTCGTTGGAGTGACAGGCCACGATCACCGCGCCTGAGCCCAGGAACAGGAGGGCTTTGAAGAAGGCGTGGGTGATCAGGTGGAAGCTGCCGGCGGTGTAGGCGCCGATGCCCAGGGCGGCCATCATGAAGCCCAGTTGCGAGATGGTCGAGTAGGCCAGCACCCGCTTGATGTCGTTCTGGACCACCGCGATGGTGGCGGCCATCAGGGCCGTCGCGGCTCCGATCCAGGCCACCACCATGGCCGCCTCGCCCACCTGACCGGCGGGGTGGAAGACCGGGAAGATCCGGGCCACCAGGTAGACACCGGCCGCCACCATCGTGGCCGCGTGGATCAGCGCTGAGACCGGGGTGGGACCCTCCATGGCGTCGGGCAGCCAGACCTGCAGGGGGAACTGGGCGCTCTTGCCCACGGCGCCGCAGAAGATCAGGATGGCCGCCAGGGCCACGAAGCCCGCCGTCAGTCCGGAGGGCAGGCCCTGGCTGAAGTGCCCGGCCAGGCCGACGAAATCGAAGCCCTTCAACGCCACTCCCAGCATCAGGATGCCCATCAGGAAGCCCAGGTCACCGAAGCGGGTGACCACGAAGGCCTTCTTGCACGCCTCTGCGGCGCTGTGCTTGAAGTACCAGAACCCGATCAGCAGGTACGAGCAGACTCCGACCAGCTCCCAGAAGATGTAGATCTGCAGCAGGTTCTGGGACAGCACCAGTCCCAGCATCGAGAAGCAGAACAGCGAAAGGTAGGCGAAGAAGCGGGACATCGAGGCCGAACCCTGGGTGGGGAAGTGGCCGATTTCGGTCTGGATGTAGGCCGTCGAGTAGACCTGGATGCACAGGCCCACGAAGCAGACCATCAGGAGCATCAGGGCCGAAAGGTTGTCCACCAGGAGGCCGACCTGGATCGATCCCAGGGGGTGGGCGGGGTCCAGACGGATCCAGGGCCAGGCCTCCTGCATGGGAGGGCCTCCCCCGGTGATCCGTTGCAGGAAGACCTGGGTCGAGACCAGCAGCGACCCGGCCAGGGCCAGGATCGAGATACCCGCCGACACCCGGCCCCAGGGGCGGGTGACCAGCGAGATGACCAGGAAGGCCAGGAAGGGGAGGAGGGGGACCAGCCAGACCTTGGTGGCGGCTCCCTCCAGAGCGACGGCGGCGAGGTGCTCGGGCACGGGACTAGCCTTTCATCGTGTCGACCCGGTCCAGGTCGATGTGGCGGAAGTTGCGGTAGATGGACAGGACCAGGGCCACCCCCACGGCGGCCTCGGCGGCGGCCACGGCGATCACGAAGGTCGCCAGGAGAACGCCGTCCAGATTCGGCAGGTAGCGGGCGAAGGCCACCAGGTTCAGGTTCACGGCGTTGAACATCAGTTCCAGGCTCATCAGCACGGCGATGGCGTTGCGCCGGGTCAGCACCCCGAAGGTGCCGATCGTGAAGAGCACGGCAGCCAGGACCAGGAAGTGGTTCAATCCGACAGGGCTCACGGCGCGCTCTCCTCAGGGGTCTTTGGGGTGTGGGCCCGGGGTTCGTCCTTGCGGGCCAGGACCAGGGCCCCGATCAGGGCGACCAGGATCATGACCGACACCATTTCGAAGGGCAGGGTGAAGGGGTCCAGGAAGCGGTGGGCCAGGGCCTTCACGCTGGGGATGGCCTCGGCACTGGCGTATCCCGAACCCTGGCTCCAGACCGGGTTGATCGAGGTGTCCGGGGCGGTCACCCAGGCGGAGCTCAGCGTCCCGCCCACCAGGAGGGCCAGCAGCATCGCGCACAGGCCCCCGGCCGCCCAGGGTTGGGTGGTCAAGGTGCCGGGTTTGGGCGTCATCATGTCCTGGGTCAACATGATCGCAAAGAGCAGCATGACCGAGATGGCCCCCACGTAGACCAGGACCTGCAGGCCCGCCAGGAAGTGGGCCTGCAGCAGCGCGTACAGCCCGGCCACCCCGAAGAGCGAGCCGACCAGGCCCAGCCCCGCGTGGTACAGCTTGCGGGCCCGCACCGCGGCCAGGGCGCAGCCCGTGACCAGCGCCGCCAGGATCCAGAAGGCCAGGGGATTGGGGTCGAAGATCATCCGGCGTTGCCTCCGAAGTAGAGCTGGTGAAGAGCGGCCAGCACGGCGCAGACCACCAGGTTCAGGAACGCGACCGGCAGCAGGAACTTCCAGCCGAAGGTCATCAGGTGGTCGGGACGAAGGCGCGGGAAGGTCCAGCGGATCCACATCAGCAGCAGCATCATCGCGTAGGCCTTGGCAAAGAAGACGGCCATCCCGAAGAGCAGATCGAAGTAGGGCAGGGTGAAGAAGCCCAGGCTCAGGGTGGCCGGCGGGTTGACCCAGGGCAGCGTCCACCCGCCCAGGAAGACCGCCGTGAAGATCATGCAGACCACGAAGGCGTTGGAGAACTCGGCCAGGTAGAACATCGCGAAGCGCATGGCCGTGTACTCGGTGCTGAAGCCGGCGACCAGTTCCTGCTCGGCCTCGGGCAGGTCGAAGGGGGGGCGGTTGGTTTCGGCCACCGCACACACCAGATAGACCAGGGCGCCCAGGAAACTGGGAACCAGGAACCAGCCCAGCAGGGGCACGCCGAAGAGGCCCTGCTGCTGCATCTCGACCACGTCGGCCAGCGACAGCGAGCCGGCCAGCACCATGGGTCCCATCAGGGCGAAGACCATGGGGATCTCGTAGGACAGCATCTGCACGCCGGCCCGCATGCCCCCCAACAGGCTGTACTTGTTGTTCGAAGCCCAGCCCGCCGTGAGGATCGAGAGGATCGTCAGCGAGGTCACGGCCACCAGGTAGAGCAGCCCGATGTCCAGGTCGGCGACGGCCAGCACCGTCGCGCCGGGTTGAGCGTGGTGCGTCGCGGAGATCGGCAGGGGCACGTAGACGGCCAGCGCCGCCATGAACACCAGGACCGGGGCCAGCATGAAGCCGAAGCGGTCGACCCCGGCCGGGATGATGTCCTCCTTGAAGAGCAGCTTGAGCGAGTCGCAGGGGGTCTGCATCCAGCCGCCCGTCCACATCGAGAACATGGCCCAGGACTTGGGGCCCGTCAGCATCGGGCCCAGCCGCCGCTGGATCCGGCCGCAGATCTTGCGCTCCAGCCAGATCAGGAACATGGCGTTCAGGGCGATGAAGGCCAGAACCCCCACCAGGGCCACCAGCATCGTGCCCCAGAGCGGGACCTGGAAGCCCCCGGTCAGGTCCCGGATGAACTGTTCGAATATCGGTTCCACGGTCGTCTCCTCGCGAACCTTCTAGCGATCCGTCTCGGGCAGCACCACGTCGAAACTGGCACAGATGGCCACGATGTCGGGCAGCAGGCAGTCGCGCACCAGGTGCCGGAAGACCCCGATGTGGCAGAAGGAAGGGGTCCGGAATTTGCAGCGATAGGGCTTGTCCTGGCCCTGCGAGACCAGGTAGCAGCCGATGTCGCCGCGAGGAGACTCGATGTGCACGTAGGTCTCACCCTCGGGCACCACGGTTCGCAGGGGTTGCTTGTCCCAGTAGGGGCCCTTGGGCAGCTTCTCGGCGCACTGGCGCAGGATCCGGGCGCTCTGGCGCAATTCGTCCATGCGGATCCGGTAGCGCGCGAAGACGTCGCCCTCGGTGCGCACGGGGATGTCGAAATCCAGCTCGGGGTAGACCGCGTAGGGGTGCTCGCGGCGCACGTCCCGGGCCATCCCGGAGGCCCGCAGGTTGGGCCCGCTGACTCCGTAGCCCAGGGCGATCTCGGGGGGCAGGACCCCGACCCCCTTCGTCCGGTTGTAGAAGATGGGGTTCTCGTCGAGCAGATCCTCGTATTCCTTGATCAGGGGTTCCCACTCGTCCAGGAAGCCGAGCATGCGGTCACAGAAGTCTTCCTTCAGATCCGCCGAGACGCCCCCGAGGCGCAGGTAGTTGTACAGCAACCGGGCCCCGCAGGTGTACTCGAAGAGGTCCAGCACCTTCTCGCGGTCGCGGAAACCGTAGATGAAGGGGGTGGTGGCCCCCACCTCCAGGGCGAAGGTGCCGTACCACAGGAGGTGCGAGGCGATCCGGTTGAGCTCGCTCATGATCACCCGGATGTACTGCGCGCGAGGTGGAGGGGTGATGTCCGCCAGTTCCTCGACCGCCATGACGTAGACGTAGTTGGAGGTCATCGAGGTGCAGTAGTCCAGGCGGTCGGTCACCGGGATCACCTGGGTGAAGGTCCGGTTCTCGGCCATCTTCTCGATCGAGCGATGCAGGAACCCCACCTCGGGGCGACAACGCACCACGCGCTCGCCGTCCAGGGTCAGCACCAGGCGCAGCACCCCATGGGTCGAGGGGTGCTGCGGTCCCATGTTCAGCTCGAACTCCTCGGTCTTGAGTTCCGGGTTCTCTGGAAAGATCTGGCTCATCTTCGGCAACGTCCTGTCAATCGGGCCGGGGGGTCAGGTTGGGGTGGCTGTAGTCCTTGCGCAGCGGGTGGCCCTCCCAGTCCTCGGGCATCATGATCCGCCGCAGGTCGGGATGCCCCTCGAAGAAGACGCCGAAGAGGTCGTAGATCTCACGCTCGTTCCAGTCGGCGTTCGGCCACAGGTGGGAGAGGGTCGGGATCGTGGCGCCATCGCGAGGCAGGTCCACCTTCAGCGCCAGGCGGTGCCGGTGGGTGTAGGAATACAGGTAGCAGACCAGCGCCAGGTGGGTGGGCGGGTAGTCCGCGGCCGTGCTGAACTCCAGGGATTCCATCCGCGTCTCGGAGGCATCCCGCAACCACTGGAAGACCGTGGGCACGCCTGCAACAGGCATCCTCAGGGCCTGCGGGTTGACCGGATCCGGTTGGAATTCCAGGTTGGGGAAGCGGGCCTTCAGGGCCAGTCGGAATTCGTCCAGGTTCATCGGGGGGGCTGGCCTCCACCAGGAATCTGCAGGCCGCCGGGCACCTGGGGCGTGACCAGGCGTCCGGCGTCGGCCGGGATGCGGATCGCGGGGCCGCGTTCCTGCCCCAGCCTGTGTTTGCGGATCCTATCCTGCATCGCCAGGCACCCGTTCAGCAGGGCCTCGGGGCGGGGAGGGCACCCGGCGATATAGACGTCCACCGGGATGATCTTGTCCACGCCCTTCAGGACCGAGTATCCGTCGTGGTAGAAGGGGCCGCCGTAGGTGGTGCATCCGCCCATGGCGATCACGTAGCGGGGTTCGGCCATCTGCTCGTGCAGCAGCTTGACGCGCGGGGCCATCTTCAGGGTCAGGGTCCCGGCCACGATCATCAGGTCGGACTGGCGCGGGGTGGCCCGGAAGATCATGCCGAGTCGGTCGAAGTCGTACCGGGCCGCGCCGGTGGCCATCAGTTCGATCGCACAGCAGGCCAGCCCGAAGAGCATGTACCACATCGAGGAGGCCTGGACCTCGTTGATCGCCCAGTCCACCGGGGCCATCACCACGGCGCCTCCGGGCAGGCGATTGACGTAGGCCGGGATCCTGTCCATCAGACCCATTTCATGGCACCCTTTCTCCAGGCATACACCAGGGCCGAGCCGATCACCCCGAAGAAGACCAGGATGTCGATGGCGGCCACCAGCAGCATCCCCTGGCCGACCAGGTCGCGGAAGGCCACGGCCCAGGGGATCAGGAACGCCGCCTCGACGTCGAACAGGACGAAGAGCATCGCAAACAGGTAGTAGCGGACGTTGTACTGGACCCAGGCACCCTGGGTGGGGACCTCGCCGCATTCGTAGGGCCGCAGCTTGGTCGGCCCGGGTCGGGAGGGTGAGACCAGCTTGGATGCGGTCACCGCGGCGGTCACGAAGAGCGCACCGGCCACCAGGAAGAGCGCGACGTAGGCGTAGTTGCTTTGTTGCATTGCGGATTACTCCTGGGAGTCCCGTGGACTCCGTGTCCAGGTCGTCATTCTCCTGCCACGGGAAAGGCCGGGGTATGATCTGGCGCCGAGCCCCTGACTACCACGCGCCGGGGCTCGAGACCTTCAGCGGTCTCGAAGGGCCAGCGCTTCCGGCAGGCAGGCCAGGGCTTCCCGGGCCTCGCCGGCGGGCAGGCGGGCCAGTTCCTGGACGGCCAGCAGACCCTGCTGCCGGGCCAGGTCCAGGGAAGCCTCCCGGGTTCCCAGGCTGTCCATCAGGCTCACGATGCCGTCCAGGTCGGTCCGGCTCAACGAGGGCGCCGCCATCAGTTCGCGCACGCGGGTGCGCTGGGTGGCGTCGGCCCTCTCCATCGCCAGCAGGAAGGGCAGGGTGAACTTCCGCTCGACCAGGTCCGAACCCACGGGCTTTCCCAGGGCTGCCGGATCGCCCCAGAAATCCAGCACGTCGTCGATCACCTGGAAGGCCAGGCCGAGATGGCGGCCATAGCGCTCCAGGGCCTGGAGGACCGCGTCGTCGGCCTGGGCCAGGTGACCTCCCATGACGCAGCAGGCGGCCATCAAGGAGGCCGTCTTGCCGTCGATGATGCGCAGATACTCCCGGGTGCTGGTCTGGAGGTCCCCCTGGTGCTGCAACTCCAGGATCTGGCCCAGGGTCATCTCGGCCACCGCGGCCGAGACGATCCGGACCAGGCCCAACTGGCCCACGTCGTGGAGCACCTCCATGGCCTGGGTCAGCAGGAAGTCGCCCAGCAGCACCGTGTAGCGGTTGCCGAACAGGGCGTTGACGGTGTTCTGACCGCGCCGCAGGGTGGTCTGGTCGATCACGTCGTCGTGCAGCAGCGAGGCGTTATGGACCATCTCGGCCGCCGCGGCCAGGGGGATGGCGCCCTCGGGGCGGGTGCCCAGGATCCGCGAGGAGAGCAGCACCAGGGCCGGACGGATGCGCTTGCCCCCCCCCCGGAAGACGATCTGGGATGCTTCCAGGACGGCCCCTCCCCGGCGCTGCAGGACCTGGCTCAGGCTCTCGTCCACCTGGCGGAAGTCCTCTTCCAGGTCCTTGAAAGGGGCGATCATCCGGGCGGGGTCGCTCACGCCCGGGTCATCTCGGCCAGCGTCTCCTCGACGGCGCAGGCCAGGGCCTCGAGATCGGGCTCCTGGAGGCTGGCGTTGAGGAAGGCGGCCTCGAACTGGGAGGGGGGAAGGTACACGCCGCGACCCAGCATCCCTTGGAAGAACCTGGCAAAGGCCGCCGTGTCGCAGGCGCGGGCCGAGGCGAAGTCGACG
>CAZQPM010000082.1:0-12975 GCA_964595195.1 uncultured Burkholderiales bacterium | reverse complement strand
TGGTAGGCTGCCCTGGCGTAGACGCTGGAGGGTCCCAGGGGGGAGAGGTCCAGGTCCCGAGGCCGGTGGCGCAGGCGCAGCGTCAGCACGTCGGTGGTCTTGCGCGAGACCAGGCCGGCCAGGCAGGGGGCGCCCTCGGTCACTCGGCTCTTCCACACGGCCTTCAGCGAGTCCGCGTGGACCCAGATGGCTCCACCGCGGATCTGCCGCAGAGGGAACAGTTTCCCCTCGTTGTCGTTCAGGCTGGTCAGGCCGGCTTCGTCCGAGCAGAACTGAAGGTTGCTGTTGCCCAGGTCGTGGACCGGCGACAGGGGATAGGATTCCAGCCTGGCGGGTGTCGAGCGGGGCGCCCAGTCGAAGCGGCCATTATAGTCACGGGCCGCGCGGGGCTCGGTGGTGAAGCCCAGGGGTTCGTAGTAGGTCTGGACTGCGTAGCTTTCGGATCCGGCGCCGCACAGCGGGCAGCAGGCCTCGGCTTCTTCCCGAGCAGGGAACAGGGCCCCGCACGCAGCGCAGGTGCCCAGATGAACCGGTTCGCCCCGCCCATCGGTCGGAACGACCCGGCCCCGGTCATACCGGTACTGGACGAAACCTACCGCGGTCAGCACGGCCCGGTCTTTGATGGTCTCTGCCCCGGGGGCGAACTGGCTGATGGCTATGTCCAGGTCGCGGTCGATGACCTTCTGGGCGGGTAGTCGGAACGGCTCTTCGTAGTACAGCGAGCGCACCCGGGTGGGGAAGCCGAACATGGGCAGGATCGCCGCGTTGGCCAGGCGTTCGCTCAGGAAATGCTGGGGATGGCGGTTGCTGGTGGCAATCCGGTCGATGGCTGGCACCAGGTCGCGATACACGGTCTGTTCGAGTTGCCTGGCGCCGACCTCCAGGTCCGTCTGGCAGGTCAGCGCCTGGATCAGGGCTCGCACTTCTGCTCGAGACCTCTCCAGCCAGGCGGCGACGTGTTCGCGATGCTTCGGCCAGTCCTCGACGCTGCCGAACTCGCCGTGGACGCTATCTGCCGTCGACGGGTCTTCGATGGGCGAGGCCAGGAAGGCCCTCCGCAGGACCTCCTTGTTCAGGACCCTCTCAATGATCTTGGCCCTGCGGGTGTCCAGGTAGGGTGTCGGGGGCGGGGCCGACGTGATCGGCAACGGATCACGGAAATGGGTGTAGTCGTGGCTACGGCCTCGGGCCACGGTCAGGGCGATGGAATACCCGGCGCCCCGGCGTCCGGCCCGGCCCACCCGCTGTTGGTAGTTGAAGCGCCGGGGCGGGACATTGCCCAGCATGATGGCCTGCAGCGAACCGATGTCGACACCCGCCTCCATGGTCGTCGTGACGCTCAACAGGTCGATCGTGTCGGTCAGTGCGATCTCGTCAGGCAGGCACAGCCCCTGGAAGAGGCGCTGCCGCTTCAGGGCGTCCAGTTGCTCGGTCTGGCCGGTCAACTCCTCCGCATGCAGGCGGAAGGGGTTGGCGTCCCGGGCCAGGTAGGCGTAGTAGTCGTCTTCGTTCTGCCGGAGTGGCGAGGGGTCTTGGGGCAGTCGGTCCAGGCACCAGGTGCAGCATCCGGCAGAAGGGTGCAGGTGCACGGTCAGGCACCTCGGGCAGACCCAGGTCGGGATGGGAGCCGGCGGGGCCGGCGAGAACCACATGGCATCCAGGCGCAGGAGGAAGCGTTCCGTCAGCAGGCCCTTCTCGTGCAGGAAGTAGTCCCGCAGGACCGGGGCCCACGTCGCCTTGGAGGAACCGTGCAGTTCCTGTGCCCGTTCCAGGAAGTCCTTGACAGGCCTGGGGAAGTTGTTGGCCGGGTAGGCGAACTCGGAACCCTCGAACCTGCTGCGTTCGCCCATCAGGCGGATCACCGAGTCCACCACATGCCGGGCCACCCCCGGGCTGCACCCCGACAGCTCCGGCGGCTCCAGGCCCGGGTCGCAGGTCATCCAGCCCAGCCCCAGGGACTCGGCCGACTTGCGCTTGTGGGCGAACAGGGTGTAACAGCATTCTTCCGTGCATCGTCGTTTCAGAGTCTTGACGAAGTCCGACTGCGCCTCGGTCAGGGCCCCCTTGTCCTTCTCGCGCGGCGGCGCCTGCCACTCGAAGTGGTCTCGCCAGGGGCGTCCCTCGTTCTCCAGGGTGCTGAAGCGCGGCCCGGCGGGGTTGCAGCCCAACTCCAGCAACCGGGTCCAGGTCTCCCGGTCCACCGAGGTCAGTCGGTAGGGGCCGCCGGCGCGCAGACGGATCTTCTCGGCCTCCTCCTGCTCTGCCCCAGTGGCAAAGCCCAACGAGGAGTCCCTCAGCACGCTGGCCTCGCCGGGGTGCAAGGTCTGGAAGCGCTTGCGGGCCTCCAACTCCTCGGGGGACATCTGGCTCGCCTTCACCTCCAGGGACTTCAGGAAGGCGGCCAGGTCCTGGCGGGGGCGCTCGAAGCCCTGGATCAAGCTCTGGCGCACCAGGTCGCGGTAGTGGTCGAGTTCGATTCCGGCCGAGAGCTTGGCCGCGTCCTGGCGGCTGTCGGTGAAGACCACCAGTTTGCGGACCACCTCAGGCATCGTTCGCAACAGGCCGTCTGCCAGCACCTGGTTGACCTTTTGGAAGCCGGTGCGGTGGAAGCCGATGGGCGAGCGGGGGGAGAGCGGGTCCTCTTCGGCAACCTTCGGACCGTGAAGGCCCCAGTCGCTGTCGCAGCGGGCGCAGCGGTTTGGGAAGGCGTTGTAGTCGCCCTTCCCGAACTGGTTGGGCTTGTCGGGCGAGAGGGTGTATAGCCACCCGTTTGCAGGCTCCGTCATCTGGCCCCCGACCGAGAGTTCGCCGCTGGAGGGGTCCAGCCGGACCGCGACCCAGGCCCTCTTGGCGTAGTGGTAGCCCCAACTGGCCGTCATGGGTTCGGTGGTGCCGGGCCAGACCACTCCGTACTCGCTGTAGCGGCGATTGACCGACATCGTGCCGCGCTCGGTCTCCAGGTCGGGCTGGTCATGGACCAGGAAGGTGCAGCGGCCCTCCTCGTTGCGGTAGCCGCCGAAGTACAGTTCTCCGCAGGTCTGGCACACCAGGAGGTCCAGGACCCTGGCTCCGCACTCGCACAGCAGACGCGGTTCGGAATACAGCTTGCCGACCGGCCGTTCGGGGCCAGGCGGCGCCTCCGGGCAGTGGGGATCCGCGCAGGCCCACAGGCCCCCGATGTTGCGGAAGAACAGGTGGGCGCGGAGGGGAAGGGGGGCCAGCGTCGTCCCGTCGGTCCGCACCTCTCGAGCCGTGGTAACGGCGCGCACCAGGCCTTCGACCGCGCGGGTCTGGTCCTGGTCGCCGAAGAGGCGTCGGGCCAGTTGGGACGGGGTCTCCGGCGTCCCGGGCCCCTGTAACAGGTAGCTGGTCAGGCCCCCCTCGACGACCAGGCTGCCCAGCGATTCCTCAATCGTGGGGGCCACCGGCAGGGTTAGCTCCAGGGATTGCGCCAAGCCGGCCAGGTCGGGCTGGCCACCCGGGGCGAAGGTCTCCAGCGCTGCCTTCAAGCGAGGCGTCGGCGCCGGGCGCGCAGGGGGTGGGGGCTCCTTCTCTCCCGACAGGAGGGCGAAGCTGGCGGGGTCCGTGCCAAAGAACTGGCCCAGGTAGCGGCGGCTGGCCTCCCCCTCCTCCAGCGAGGCACTGGAGGCCAGGAACCGGACCTGGGGCGAGTCCGGCTCGAGGCCCAGGCGGTGCAGCAGCAGGCGCAGCAGGTAGGCGACCTCGGTGCCCGGAGTGCCCCGATAGCTGTGCAACTCGTCGACGACCAGGTGGAAACGGTGGTGCGGGCTTTGGCGCAGCCACTCCGCGGTGCGCTCGAAGATCGGGGACTCGATCTGGCGCATCAACATGATGTTGAGCATCGAGTAGTTGGTGATCAGCAGGTCCGGCGGAGCCTGCTGCATCTGCCAGCGATCGACGCATTCCCCTCCGTCCAGGCTGGGGAAATGGTAGCGGATCTCCGGGCGGTCCGCCGCCTGCCGGGCATGGCGCTCCAGGTCCTCCACGATTCGGCGCAGTTCGCTGGCCCTGCCCCTGGCCTTGGGCGCCCCGGGCACGGGCGTTCGTCCCGTGTAGCGCCCGAAGGTGAAGCGGTCACGCCGGTTCCTGGCCAGCCAGGTTCGGGACCCCATGCCGGTCTCGGGGCCGGCCACGCTGTCCAGGCCCCGGCGCAGGCGGAACATCTGGTCCTCGGCCAGGGCGTTCAGGGGATACAGCAGCAGGGCCCGCACCGCCCGGGGGCGTTCGGGGCCCGTCCAGCCGCGGGACTCGCGCAACAGGTAGTCCACCAGGGGCAGCAGGAAGCACTCCGTCTTGCCGGAGCCCGTGCCGGTGGTGACCACCAGGTGCCGCCCCTCGGCGACGGTGGCGCGCAGCGAATCCTCCTGGTGCCGATAGAGAGGAAGGGCGCGCGGCAGCAGCCCACATTGTGCGAAATCGGGGAGGTCGGGGTCCAGAGGAACCTGCTGGGCCAGGGCCTGGAGGGTCCGACCCTGGCGGTAGCGCGGCAGGGGCTCCAGGAGCGGTTCCTGGTACAGGGCACCGGGCCGCTCGAACAGGTGCCGGCGCTCCTCCTGCAGCGCGTCATCGCGAAGGGGCAGGAAGCTGTCCAGGTAGCGGAGGTACAGTTGGTGGAGCTTGCGGGTCAGGCTCAGCGGGTCAGTCATCAGTCTTCAAAGTCCACTCCAGGATCCTGGCCACGTGGCGCGCCCGGACCAGTCCGACGGCGCGGTAGCGTAAGACCCCCTTCTCGCGGAGGACGCGGGGCTCCTCGCCGGAAGCCGAGCGCAGGAAGCGATCCAGCAGCATCGGTAACCGGGCGCCACAGATCGGGATGTCCAGTTCCTCGGCTTTGGCGTTCCAGCGCAGGTGGGCGCCCTGGGCCCGTCCCAGGGTGCTCCAGTGGGCCAGGCGGCGGTGGTCCAACCGGGGGAGCGGCCGCGCCTGGTCTCCGTCGAAAATCCACAGGTCGGGGGGCTTCCTTCGGGCCTGCCGGTACAGGCCGGTCTTGGGGAGGCCCTTCAGTTCGGTCCAGTTTCCTTTCGGGAAGGCCTGTCCGGTCCGGATCTGCAGTTGCTCCCACGGGACGGCTGTGGGGGGCCTCTCGGTTGGCAGGGCCTGCAGCACCTGGCCCGCCGAGGGCAGGCTGCGCAGGACGGCCTCCCCTCGCTCGGGGTGCACCGCGATCCTGCCCGATTGGATGTCGAGGTCTGCCAGGTGGCCCCTGACCCGCCAGAGGGCGGGAGCGTACCGGCCCGGATGGACCTGGATCTCCAGGCCGTGCCGTTCGAGGCTGTCCCGCGTGCCGGGAAGCCTGGCGCCGCACAGGAACCCCGTGTCCGGGCCCGTCTGGATCAGGGTCGGTGGGGTCGCCTGGACCCTGGTCTCCCCGGCATCGAACTCGATGTCGCCCGCCCGGAGCAGGCCCTCCTTGAAGCGGTGGTAGTGGCTGAGGTAGTGATCTTTCGGGTCCAGGCAGCCCGGTGGTGGGGGAGGGCTGAGGTGCCGGCACCCGGCCCGCCAGGTCGCCACGCCCATCGCGCCCCGGGCGCTGAGCCAGTACAGCAGGAGATCCGTGGGGTTGGTCTCAGGCATCGGTCCCCCTGAAGTTGACGTAGCTCTGGGGCCACTCGACGCGGAGCTTGATGAGGTATTGGATCGCCCGCTCCCGGTCTTCTGGAGCGAGTCCCCTGGCGATCACATCTGCGGCTTCGAGGGTTGGTTTCCAGATTTGGGTCATCCGGTTCTGTCCCCCACGCTCACGGGGTAGTGTGCCTCCTGTCAACCTGTCTAACAAGTGGTCCTTGAATGAAGCCAGGTCCGGGTCCGGCTCAGGCGCATCGTCTGGGCGCGTCCACCCCAGCCAGGTGGATGCCGGAATGTCTCCTGGCACCTGGCCTGCTGGGGACGAAAAGGAACCTATGGGCTCAGGGGGAACGCCGGCGAAGTGCTGCAGGCTGATCGGCGAGAGCGGGATGGCACGATCGTCCGGTGCGGGGGAGGCCAGGAACCTGAGGTTCGCGGGCCATCCAGGGGGCACGGTCGGATGCAGTCGGTCCGAGAGCCCCAGGTCCAGGTTCCAGAAGGGCCGGCACCAGTGTTCGGGCAGCGAACGGTCCAGGTCCTGGAAGTGGATCAGGAAGATCCGGTCCGGGTTCTTGATGGCGCCCAACCAGAGGGGATCCACGTGGTCTTCCCAGACCTGCCGGAAGGAAAGCCAGGAGGCCTCCACAGGGAGGATTTCCAGGTGGCAACTGTTGCCCAGGGCCCGTTGGTAGCTTCGAGACCAACCCGCGTGGGGAACCAGCGTCCACCGGAAGCAGACCAGGGCGTCATGGAGCGCCCGGGGCAACTCGAGCGAAAATGCCTGTGCCTGCTTGAACATCAACGGGTAGAGCTTGCGCTCCACGAAATTGTCCGGGTCCGCGCACTCGTCGATTGAGCCCAGGGGGTGGAGGATGAGATCGGGGGCAGGCCGACTTCCCCTCTGCAAAGCCTCAAAGGCGGAATAGTCGAGGACCAGCCGTTCGTGCGCTTGTTCCAGGTGTTCCCGAGCCGCCTGGAGCGCGCTGGCTGAGTCTTCCAGCTTGGTGCGCCTGGCTTGCGCCTCCTCCAACTCCTCTCTGGCCTCGTCGACCTGCCGGCGCAAGTCCGCCAGTTCTTGCTGCATCTCCTCTTGGAGTCGGTCGCGCTCCCGGGGGCGGTCCTCCGCCGGCGCCTCGATGGCGGCGTGCAAGCCGTCGTCCTCGGCCTCCTTAAGCAGGGCTCGCAGGCGCGGAGACTCGCGCAGCGCGAAACGCAACTCCATGTCGTCCCAGGCCACGGCGCCCAGGATCTCCTCCAGCCGGTTCCAGCGGGCGCCCTCAAGCCGCCTGGTCACCGGGTCGCCTAGTCGTTCAAGGGCTTCGGCCACCAGATTGCGCCAGCCTGGTTGTTCGCGGTCCAGGACTTCGAGTGCTGCAGGGAGTTGCTGTCTGAGGCGAGAGGCCAGCCAACTCGCCAGGTCTTCGGGAGCGGCCAGGTCCACGGGGTCGCCCAGGTCCGGCGAGGGTGCGCCCAGCAGGTAGAGGCTTCCAGACGGTGTCTCGACCTGGCCCTGATCCGGAATCGCAGCAACTTCAAATTGCGCCGGGCGCATAGAACCTGGGGCCGGCGCGACCAGCCGCCGGTGCCCCCCTGTCTCCAGCATGGCAAAGGGGCCGTAGATGAAACCAGCACTCTTGTCTATCAAGTAGGCTAGATCGCCAGTCCTGAGGTGCCGCAAATTTTCCTCTCCCGGGAGGCTCGACGGCGAGCCGGGCAGCAGGGGGTACCCGATCATATCCACTTCCCACTGTGCGTCCCGCGACTTCTTGGCGACCTGGTACCAGTCTTTGTGGGGATCGGACGACCCGAAATGGACGAGGTTCTTGTCGACTTTGAGGCGCACCAGTCGACCGTTGTAGCTGACATTGGGGAAGGGATTCACCGGTGGCCAGAAGACACGGCCGCTGGGCCCGAGGTTGGAGTCCTGCCACCCCGGTTCCAGGATCGGAATTCCAGACTCGTGCTTCTGCAAGATTCCCAGAATCTGGATGTGACCCGGCACCATGGTCTCAGGAGTGCCGAGGCAGTAGCCGATGAAGGTCTGGCGCAGAACATCGATCTCGGTCATCGCGTCGTCCTCGCGTTTGGCTGGATGTGGCCCATTTCGACCAGTCGGGCCAAGTGCCGGATCAGCGGGTTGGGGTGGTTCGTTCCAGCCTCCAGGTAAGGATCGTGAAGGCCGGGCAAGGAGGGGCGGTGGGCTTGGTGTCTCAGGGAGAGCTCAAGGAAGAGTCGCGCCTCCGGGAAGAGCGGCAACTGGCGGGTCTCGGCTTCCTCGGGCTCGTCGACCTCCTTCAGCACGCCGCGGGCGACCATTCCGCAGAGGAAGGGGGTGGCTTCCTCTTCGGTTTGAGGGGCCGCCTCAGGCCAGGGTCCCTCCTGCAACAGCCATCCGTGGGAGGCGTCTACGGCGCCCGGTTTCCGGGGGACTCGGACCTCAAAGCGCAGGGCGCGCCACTTCTCCTCGGGAAGCCAGACCTCGTAGTGGCCCTCGCGGTCGAAGGAGCCGGGAGGTGTCCACCCGTCCTTAACAGGCACCTGGGACATCTGGTCGTCGTGTCGGACGATCAGCACTTTGGAAGAGCTTCTCTCCACCTGGACACGGGGACCCGCACCAGCCAGCCAGACGGGCCGATGTGGAACCAGGCGCAGGCCTCCCAGCAGGTGGATTGTGGAAAGGCCAGGTTCGAGGAATCTGGACCAGGGACCCGGGACTCGGGAGGGCAGGTCTCGGCGAACTTGGAGTTTGATCAAGATCCATCCCGGGGGCAGGTCCTCCAGTTGTTCGGCGCCTGGCAACGAACCGTAGAAGACAGGGTTGTCCGAGATATCCTTGGCCGTGTCGCAGAGTTGCCTGGCCGCGTCTCTCGAGCACAGGACCAGCAACCCGTCGCCCGGGCCTCCATGGCGCCGCTCGATGAAGTAGTTGGTCGTCGAGTCGTGGACCAGCACGAACGTGTCACGGCGGATCGGACGGTATAGGCGGGGGACGGAACCTTCGGTCCACTCCCTGTTGCTGTTGCGGAGTGCGCTCTCCCAGACCTCCTGGAAGGTGACTCCCTGGTACCTTCTCCAGTCTGCCTTCTTGGCCTCCGTGTGCAGACGGTAGACCAGCCCTCCCACGAACCTGTCGGGCTTGCGGGCCACGAGATCGGCCCACAAGCGAACTTCATGGCGTAGTTTGGTCCGTCGCTCTCTTTTTGTGGAGGTTCCGTCCCACTCTGCAAGGACGGCTGCAACCTGGCGGGCCGCGGCCTCCAAGCGGTCGTTGTCGACCAGGACCCGACGGGCGTGAGGGCCGAAGAAGCGGGTGTCGGATCTGTTGGAATCCAGGGCTCCCCTGATCCGGCTGAGGGCAATGTCCCTCTCGTAGGGGTGGAATCCACTCTCGGTGAACAGTGCGCCCAGTCGGTCCAGGTCCGCCCGCCGCAAGAGGGCGTGGGAGATGGGCAGGCGCACATACTTGTGCCCCTCGGAGAAGTCCGGCAGGAACAGGCGCCCCAGGTTGCCCCCCTTCGTATTGTTGGCCCACCCGGCCAGGTGCCGGCGCCAGAGGTCGGCGTGGGTTTCGTAGCTCAGGTTACCGGGCTTTCCTGGAGGCTCGCCGGTGCGGCCCACGAGTTCCTGGAGCCTGGGCCAGTAGGCTTTGCTGGTCCATTTCTCGTCTTCCGCCATGTCGGTCACAGCCAGGACCTGGAGGGCCAGCAGGCCGATGCACCGGGGGTAGCCGTCCCAGATTTCGCCGCTGTCGGGCCAGACTCCATAACGACGGAGTTCCGTGCAGACCGCGCTGACGAAGTCGGCTCGGGCTTCCGCTGCCGACGAGAAGCTGTGCCCGTCGGCATCCGCTGCCAGCCGTAGCTCGTCCCCATCCACGGCCAGGTGGACGGCGCGTCCCGATTGCTCCGGCTTGAAGAACCACTTCCCCAGGGCCTTGTTCCACTCGCGATAGTTCATCCCGTTCGTCCCCGTCTTCGGCGCGGCTGCCGCTTCCTAAAGGGCCTGGAGCGCCAGCCGTCTCAGACCGCGATCCCATCGGTTCCGGTAGCGAGCATGGCCAGACCCTGGTGGTAGCCCCTCCAAAGGGCGCGGAAGTCTGGCAACCCGATGCAACGCTGGTGGGAAAGTTCGTTGCGGATGTCACGGGCCAGGCGTGCTGTGTGGCGCAGGTCCCGCAAAGGGCTCAGCTCGGGCTCGCCCAGAATCCTGGTCAGGTGTCCCCACTGGCAGGCGTAGGGATCGCCGTCGACCATCTCCAGTTCCTGGGATGCCTTGGGGAAGGTCCAGCGGAAGGGCCAATCCTCCCCGTGGTGCTGGCTGAGCCACGAACAGATGCCCAGGCGCAGGCGGTCCACCAGCGGCAGGACCAGGCTGGCCTGGGCCTGGCAAAGGCGGTGGCGCAGCAGGTGCTCCGGGCCGTGGAGGGCCAGCCATGCGGAATGGAGTTCCCAGCCGCTCCATGGTGTCCAATACAGGAGGCCCCTGGACCACGGCCCTCTGGCCGCAGTGGGGACCTCCTGGACCGTGGATGCTGGCACCGACTTCTGGCGAAGGGCTGCAACGACGCGCAGCACTTCCTTGGGGCTGTGCCCGTTGCGCCAGTCGCGGCGGTTTGCATAGTCCCGCATGGTCGGAGAGGGCCAGTCTGGGGTCGACATGGGGGTTGTCAATAGGAGTTCCGCCAATTCAGCGTCTTCGCCCGCATAGGCCAGGACCATGGTCTCGCGCCACAGCCTCTCGGGTGGAGGGTCGGTGCCGCCATCGTAGCGGGCCAGATGCTGCAGTTCCTCGGTCGTCGGAGTGCCGAGCCAGTAATCCACCTGCAGGCGGACATCCGCTGGTGGCATCGGGACCAGCAATCGGCTGGCGCTCACTGGCACGAGCAGAGACCTCCTCCTGACTTCCCCCGCCAGACCCTGGCTGGCCTGGGACCAGGCTTCGACCAGGCCCATCCAGGTGCGCTGGCCCTGCTGAGGGAGGTTGTCCAGGCCCTTCAGGGCCAGGACATCGGGCATGTTCTCCGACCGCAGCAAGTCCTGGACCCCGGGTTGTCGGCCCGGGTTCAAGTCGGACAGGGCCGCGAATTCAGACAGGATGCGGGCTGGCTCACGCGAGCCATCGACCTCCTCCAGGTCCAGGATGTCGGTGACCAGTTCCCGGAGGTGCAGTTGCTCGCGGACTTCCGCCCACAAGTCGTCCTGTTCGCAAGGTTCGGGCAGGGCCACCACCAGGGAGCGGCCCTCCGAGAGGCAATCCCGGAACCTGCGCACCTTGCGCAGGCGGGAGGGGAGCTCTTGGAGGCGTTCCGAGAAGGCGGTCCTCATAGCAGTCGCGCCAGGAGGGGCTCGGGGGCAACCTGGTCGTCATTCCCCTCGTCCAGACATCCCATTCGAAGAAGGAAATCCAGCCACTGGTCGCACTGTTCAGGGGCGACGTCCGGACCAAGTTCCATGAGGTCTGGTGTCAGGTACTCTCGATGCAGCGGGCCTTCACGGGCCAGGGTCTCCAGAAGCCTCCAGCCTGGTGATTCTCGGGGGACCCCAAGCATCTCCAGGAACTGGCCGGAAAGGGAAGAGGCGTCAAGCTCAGCCAGAAGTCTCCTGGCTTCGGGGCGGATGTCCGTCGTCCGGTCGGTTCGCGAGAAGAGAAGTTCAACCAGGTAGGGCCAGCCGCCCGTAGCCTCCATCAACAGGCGGCACACCTCGTCGTCGGCCACCATGTCTGCGTAGATCAGTCGGTGTCGCAGCGCCTTCGCCGAGTAGCGCCTCAGCCAGACCGCTGCCCCGAGGCCGTTGGTCAGCGCTTTGCGTCTGGCCTCGGTGAGTTGCAGCCAGTCTATGGTCGCGGTCGGAGACAGCAGGTAAACCAGGCGTACCTGTCGCCGCTTGTCGTACCGGTCGCAAAGCGTGATCGCCTCCTGCAGGTCGGCTGGATCCAGTCGGTCGACCTGCCTCAGGAAGAGGGCGCGCTCAACGCCCTGACGCCGGCCCAACTGCTCCCGGACCCACTGCGCCGGGTTCCTGGCTGCCACTCCATTCCCTGGGATGGGTTGGAACAGAGCCTGGTCGCCCATATCGGCGGGGATCAGGCTTTGGATCGCGGCCTCCACGTGTTTCAGGCCCAGGGCTTCCGAGGCGAAGACCATCCCGACACCGCTCTGGGACGGGCTCAACAGGCGTTCCTGGGCCCGGGTCAGTGGGCTCAGCATCGGAGCGGTGCGGGGGCGCGTGGGCAACTGCGCCCGGATCTCTTCGGGCTCCAGGCGGTCGACGGCCTCCGCCTGCATCAGCTCCTGCAGCCGCGCCTCGATGTCGGTCTGGGTCCCCATGAGGCGAACGATGTTGGGACTGCGCAAGCGGTAATGGCCCTGCGTGTTTCTCAGCAGGACGCCCAGGCCGACCATCTCGTCCAAGAGGCCCCGGATCTCGTCGATCTGGAGGGAGGCAAACCCTTGAGGCCACCAGGCACGACCCATCTGCAGCAGTTCGCTGTGTGGGTAGGCTCGGGCGTAGCCGGCCTCGTCGTTGAGTTGCTCGGCAATCAGGATCAGGGCCAGGGCTTCGTACCGGCGGTCGAGGGCCAGGGTCCAGTTGAAGCGCAGGGCGATGTCGCGCTGGAGTTGCCGGTAGACTTCCTCGACGTCCTGTTTCTCGACATACCAGGGAGGCTCGTCTCCGAGTCGTCCTTGGAGCAGTTGCACCAAGTCGCGGCAGAAGAGTTGGATCAGGCCGGCGTGGTAGTTTGTATAGGAGAGGATGCGCAGGACCGGGGCGTGGTCCCGGAAGCGGAAGCCAAGAACCGACAAAGGTTGCTCGACCAGGTCAAAGGCGTCGCGGGCCTCCAATGGGCCGATCAGGACCGGGCGCCCCAGGTGGGCCAGCGGCTGGTTGGGGATGCTCTGGAAGCGCTGGACGTTGTGGAGTCCGGCCAGGACCACCTTGAACCTGAAGCCCGTGTCGGCCATCAGGGACTTCAGTTGGTTGACCGTCTGGAACCCTCTGGAGGCGTCGGCATCCAAGAAGTTGTCCGCTTCGTCGAACATGGCCAGGATGCGTGCGCCCGGCCTGTCCTCCAGGCCATCCTGGATCGCCTTGGCGATGTGGTCGGGCCGGGTCAGGCGGGCCTGATGGGCTGCCAGGAATGCTTTGCGGACCAGAGCGTCGCGGAGCCTGCGCCAGATCACCTCCAGGTCGCCTCCGTGTTCATGGCCCACGACCCGGATATCCTCCACCAGGGCGAACCTGTCTCGGCCGGGATCGTGGAACTGCCGTTCGGCTTGGCGGAGCAGGGCAGACTTGCCCAACTGGCGGCCTCCGAAGACCAGGCACGACCCTTCCGGAAGCTGCAATTCGCGCACCAGGTTCTCGCGGCCGAAGAACATCTCCGGGG
>CAZQPM010000081.1:0-13006 GCA_964595195.1 uncultured Burkholderiales bacterium | reverse complement strand
GGGATGTTTCTATAGTCGTCCCCGCGCCCATTGAGGCGCGGCCCCATTGAAGCCTAGTATATAGCAATATTCGGGATGTTTCTATAGTCGTCCCCGCGCCCATTGAGGCGCGGCCCCATTGAAGCCTGGGTTCACCGAATGCAGATGGGTTCACCCTGGACGTTTGCGCCCAACTGGTCGAAGGTGGGCCGAAGGTAGGCACGGGGCAGGGACTTGTTCCGGTCCTGAAAAATCGTCCTGCTCCGCTGGGTTCTGGTCAACCGAAGGGACCTGACAACCTGTGTCACATGGTCTGGCTAGAATCCTCTGGCACACGACTTCAACCGGATAGGGAGACCAGGCACCATGGCCAGTAGCAAGATCACGATCGATTTCCTGGAAGCTGCGGTCGCTGGAGACTACGCGGCGATTCGAACCGTCACGAAGTTGCAGCCTGCCGGAGGCCAGGGTGACAAGGTCTTCCCCCCGACCTACGTCAAGGAGGGGCGCAGTTCCACGAAGTACGCCATCGAGACTCGCAGGGTCGACGGGCGCGAAGTCCCGACGGTGCTGCTCGACTCGGTCGCCTCCCAGGCCAACCGGATGGAGGAGGCCCTCCTGGAAGGCTGGCGCAACGGCGATCTTCAGGTGTTCCCCCTGGTCGAGGTGGACTTCACGGGCGTCGAGGGACTCCAGGACCTGGATCGCATCACGTCCCTGCAGGCCCCCCACCGCATCGCCGATGCCCTGCTTCGGGACAGTGTCGACGAAACCGGGACTCCCTTCCGCCTGACCGGATTCGGCCGAGCCTTCAGCGACAGCCGCACGAATCACGCCACCGGCATGTATCGGGCCTGCCCGTCCGCACTGGTCTTCGGGTGTTGGGACTCGACCGGACCCAAGGGGGGATTGGGGTCGAAGTTCCAGCGCTGCCTGGTCTCCGAGATCGTCGGATACAACGTGGTCCTCGGTGTCAAGACCGCCAGTCGCATCGACCCGGCGGGTATCGAACGCAAGGCCGGGACGGTCTATGAGATGAAGGGTGACCCCGACGAGTGGACCACGATCCTGTCCGAGGCCGCTGTCGATGGCAAGGGCAACCCGAAGCTGTTCAGCCGGAAGGGTGCCGGTGACAAGGGGACCCCAGCCGTGATCAACCACGGGAACATCCCGCCCAGCATCGACTCCGAGGCCGGTGGGGTGACCATCGACCACGCCGTCCAGACCACCGTCATCTCGCTGCCGGGCCTGCGGCGCCTTCGCTTCCAGGACCGGGTGGACGGGACGCGCCTGGACGATGGTCGGCGGCCGGTGGCCGAGGCCGCCGCGCGAACGGCCCTCGCGGCCCTGGCCCTGGCGGCCGTCGTCTACCTGCGTGAGACCGACTATGACCTGAGGTCTCGATCCCTGCTGGTACCCGTCGAGCCCCTGGTCTTCGACTTCGTCCGTCGGGATGGAGGTTCTGACCCCTACACCCTGGACCGACAGGGAGCCATCGAATTGCTCCGGACCGCAGCCGACCGCGCTGCCGCCGTGGGGATGGGCTGGGAACCCGGTCCGCACACACTCAAGCCCACCCCGAAGCTGGCCCGGCTGATCCAGGTCAGCCGCGAAGCCGCCTCGGCGGGTGAGGTGGAGTGACATGCTGGCCGTCGAGGTTTCGTTCCTGACGGGACGCTACGTGGCCACGGCCTTCGATGACCGCCGTGAATCCGAGTGGCCTCCGCACCCGGCTCGCTTGTTCTCGGCCCTGGCCGCCACCTGCCTGACGGAGGAGTCCGTGGACCCGCGGGAGTGTCGGGCCCTGGAGTGGCTTGAAAGTCTGCCTGCACCCGAGATCTGCGCAAGTCAGGCCAGCCAGCGCGAGGTGGTCACCGTCTACGTGCCCGTCAATGATGCCCATCAGACAAGGGACCTCGACGAGGCCGCGGAGGCGGTGGACACGGCCCGGGCGGCCATCGAGGCGGCGCAGGATCCGAAGGCTCGGACTTCCGCCAGCAAGAAACTGGAAAAGGCCGAGAGTCGGCTGCAGAGTCTCATCCGGTCGGCCACCTCGGCGCCCGACCCGGCTTCGGATTCGGCAGGGAAGGGGAAGAAGAAGGCGCCTGGGGTCCTGCCCGAGTCTCGGGTGCGCCAACCGCGCACCTTCCCCTCCGTCACCCCGACCAACCCCGTGGTCACGTTTGTCTGGAGGCAGGCCGAACCCACCGAGGAGCACTTCCAGACCCTGGACGCGCTGCTCGCGCGTCTCGTGCGATTGGGGCACTCCTCTTCGTTGGTCTCGGCCCGATTGGTCCAGCAGGCGCCGCGGTCCACCTGGTTCCCTTCGGACCGCGGGGACAAGGTGATCCGCACGACCCGCACCGGTCAACTCCAAGAACTCCGCAGCGCCTGGGAACGGCATCGAGAAACCGAACCCCGGATCATTCCAGCGGTCTTCTGCACCTATGGGGTCCAGTCCGCCGCCCAGGTCGAGGTTGCCCCCCAGACCTGCTTCGAAGCTGCCGGTCTGGTCCTGCAGCGCAGTCGGGGACCCCGGTTGCCGATATCTGCCGGCCCCAACCTTGCCCGTGCCGTGCGGCGCCTCCTGCTCAGCATGGCGCCCGAGCCCATCCCCGAGACGATCTGTGGACACCGGGCGGACGGCTCCCCAAGTGAACGGGACCATCTGGCCGTGGTGCCCCTGCCCTTCGTGGGGCATCGGCACGCCACGGGCGACCTTCTGGGCCTGACCCTGCTGTTACCCCGGGAGGTGACCCCCGAAGACCGGCGTGCGCTCCATCTGGCCATCGATGCCTGGGAACGCGCCCATCGCGGCCCTGACGATGAGCGGGACGCACCCGAGGTCCCGGTCCACCTCGGACCTCTCGGCAGTTGGTACGTCCGTCGCCTGGAAGACGAAGCCAGGCCGGCCACTTTGGACCTGCACTCCTGGACCCGGCCTTCACGGACCTGGTGCTCGGTCACTCCTGTCGCTCTGGATCGACACCCCGGGCCTCTGGGCGCGCGAGACGCCAGGAAGAGGTTGGAGGCCGTGGCCCGAGCGACCCGAACCGTCGAGGCGGCGGTCCAGCGCGTGGGACTTCCCAGGCCGATTCGGGTCGGGTTCGAGTCCGATCCACTGTTGGCCGGTTCGGCATCCGCCAGGAGTTTCGGCCGCTTCCCTGCGGATCCGGCTCGGAATCCCCTGGCCCTGACGCACGTCCGGCTGGAGTTCGCTGAACCCGTCCGCGGGCCGCTTCTGGTCGGCGCCGGGCGCTACCTGGGATTGGGTCTGTTCCGTCCCGTCCAGACCGGAGACGAATGCTGATGCGTGTCCTGGATTCCTCCCGCTTTCCCGAGTTCTTCGAATCCCTGAATGGTTACCAGCCCTTTCCCTGGCAATCCCGCCTGGCCGACAGGCTTTTTCAACCGGAAGGCTGGCCCTCGATCCTGGACCTTCCTACCGGAGCGGGGAAGACGGCGGCCATCGACCTGGCTGTCTACCATCTGGCCGCACAGTCCGGCAGGCCCGGTCGCACGGCCCCTCTGCGCATCGTCTACGTCGTGGACCGCCGCACCCTGGTGGATCAGGCCTTCGAGCGGGCTCAACGCCTGGCCCGGCGCCTGGAGGCCGCAACGGAAGGCATCCTGGGTGAGGTCCGCCAGGCCCTGCTCCGCTATCCCGTGACGTCGGGTCGCCCCCTGGAGGTCGCCCAGCTTCGCGGCGGAATCCCTCGCAGTGATGCCTGGATCCGGCGGCCGGATCAGCCGCTGGTGGCGATTTCCACCGTGGACCAGGTCGGTTCACGCCTCCTGTTCCGAGGCTATGGAGTCTCCCGCTCGATGCGGCCGGTCCACGCCGGCATGCTGGGCAACGATGTCCTGTACCTCCTGGATGAGGTCCATCTGTCGGTTCCGTTCCAGGAGACCCTGGAGGCGATCGATCGCCGGTACCGTTCGTGGAGCACCCATTCCCTCCCGGCTCCCTTCGCCGTGACGCAGATGACCGCGACTCCTCGCCAGGTGGGCGCGGACGGTTTCGGCCTGGATGAGGCCGACCGCTCCCACCCCGTCCTGCGCCGGCGCCTGGAGGCCTCCAAACCGACCGAGTGCGTGGCCGTACAGGCTTCCAGGTTCCTCTCCGAACTGGAGAAGCGCGCCGTGGCCATGGCCGCCAGGCCCGGCTCCACGGTCCTGGTCGTGGTGAATCGGGTCGACACGGCCCGGCGACTGGCCGCCTCCTTGAGGCGGCACCCGAACACGGATGTGTGCCTGGTGACCGGAAGGATGCGTCCCCTGGACCGCGAGAAGTTGGAGGGCGAACTGGTCCCTCGCGTTCGGGCGGGCCGGCAGCGTTCGGGTTCGGGGCCCTCGTTGATCGTCGTGGCGACCCAGTGCATCGAGGCGGGGGCCGACTTTGATTTTGATGGCCTGGTCACCGAGTGCGCCAGTCTGGATGCCCTGCGTCAACGGATGGGTCGGCTCGATCGCCTGGGAGAGATCGGCTCGGCCCCGGCGGTCGTGGTGGCCTCCAGCAACACGCTGAAGGACGACCCGGTCTACGGTTCGGCCTTGGGGGGCACCTGGTCGTGGCTTGAAGGCCTCGACAGCGTGGATTTCGGGAACACGCACCTGTCGCTGCCCGAAAACGTCGCGGATCTTGTGGCCCCCCGGTCGCACGCCCCGGTCCTGCTGCCTGCGCACCTGGATGCCTGGGTCCAGACCAACCCCGAGCCCCAGCCGGATCCCGACGTGGCCCTGTGGTTGCACGGACCTCAGAGCGGATCCGCCGACTGCCAGGTCGTCTGGCGGGCCGACCTGACCCAGGACCTCCTCGAGGACCCGGGTCAGGCCCGCTCCGTGATTGCCCTGGTGGAGGCGGTCCCCCCCTGTCCCGGGGAGGCCCTGTCCGTGCCCTACCACGCCGTGCTGCGCTGGCTTCAGGGATCGGAGGAGGTGCCGACCAGTGACGTGGAAGGCGCCGCCAATCCCGGCCAGGGCACTCCGGCCGAGGGGGGCCGTCCATGTCTGGTGTGGCGAGGAGAAGATTCGGTCGTCGTTCCCGCGGTTGAGGTCGAGAAGCGCCTGAAGCCGGGAGACACGGTGGTGCTCCCCTGCGTCTATGGCGGCCTGACCGAGGGCACCTGGGACCCCACGGCGACAGATCCGGTGCGGGATCTCGGCGATCTGGCCTCCTACCGTTTCCGCGGGCGGGCGGCCCTGCGCCTCAACCCTTCGGCGCTGCGCAGCGTCACCCAGGATCCTCAGGCGGTTCCGCCGGAGAACCGCGAGGCCGAGGATGAACCCGTCGATGAGCGCGAGGCGGTGATCGACTGGTTGCGCTGGGCCACCCATCGCGATTGGCCGACCGAGGTCCTGGACCTGGTCCGCGCCCTTCAGGCGCAAGGCAGGCGGATTTCCGTCGAGCGGGTCGAGATCCCTGAAGCCCCGCCCCACTTGATCGTCTACTCCAGACGGCGCCAGGGGGGACGAGAGGCCACCTCCGAGGACGACTCGGCCTCGTTCACCGGAAGGGCCGTCCACCTGACCGAGCACCTGCAGGGTGTCAGTCGGAGGGCCGCCGAGTATGCCGAACGCCTGGGCCTGCCGACCCGGGTGGTCGAGGACCTGCGGTGGGCAGGGCTGTGGCACGATGTGGGCAAGGTCGATCCGCGCTTTCAGTTGCTGCTCCACGGGGGCAGCAGCTTCCGAGCCTCGTTGGCGGCCGAGCCGCTGGCGAAGTCGGCCCGTATCAACATGCGTCTCGACCAGCGGACCCGGGTCGCCCTGAGATCCGGCTACCCGAGGGGGGCTCGCCACGAGTTGTTGTCGGTGGCCATGGTCCAGGGGGCGGCCCAACTCCCGCCGGACCTGGGCGATGAGGACCTGGTCCTGCACCTGCTGGCCACCCATCACGGCCGGTGTCGCCCCTTTGCACCCTGGGTGCTGGATTCGGCTCCGGTCCAGGTGGAGTGGCATGCTTCGGGTCCGGAGATGCGGGCCAGCAGCGATCACGGCCTGGCCCGGCTCGACTCGGGGGTGGGCGACCGCTTCTGGCGACTGGTCCGACGCTACGGCTGGTGGGGCCTGGCCTGGCTCGAGGCCCTGCTGCGCCTGGCCGACCACGCGCAGAGCGAAGGCGAACAGGAAGGGGACGGCAGGGCATGACCGAGATCGTGATGACCGGCCTGGACGGATCGAATCCTCTGGGATTCCTGGCCGCGCTGGGCGTCTTGAAGGCGGCGGAGGATCGCGTCCCGCAGGCCCGTCTCTCCTGGCGTGAGGAGGGTGTCTGGAGGCCGGTCCTGGGCGGCTTCCCGGGGGACTTCGAGGCGCTCCTGGACCTTTTGGAAGACGACCGTCGGGCGGTGGCGGGTGAGCCTGCCCTGGCCCTTGCCTATGAGGTCACGGACGATAAGGGGAAGGTCTCCCGGGAGCGCGACCTCAAGCCGCCCCCCGAACTCTTCCGGGCCTATCTCGAGGGCCTGTTGGAGAAGGCGACACCGACCTGCCGTCTGGGCGTGGACTGGGCGGCCGGTTTCGCCAGTGACGTGATCACCGACTCTGGGGGCAAGGGCAAGACCAAGCCGACGGCCCTGCATTTTGCGGCCGGACAGCAGAAGTTCCTGGCCATGGTCGACCAGCTCGTGCACGGGGTGACGCGGGAGGACCTGGTCGAAGCGCTCCAGGGGCCGTGGCAGTATGCCCGAAAGATGCCCGTCCTGGGTTGGGACAACACGATCAGCCGTGACTACGCCTTGCGTGCCAGCAACCCGTCGACGGACCAGAAACGGGGAGTTCCCGGGGCCGACTGGCTGGCCTTCCGAGGCCTGGCGTTCCTGGCGGTGGCTCCTCGGGGGGCCCAACTGCACACCACGGGGTGTCCGGGCGAGTGGAAGTCGGGCCGGTTCCAGTGGCCGCTGTGGACCGTTCCCTTGGGGGGCGCGGTGGTGGGCAGTCTGCTGCGCCAGGATGTCGCCGGGATGTCCGGGCCGGAACGCCAGGGCCGGGGGATCGGAGTTCTTTTTGAATGCTCGATCCAGCGGTCCGACCAGGGTGGCTACGGAAGCTTCAGCCCGTCGCATCCCCTGCCTCCCGGATGACCGGCGGGCTATCCCCGGGAGGGGGCCAGCCCGCCTGAGCCTTTGGGGGGCGCCTCGGGGTTCAGTCTGGGCAGGCCGTAGACCGTGATGTCGTTGACCCGGATTCGGGCAGGAGACGACGACAGGACCAGTTCCAGGCGCCGGATCTGCCCCTGGGTCCACCAACCCAGGCGTTCACCGGGATAGAGCCAGCCTTTGACGTTGCCGGGGACCACCGGCAGCGGGGTGACGACCTCCATGGTCTCCTGTCCCCCCGGCCGGGCCTGGCTGTACCACAGCAGTCCGCATACGGCCCCCGGGTCTGCCTGCAGGACTTCCAGGTCCACGTGGACGGCCTGGATGGCGTAGGGGGACAGTTCCATCTCGGGACCCGACAGGCGTCCGGCAATGCCCGGAGTCGTCCAGGTCCCATCCGCTTCGGGCGTCATGTTCCGGCCCGTCCATCCCTGGCCGCCCGGGTGGTCGGTCAGGGGGAACGAGTCCTTCTGCAGGTTCTCCGCACCGGTCCGGGGGGCCCGGCCGTCGCGAATCATGTCCTGCAGTCCTCGTCGGGCGGCCTCGGTTGCGCCGGCAAATCGGTTCGAGAACTGGTCCCAGAAGATGGCGACCGAGCCTTCGGGCAGCGAGGCCTGCCGCAGGACGTCCGGCCAGGGGCGTATCTGCTGCAGGTCCAGGTTGCCCAGGACGGCGCACGCATACAGGGAGTGCAGTTCGGCCCGGGGCGGGCAGTAGACGAAGACGGGGGCCCCGGCGCGGTGGCGGTCCAGGGCCGCGGGGAGGGTCAGGGCCTCGGGCTGGGGCAGGCCGTAACCCTCGGCCATCCGGCGCACCTCCTGGGCCGTCTGGACCAGTCCCATGGCCACCACGATCGCCAGCAGCACGGCCCAGACGGCCTCGGGGTTCCCCCGCAAGCGGGCCAGAAGGCATCCCGCCGCCGCCGACGAGGCGATCGAGGCCATGTAGAAGTATCGATCCGAAACCGTCAGGTCGGGGACGAAGACCGCATAGGCCAGCAGCGTGCAGGGCAGCCAGGCCAGGTGCAGGAAGACGGCGGGAGCTCGCCTCCAGGACAGCACCATGCCCGCGGCCAGGGCCACGCAGACCACCAGGTCGGCGCTCCGGGGCATCATCCGCAGCAGGGCGTCGTGCCACTCCTGCGTCAACAGGGCGCGGCTGACCAGGCCCGTCCACAGGGCGACGGTGCGCCCGCTGAGGGTCGTGTTGTAGCCCGCCTGGGGACTGACCGAAAGGGCCGCGGCCAGCAGCATCAGGGCGCTGGGCACGAACATGGTCAACAGCGCCCGGGCTCGCGCCCACAGCGCCTCGGACTGGGGCACCAGGCTGATCTCGACCAGGAGGAGTCCGGGAAGCGCGGCGATGGAGGACTCCTTGGAACCGAAGGCCAGGGCCAGGGCGGCCAGTGTGCCCCCCATCCAGCCTCGACCACCCTCCAGCCTCCAGCGTCGGTAGCCATACAGGCTGGCCAGGACGAAGGCCCCGGCCAGGGCTTCACTGCAGGCTGACGGCCAACCGACGGGCTCTGCGTGGACCGGGTTGGCCAGGAAGAGGCACAGGGCGGCAAACCCCGCCCAGGGGCTGTCGGTCAGTTCGCGGACCCAGCGGTACAGGAGCAGGGCTGTCAGGGCGTACAGCCCCATGGTCAACAGGTGGTAGCCTCGAGGGTCGGTGCCCGAGATGCTCCACATCACGAACCAGTAGAGCTCGTTGGCGGGCCGCACGAACTCGAAGTAGCCGCGCTGGAAGAGGCCCGGCAGGGACTGGTGCGCCGCTTCGTAGACCCAGATGAAGTCGTCACCCAGGAAGCGCAGGTTGATCAGCGGCCACAGCAGCAGCACTCCGCCAGCCAGGGCCAGGGGGACGTACCAGGACCTCCAGGTCCAGGACAGGTCCTCGGCGGGCTCCGAACCGCCGGCCTCCGTTGAGGCCAGGTCATCGGCAGCCGCGGGGTTCTTCGGGTTGACCTCGAGGGGGTCTCCGGGGACTGCGGGCATGGCGCGTACTCCTGGTCTCCCTGGTGGGGGGTCGGGTGCCTGCGAATGCAGGCCGGAGGCCTCCACCGCAGGCACGGATGACCGAGTGACCTCGGGCCTACTGGTCGACTCGACAGGAGTCCTCGAACTTGCCCCGGTGAGCGCCGTCGCAGAAGGGCTTCCTGGCCGAGTGGCCGCAGCGGCACAGGGCGAACTGCGGCCGGTCGATGGTGTAGTCGTTGCCCTCGCCGTCCTTCAGGGTGGCCGGTCCCTTGACCATGAAGGGGCCGTTGTCCAGGATGTTGATGGTGGTCTGGCTCACGGGAGTCCTCCTCGGAATGAAGTCCGCGGGGCTTCCAGAAGGGGTCGCGTGCCTCCTGCGCCCTGTGCCCGCGGAGGAACACGCGGACGGGTTCCGAATGCCCCGCGGTCCTGTGGCCTGTATCGGCCTCCGGCGACCGGATCTCCTCCCGCGGGGGCCGGTCCACGACCTCCCCCACCCGCAGCCGCCCGCCCGCGGGCCACAAAGGTGCCATCCCCATGGACCGGACCCTGTGCATCGCCCCCATGCTGGGCTGGACCGACCGCCATCAGCGCTACCTGGTGCGCCTGCTGACGCGCAGCGCCGTGCTGTATACCGAGATGGTCAACCCGGCCGCCCTGCTGCTGGGGGACCGCAAGGAATTGCTGGACTACGACCCGGTCGAGCATCCGGTGGCCCTGCAGTTGGGGGGCAGCGACCCCGCCCTGATGGCGGATGCGGCCCGCCTGGGAGTGGAGTGGGGCTACGACGAGATCAACATGAACGTGGGCTGCCCCAGCCAACGCGGCCTGTCCCATCGATTCGGAGCCTGCCTGATGGCCGAGCCCGACACGGTGACGGCCTGTGTGCGCGCCATGACCGAGGCAGTGGCCATCCCGGTCACGGTGAAGTGTCGCCTGGGGATCGATGATCTGGATTCCCATGCGTATCTGGTGGACTTCGTGCGTCGGGTGGCCGAGGCCGGATGTCGGACCTTCGTGGTGCATGCCCGCAAGGCGATTCTGGAGGGCCTGAGTCCCAAGCAGAATCGCGCCATCCCTCCCCTGCGCTACGGTGACGTGCATCGGCTGAAGCGGGATTTCCCCCACCTGGAGATCCTCCTCAACGGGGGGGTGAGCTGCCTGGGGGAGGTCCGCGAGCACCTCGGGGCCGTGGACGGCGTGATGCTCGGCAGGGCAGCCTACGCCAACCCCTATCTGCTGGCCTCGGTCGACCAGGAACTCTTCGGCGTCCTGCGCCCGGTGCCGTCCCGGCGCCAGGTCCTGGAGGCCTTCGTGCCCTACGCCGAGCGGCAGGTGGACGCGGGGGTGGGCCTGGGCCTGTTGGCGCGGCACCTTCTGGGTCTCTACCAGGGGCTGCCCAGGTCCAGGGCCTTCAGGCGTCATCTCAGTCAGGCTCCCCTGCGCCCTGGGGCCGGTGTCGAGGTCCTGCAGGAGGCCCTGGAGATTGCCGAGGGTCTGCGACCGCACCCGTCGGGTCCGGACGGGGAGTGAGCCCCCGGGATCCGGGAGGGTTCGCCGGTTTGCCCCGGAACGGTGCGGAGGAACCACCCTTGATCGGGAGAAGGTATCCCCGTGACTACCACCTTCCCTCCCATTGACGATTCCTTCCCGACCCTGATCCTGCCGCTTCGTCCCCTGGTGGAACTGCTGATCCAGTGCCAGCAGACCAGCACGCCCTTCGATTGCGCCTCCAGCGAACTCAAGGAGGTCGACCTGGCCCTGGGAGTGCTGCTGGAGAACTTCAAGCGGAACACCATGGGCCAGGATTTCTCGGAGGAGGACGAGCTGGTCGTCGAGGATGCCCTGGAGGCCTTCGATGGCCTGCGGGGGATGATGGCCAGCCTCTACATCTCGGCTTCAGAGAATGACGCCGAGGCCACGGTGCGGGATGTCCAGGCCATGGTGGGGCAGGTTCGGGTCCTGGAGGAGTGTCAGGCCAGGCTTCGTCAGGCTGAGGCGTCGCGGCCCGTGTTGTCATCGGTCCCCGCCATCAACTCGATCCTGCGGGCGGGAAGCGCCATCCAGGAAGGGCGCAAGAATTGGAACCTGCTGGTGGCTTGCCTGGAGGCCCTGCAGCCGGCTTGGAACGCCCTGATCTCGGGCCCTGAGATCCCCGTGGAGGTGGAGGCCCACGGCCACGCCTTGGAGGAACTGGTCCGGGTGGTCAACGCCGAGGACCTGGAGGCCCTGGCGCCTGCCCTGGAATCCGTGCGCGTCACCGGTGAGGCCCTGATGGATCTGAAGGCCAGACTGGACGCTCCGCCTCCTCCTCCCCCCGAGCCCGCCGGTTTCCTGTGCCCCCGCTGCGGCGCGGCCGTGGGCGAATGGGACCGGACCTGCCCCTCCTGCAACGCGCGGATGCCCGAGCGGGTGCCGGAGGCCTTGGTCGGCAAGCCCCTGGGAGTCACCGAGAACCTGCCCGACTATCTGCAGACACTCTTCAACGAGGCCGAGAAGGTCCGTTCCGGCAACGGCGATTGGGAGGCCTTCCAAGCGGCCATCGCCGAACTGCGCCGTCGCTCCGAGCAGTCCCTGGCCGTCCTGCAGCGGGTGCCTGCACCTCCCCCGAACGTCCCCCAGGACGAGATCGAGGCCTGGAGTTCCTCTCAGGAGTCGGTCGAGAACGGCATGGAGAAGTTCTTCGAGGGCTTGGAGCGCTTGGAGTCCCTGACTCCCGAACTCGACGAGCAGGTCCTGGATCGGGCCCTTGAGGATCTGCTGGCGGCCGTCCGTGAGACGCGGCAGGTTGCCGTCTTCATCCAACGCCTGGTCGACGGTCGTCTGGCGGCACGGGCCGCCCAGGAGTAGCCGCGCGAACCCATGGGCCCTCAGGACCCTAGACATGCACTTCGGGTGTCGTGAAGGACAGCTAAAGATTAAAGCCAGCGAGGTGCGCCGTGCTAGGTCAAGCCAACCAGATGCAGTTTGGAATCTCCGGGATGACGGGGATCCCTGGAATGGGTTCGATGTCTGCGATGTCGGGGCTGTCTGGGATGGGTATGATGCCCGGAATGACGGGTATGAACGGGTTCGGGGCGCAGGGCATGTTCGGCGCCGTCGGCAGCCCGATGACCGGCATGGTCGACAACAATGCGACGATGTCGATGCTGGCTCAGTCGAATGCCATGACCCAGATGGTCATGCAGATGCTGTCCGTGATCATGCAGAAGATGTCGGCCAACGCCCAGTCGACGATGCAGTCCTTCATGGCGCAGATGCAGACGCAACAGCAGAACATGGCTGCCAACCTGAACGCCTATATGAGCGGGGCCAACGCTGGCGGTGCGGCAGGTGGAATCACTGCTGGCGGGGCGACCAGCACCGGACCGGTGGCGCAGGGCACGGCGGGTATGCTGCAGCACGCGAACCAGATGGTCGGCATGACCGAAGGGCGGAATGCTTCCCAGATCAACCAGATCACCAAAAAGACCGGGATCAACTGCGCCACCACCCCCTGGTGTGCCGCCTGGGCGATGAACATGCTGCGGGACCACGGCGTCCTCAGCCTGGATGGCCTGTCGAACCCCAACTACTGCCCCACCATCAAGAACTGGGCGCAGAACAAGGGCATCTGGGGCGGCAAGGGCAACTACAACCCCAAGCCCGGCGACGCCATCCTCTTCGACTGGCAGGGTGATGGGACGGCCGACCACATCGGCATTGTCGAGAGGGTCGAGAACGGCAAGGTCTACACCATCGAGGGCAACTCCTCGAATTCGGTGAAGAAGAATACCTACAGCCTGGGCTCGGGTTCGGTCATGGGCTACGTCAAGACCTAGACCGGATTCCAGGTCCGATGCAGAGGGGCCCGCGTTTCCGCGGGCCTCGCTGCGTCCCTGCCAGGGCCCCGCGGCCGCGGCAGTCCATCCACCAGGTGCCTGCAGGCCTTGACAGATGCCTGCGGTG
>CAZQPM010000080.1:11980-13060 GCA_964595195.1 uncultured Burkholderiales bacterium | reverse complement strand
GCACTGGTCCCTGGGCCTGTTCGGCTACTTCCCCACCTACACGCTGGGCAACCTGCTGGCCGCCCAGATCTGGGAGAAGGTCCACCAGGACCTGCCCTCGCTGGACGAAGACCTGGCTCGGGGCAGCCTGGACGGTCTGCGCGGGTGGTTGCATGACCGCATCCACGTCCTGGGGGCTCGCCTGTTGCCCACGGAGCTGATCCGCCAGGCCACCGGGCGCGACCTGGAGGTCGGGCCCTTCATCTCCTACCTGGAGGGTCGGTTCGGCCCCCTCTACGGGGTGTAGCAGGCCTCGACACCCGACGGTCGCTCAGGCACCCTCTTCGGCCATGTCGTCCCAGATCTGCATCAGCTCGGCCACCTCGGCGGAAGCCCGGTCGTAGTCCTGGCGCTTGCGATCGGCCTCCCCAGGGCGGGCGTACAGGCCCGGATCGGCCAGTTCTCCCGTCAGTTGCGCGACCAGGCCCTCCAATTCGAAGATCCGCTTCTCCAGGGCCTCCAGCTTCCAGCGGATGGGCTTGGAGCCTTTGGGGAGGGCCTGACCTCGGGGCCGCGAGGCCACCCTGCGCCGCTCGGCCTCCTCGCGCTGGCGGCGAGCCTGCTCGCGGGCCTCCTCCTCCTGGCGCAGTTCCTTGTCGCGCCGGGCCCGGAAGGCGTCGTAGTCGCCCAGGTAGCGGTGGGCCTGGCCTTCGCGGATCTCCACGACGCAGGTGGCCAGTTGGTTCATGAAGTGCCGGTCGTGGGTCACCATCAGGATCGTCCCCGGGTAGTCCTCCAGGGCCTCCAGCAGGGCGTCCCGGGCCGACAGGTCCAGGTGGTTCGTGGGTTCATCCAGCAGCAGCAGGTTCGAAGGCGTCAGGATGCAGCGGGCCAGGGCCACCCGGCTGCGCTCGCCTCCGCTGAGGACTCCGACAGGCTTGTTCACCTCGTCGTCCTCGAAGAGAAGGCAGCCCAGCAGGGTTCGCACGCGGGTCTGGGTCACGCTGGGAGGAGCCACGGCCTCGGCCTCCTCCAGCACCGTGTGGTCCGGATCCAGGGCCCCGGCCTGGTGCTGGGCGGAGCACACGGGGGCCAGGCGGG
>CAZQPM010000080.1:0-11970 GCA_964595195.1 uncultured Burkholderiales bacterium | reverse complement strand
CGTCCCCGCGTCGGGTTTCTCCAGACCGGCCAGGAGGCGAAGCAGGGTGGACTTGCCGACGCCGTTGGCCCCCACCAGGGCCACCCGTTCTCCGCGCTCGACCTCCAGCGAGAGTCCCGTCAGCACCGGGCGTTGGCCGTAGGCCTTCTCGACCCGGCGGATCGACAGGGCTTCCTTCCCTGAGGTTGCAGTCGTCTGGAATCGGGCCTGCAGGGATCTTTCGTCCCGGTCCGGGGCCTGGACCAGGGCGCGCTTCTCCAGCATCTTGACGCGGCTCTGCACGCGGGTGGCCAAGCTCGCCTTGTAGCGAAAGCGCTCGATGAAGCGCTGCTCCTCTTCCAACCGCTTGCGCTGGCTGGCGTAGGCGGCGGCCTGCAGTTCGCGGCGGCGTTCCCGCTCCACCAGGAAGTAGGAGTAGTTCCCTGCGAAATCGTGCAGGGCTCCGGTGCGCAGTTCCAGCACCCGGCGCACGACGCGGTCCAGGAAGTAGCGGTCGTGGGAGACGACCAGGACCGTGGCCGAGGAGGCCCGGAGGTACTCCTCCAGCCATTCGACCGCCGCCAGGTCCAGGTGGTTGGTGGGTTCGTCCAAGAGCAGCAGGTCCGGATCCCGCAGCAGCATGCGGGCCATGGCGCCGCGCATCTGCCAGCCGCCGCTGAACTCCCGGCAAGGGCGGTCCACATCCGAGTCGCGGAAGCCCATGCCGTGCAGGACCGTGCGGATCCGGGCGTCCACCAGGTGGGGCTCGGCGTGCTCGAATCGGGCCTGCAGCCGACCGTAGCGGGAAAGCAGGCCCTCCAAGGCGGGGCCCTCGTCGCAGCCCGCCATCCGGCCCTCCAGTTCCCGGAGTTCGGCCTCCAGGGCGTGCACGTCCCCGAAGACCGAGGCCATCTCCTGGTAGAGCGTCCGCGAGCCCTCCAACTGGCCTTCCTGCCCCAGGTAGCCGACCTGGCATCCGGGAGCCACCACCACCGTGCCGGCATCCGCGCTCTCGGCCCGGGCCACGATGCGCAGCAGGGTGGTCTTGCCACAACCGTTGCGGCCGACCAGGGCGGCCCTCTCACCAGGGGAGACCGCGAAGCCGACGTCTTCCAGGACGACCTGGCCGCCGAAGGATTTCGAGACGTGGGAGATCTGCAGCACGGGCCAGATTCTACCACACCAACCGGCCGCATGGATCGGACCCCGAGTTCAGGAGGAGTCTGGCCGTTTCCCTTCAATAGAACAGGACCCCGGTCCCCAAGAGTCGGGTCCGGGGCGGGAACGGATCTGAGGGGTCGCACAGCCAAGCAGGCCACGTTGAGGAATCGCCACGTTTCACGCGGATTGCGCTTGCATCCGTTGGGAAAACCTCCCGCCCGTTTCGAACCTTAGGTAGGAGAACCACGGACATGAAGATCTATGCAGGGAACCTGTCCTACAACATGGAGGAGAACGAACTCCGGGAACAGTTCGAGAGTTTCGGTGAGGTCTCGGACGCGGCCGTGATCCGGGACCGAGACACCGGGCGCCACCGGGGCTTCGGCTTCGTGACCATGCCGGACGACGCGGCGGCCCAGTCGGCCATCAGCGCCCTGCACGACCAGGAGGTCGGGGGTCGGCGCCTGGTGGTGAACGAGGCCAAGCCCAAGCCCGCCGGCGCCGGGAACCGCGGCGGCTATCGGCGCAACGAGGACTGGTAGGCGACACCCGGACCGTCGGCGTCCCCCCGCAGCGCGGAGTCCCGGATGGGCCCGCGCTGCGGCGCGTACGGGGGAGGTCGGGCCCGGGTGCGTCTCGAGGGCCTGTGACAGACAGGGCCCCCGGCTCGCCACGCGGAATCTCCCTCCCCATGTTCCATCCTCTGGGCCCCACCCTCTGGGAACTGGCCGTCCAGGCCCTGTCGTCCACCGAGCACGGCTACGACCTTCTGGCCCCCAAGTTCGACTACACCCCCTTCCGGACGCCTCCCGCCATCCTGCAGGTTCTCGGCGGCGTGCTTTCCCGGTGGGGACCCTTCCCAGCCGGACTGGACGTGTGCTGTGGGACGGGAGCCGGCATGGAGGTGTTGCGGCCCCTGTGCTCGGAGCGGGTGGTCGGCCTGGACATGAGCCGGGGGATGCTGCAGGTGGCGTCCCGGAAGGTGCCCCAGGCGCCGGGGACGGCCGAGGTGGAACTGGTTCGCGGCGATGCCCTGGACATGCCCTTCAGGGCCGAGTTCGACGTGGCCACCTGTCTGGGCTCCTTCGGCCACATCCTGCCTCGGGACGAGACCCGGTTGGTGGACTCGGTGGCCCGGGCCTTGAAGCCTGGGGGACGCTTCGTCTTCGTGACGGCCGAGGAGCCCCCGTTGGCGTCCCTGGTGGGCCTGCTGGCCCGCCTGTTCAACCTGATCATGGAGGTCCGCAACCGACTGGTCCGGCCGCCCTTCGTGATGTACTACCTGACCTTCCTCCTGCCCCGGGCCTGCCGCCTGTTGGAAGATCGCGGGTTCGAGGTCGAGGTGCTGCGCGACGTCCTTCCCCGGCCCTTCACCCGGGGCTGCCTGGTGGTGGCGACCCTGCCCGCAGCATCTCAGACGGCGGCCGGATAGGGCGCAGGTCGGTCCTGCGCGGGGCGGGGGGCCGGGCTCGCCAGGGTGGCGCGGGCCATCCGATCCTCCAGGACCAGGCAGGTCGCCAGGATCCCGGCTTCGGCGCAGAGGGTCAGGGCGGGAAGGGCCACCAGCCAGGGATGGAACCAGCGCAGGCTGATCAGGGCCAGGCCCAGCAGGCCCAGGCTCCCCAGCAGCGCGTCCCGGCGTGCGCGGGCGTTGCTCGGCGTGCGGCGGGCCGTGCGCTCCTGGAAGACCAGGGCCAGGGGAAAGGCGGCCACCAGGTCGATCCCGTAGTGGCCCAGGTAGAGGGTCGACAGGACGGTGAAGCCGACGGCGGTCAGGGCGGTCATGAGGACCCACCGTCGGATCCGGAAGACGGCGAAGAACAGGCAGAGGATCCAGGACATGTGCAGGGACGGCATGCAGTTGCGCGTTCCACCCAGTTGCAGCAGGAAGGGCTCACCGGGGAACGCCGGGGGAGGGCCTTGGGGGAAGGACTCGGGACACAGGACCCCCAGACCCACCGCGGGGTAGACGTTGTACAGCAGGAAGCCCGCCAGGCCCATCCCCGCGAAGGAGGCGATCACGTTGTTGTAGGTCCGGTCCGGGTGGTCCAGGACCAGGAACAGGGCCAGGACCAGCAGCAGCGGCAACTGGTTGTAGACCAGCAGGGCCAGGCTCAGGAGGACCGGGTGGGACCCCAGGAACGCCCCCACGGCGAAGGCCGGCTGGAAGCCCGGCAGTCCGTCCACCTGGAAGGCGAACAGGTCGTAGACCTGCGGGTTCCACTCCACGACCACGAAGTGGGCCCAGAGCGTCACCGGGGGGAAGAGTATCAGGAATACGGCCATGGCCAGGTAACCCCGCGCCCGCAGGCGCACTTCGGGGGGCCCCAGCAGGGCCTGGGCTGCCAGGCCCAGCGCTCCGGCCAGGCCCACCCCCAGGCCCAGGCCCATCAGGCTGCCCGTCAGGCCCCAGGAGGCGGGTCGCAGCATCCACAGGAGGGCCTCGAACGTCAGGCCCAGGCCCACGACGACGGCCTGGTCCCGCATCGAGGTGCGCAGGCGGTTGTAGCACAGGGCGATGCCCAGGAAGCCCGAGTTGGTGATCAGGTCGTAGCCCGCGGTGGCCAGTTGGAAGGTGTAGGGAACCCGACCGATACCGAAGTGGCTGGCCACCAGGCTGAGGCCTCCCAGGCCGGTCAGGAGCCCCAGAAGCGCCAGGCTGGTTCGGAAGAGGGCGCGTTCGGTGTCGGAGAGGTCCCCCAGGTCCTGGCCGGGGCGGAAGGGGTCCAGGGCCTGGAGCGTCTGGTGCAGGGCGGACATCGTGCCGGATCGCTCCCGGGGATAGGGCCTGGGCCCGAATCTTCCGCGAGGCGGGTGTCGCCTCAGGGCCCCAGGCGGATGCCCAGGATCAGTTCCACGCTGTCCACCAGTTCCTTGGGCTCGAAGGGCTTGTTGATGTAGTAGTTGGCTCCCCCCTTGAAGCCCTCCAGCATGGGCTGGTCGCCCTCCCTGGCCGTCAGGATGATGATCGGCAGGTCCTCGGTCTCAGGAAGGGACCGGGCCTGGCGCAGGACCTGCATCCCGTCCACTCCGGGCATCATCAGGTCCAGGACGACCAGGTCGTAGCGGCCTTCCCCAAGCAGGTTCAAGGCCTCCTGACCGTCACGGGCTTCGATGAATTCCAGCCGGTCATCCGACAGGATCAGGCTGACGATCTTGCGGATGCGGTCATCGTCATCGACCACCAGGACGCGCTTCTTCGCCATCGGGCTCCTCCCCGGCACAAATCATCGGCGGGCGCAGGAACCTTCCCGGGGGGGTGGGGAAATCCTCCCGGGGGTCCCGAGTGTCCGACCGGGCAGCGGAGCGTACCGGGAACCGGGACCCGTCGGCTCCCCTGAGCAGCTCGGAGGTGTGGCTTGGCGATCGAAGAGTTGGCCTGCGCCCAGGACATCCTGGTCGTCGAGGATGACGAGGTCCTGCGCGAGCTGATCGCCATGCAACTGCGCAACCAGGGTTACCGGGTCCTGGAAGCCGGCACCGGGGCGGCCGGCCTGCGACTGGTGGACGAGTGCCCCCCGGACCTGATCCTCCTGGACGTCAACCTGCCGGACATGGCCGGTTGGGAGATCTGCACCCGTCTGAAGGCGGACGAGCGCACCCGCATCATCCCCGTGATGCTCCTGACCGCCCTGGACTCCATGAAGGACCGCTGGAAGGGCCTGGAGTCCGGAGCCGACGACTACCTGGCCAAGCCCTTCCAGCCCCAGGAGCTGATGATCCGCGTCCGCTCGCTGCTGCGGATGTGCCAGTTGTACCGCAGCCTGCTGGAGGCCGAGCACCTGCGGGCCCGGCTGGAGGCGCAGCAGGAGGCCGACCGCCTGAAGGAATCCTTCGTGGCCATCGTCTCCCACGAGCTGCGGACCCCCCTGACCGTCCTCAAGGGATACCTGGCCCTGCTGGGCGGGCTGCGCGGCACGCCCTCCTCGGTCAAGGCCCTGGACGGCAGCCTGGACGACATGTCGGGGGCCCTCCAGCAGTTGGAGAGCCTGGTCCGCGAGCTTCTGGACTACTCGCGCCTGAGTTCCGGGGTCCTGACCCTGCACCGGCGCCCCGTCGAGCTTCGAAGGCTGCTGCATGAGGCCGTGGCCGGCCTGGCTGCCATCATCTCCGAGCGCCGGGTCCTGGTCGAATTCCATCTGCCCCGTCGGTCGGTGCGCCTGAGGGCCGACCCCGAGCGTCTGGGACAGGCGATCCACCACGTCGTCGAGAACGCGATCAAGTTCAGCCCTCCCGGGGGTCGGGTGCTGGTCAGCCTGAGGGACCGGGGCAGCCAGGTGGCCATCCGGGTCCAGGATTTCGGCCCCGGCATCCCGGCCGAGGAGTTGCAGCGCGTCTTCGACCCCTTCTACCAGGCCTCCGACTACATGACCCGCAGGGAGGGTGGCGTGGGCCTGGGCCTGGCCACGGCCCGTCACCTGGTGGCCGACCACGGGGGCGACATCCAGGCGCGCAGTGTCCCCGGGCAGGGCAGCGTCTTCATGATCCGGCTGCCGCGTTCCTACACCGATGCCCGGGAGGCCCTGGCCCGCCTGCGCCGGCGCACGAGCCAGGGCGACCAGCCCCCGCAGGAGGCCACCTCCTGACGGTCGGCTACGGGCGGACCTGGCCGTCCCCTTCGACCAGGTACTTGGTCGTGGTCAGCTCGCGCAGGCCCAGGGGGCCTCGGGCATGCAGCTTCTGGGTGGAGATGCCGATCTCGGCTCCGAAGCCGAACTCGCCCCCGTCGGTGAAGCGCGTGGAGGCGTTGACGTAGACGGCGCAGGCGTCGACCTCGCGTTGGAAGCGGCGGGCCGCGGCCAGGTCGCCCGTGACGATGGCCTCGGAGTGCCCGCTGCCGTGGAGGGCGATGTGCTCCAGGGCCCGGTCGGTACCTTCGACCACGCGGACCGCCAGGATCAGGTCCAGGTACTCGGTATCCCAGTCCTTCTCCCCGGCGGGCACGGCCGCGGGCAGGTGTTCCCGGGCCTCGGGGCAGGCCCGCAACTCCACGCCCCGCTCGGCCATGGCCGGGCCCAGCAGGGCCAGGAACTCGGGGGCCACCGCCCGGTCCACCAGCAGGGTCTCCAGGGCGTTGCACACCCCCGGTCGCTGGGTCTTGCCGTTGAGGGCGATGGCCAGGGCCATCTGGAGGTCGGCCGCGCGGTGCACGTAGAGGTGGCAGTTGCCGACCCCGGTCTCCAGGACCGGCACCGTGGCCGCCTTGACGACCCGCTGGATCAACTCCGAGCCTCCGCGCGGGATCAGGCAGTCCACCAGGCCGTTCATCCGGGCCAGTTCGTCGATGGCCTGGCGGCGCATGTCGGCGACGGCCTGGATGGCTTCGCCGGGCAGGCCGGTGGCCTGCAGGCTCTGACGCAAGAGGTCGGTGAGCACGGTGTTCGAATTCAGGGCCGAGGTCGAGCCCCGCAGCAGGCAGGCATTGCCGGACTTGAAGGCCAGGCTGGCTGACTCGACCGTGACGTTGGGGCGGGCCTCGTAGACCATGGCCACCACCCCCAGCGGGACCCGGATGCGGCGGATTCCCAGGCCGTTGGGGCGGGTCCAGCCCTCCTCCTGGCCCACCGGGTCGGGCAGGTCGCGGACCTGTTCCAGGCCCCGGGCCATGGCCTCCACCCGTTCCGGGGTGAGGCGCAGGCGATCCTGCAGGGGGGGGCTCATCCGGGCTGCCTCGCCGGTGGCCAGGTCCCGGGAGTTGGCCTCCAGGATCCCCTCCTGAGCCCGGCGCAACTGACGGGCCATCTCGGTCAGGGCGCGGTTCTTGGCCTCCGTGTTCAGGGTGGCCAGCATGCGGGACGCCTGGCGGGCGGCTTCGGCCTGTTCCCAGAGGGTCGCAGTCTCGGACATGGTGGGTCTCCTTCCGTTCTCAGCCGGTGCCTCCCGCCGTCGCGGGCGCCAGGACGCTGGCCAGGTTGTCCCGGTGGATGATCTCCTCGTAGCCCGCGTGGCCCAGGATCTCCTGGATCCTTCGGGTGGGCTGGCCCAGCAGGCGCACCACGTCCTCCGAGCCGTAGTTGGTCAGGCCCCGGGCGACCTCCCGGCCGTCCGGGCCGCAGACGCCGACCAGGTCGCCGGCCTTGAAGCGCCCCTCCACGCGGGTGATGCCCACGGGCAGAAGGCTCCGCCCCTGGACCACCAGGGCCCGGGCCGCCCCGGCGTCGACGTGCAGCGTCCCCCGGGTGCGGGCCCCCATGGCCAGCCAGCGCTTGCGGCCGCACAGTCGTTCCGAGCGTGGCAGGAAGATCGTCCCCAGCCTCTCGCCGGCCACCAGGCGAAGGAGGACGTCCTCCTGCGCGGCGCAGGCGATCACCATCGAGCCGCCGTAGCGGGTGGCGATCCGGGCCGCCTCCAACTTCGAGGCCAGGCCCCCCGTGCCCCCGGAGGTCACCGTGCCCCGGTCCAGGGCCTCGATCCCGGGGGTGATCTCGCGCACCACGTCCAGCACCCGATCCTGCCCGGGGTGGTCGGGGTCGGGGGCCAGGATTCCCGGCGCCGAGGTCAGGTTGATCACCGCCTGGGCGTTCAGCAGGGCGCCCACCATGGCCGCCAGGCTGTCGTTGTCCCCGAAGCGGATCTCCTGGGTGGCCACCGAGTCGTTCTCGTTGACCACCGGCAGGACGCCCAGGCGCAGCAGGGTCAGCAGGGTGTTGCGGGCGTTCAGGTAGCGGTCGCGGGCCCCCAGGTCGTCCCGGGTCAACAGGACCTGGGCCACCTGGATGTGCAGCAGGCCGTAGACCTGTTGGTAGGCGTGCATCAACTCGACCTGGCCCAGGGCGGCCAGGGCCTGCTTGGTGGGCAGGTTCTCCTGGCCGGCGCTGGCGCGCAGGACGGCGCGTCCCATCCCTACGGCCCCCGAACTGACCAGGACCACCTCGCGGCCCTCGCGGCGCAGGCGGTCCACCTGGCGGGCCAGCGAGACCAGGACCTCGCCGTTGAGCAGGCCGTCGGGTCGGATGCAGACCCGGGTGCCGACCTTGACCACCAGGCGGCGGGCCTTCGTGAGAAGCGAGCGGTTGACCATCGGCGCGGCCTTCGACTTCGCGGCCTGGGACCCTGGCGAGCGTCCGCCCTCCGGTCGCGCCGGTCGGGAGCCCTGCCGGGCGTCGCGGCCCCTTCGCGGTCCGGGTATGGGCGGGCCGTCCCTGCGCCCCGGAGGAACCGGCCTCCGGCGCGGGAACCCCCTCGGGTCTCCAGGGAGGACCGGGGAGGAAGCCTTGCGACCGCTGGAAGCCTGTGAACTGGTCGGGGTCGGCTTGGCCAATGCCGCCTGGGTGGCCACCCGCACCGCGCTCGAGGCCTGGCGCTTCGGGCGCAGGGCCTGGTGGTGGCGCCTGAGGCTGGCCATGGGCCGGGCCTGGCTGGGCCACGGCCCCCTGGGCGTGATCGCCCGGGAGGGACGGCAGGCCGGGTTGGAGGAGGCCGACCTGGTCTACGGCGAGACCCTGCCCGGAACCGCCTGCGACTTGTTGCGGACCCTGCAGGTCGGGCCCCAGGATACGGTCGTCGACCTGGGCTGCGGGCGAGGGGTGGTCCCCCTGGTCGCGGGCCTGGTCCTGGGAGCCCGGGCCGTGGGCCTGGATGCCCTCTCCGGCTACGTGCAGAGGGCCTCGGCCTGCGCCCGGTCCCTGGGGCTGGCCCGGGTGCGCTTCCTCCAGGCCGACTTCCGGACCGCCGAACTCCCGCGGGGCACCGTGTACTTCCTGGCCGGTACCACCCTTCAGTCCGACTCCTGGGAATCGGTGGCCCGCAACCTGGCGCGGAGTGCTCAGCCGGGGGCGCGGGCCGCCTCCCTCAGCCAGCCCCTGCCCGCGGCCGAGTGGGAGTCCCTGGGCTCGCGGCAGATGCCCTTCTCCTGGGGTTGGGGGACGGTGTTCCTGCACCGCCGCAGGGGCTCGGACCCGGGGCCGGCTCCCCGGGCAACGCGCTCGGGGCGGCGTTCCCGCAGGGCCAGGGGGCGGAATCGTTCAGGTGGGAGATGAGCCGCGGTGCCAGGGCCATTCCGAGGTGGTTGTCAGGGCTCGCTGGCGCAGCAGGAAGTCGGCCAGCACCATGGCGACCATCGCCTCGCAGACGGGTACCAGGCGGGGCAGGACGCAGGCGTCGTGGCGTCCGCCGACCCGGACCCGGGTCGGCCGGCCCTGACGGTCCACGGTCTCCTGCTCCACCGCGATCGAGGGGATCGGCTTGCAGGCGGCGCGCAGGACGATCTCGTCTCCGTTACTGATCCCGCCCAGGATCCCACCGGCCCGGTTGCTGGCGAACCCCGTCGGGGTGATCGCGTCGTTGGCCTGTGAGCCCGTCAGATTGGCCACCTCCAGGCCCAGGCCGACCTCGACCGCCTTGACCGTTCCCAGTGACATCAGCGCTGCGGCCAGCGCTGCGTCCAGTTTGTCGAAGACCGGCTCGCCCAGGCCGGCAGGGCAGCCGCGCACCACGACCTGCACGATTCCCCCGACGCTGTCGCCCGCCGCCACGACCTCGTCCAGCCGGCGCAGCATGCGCTCGGTCGCCTGGGGACAGGGGCACAACAGGGGGCTCTGCAGGATCGCCGCCCGGTCGACCCGACCGACCTCGGCTGCAATCCCTCCCAGGGCCAGCGTGCAGGCCAGGACCTCCAGGCCGGCGGGCTCCAGAACGCGGCGGGCGACCTCTCCGGCCGCCACCCGGGCCGCGGTCTCCCGCCCGGAGGCGCGCCCGCCGCCCCGGTGGTCGCGCACGCCGTACTTGGCCTGGTAGGTCAGGTCCGCGTGCCCGGGGCGGTAGACGTCGCGCCACGGTTCGTAGTCGTCCGGGCGGGCCTCCCGGTTGGGGATCAGGATCGAGAGGGGAGTGCCCGTGGTGCGGCCTTCGAAGACCCCCGACAGGATCCGGGCGGCGTCCGGCTCGGCCCGGCCGGTCGTCGAGGGCAGACCCCCGCCCTGGCGTCGTTCCAGGGCCTGGACCAGGTCGGCCTCGTCCAGGAACAGGCCCGGAGGACACCCGTCGATCACCACGCCCAGGGCCGGCCCGTGGGATTCCCCCCAGGTGGTGACGCGGAAGGCTTGTCCGATGGTGTTCCCGGCCACTTCAGGCCTCCCCGGCTGAGGATTCCGCCCGGATCCAGCCTGCGACCGCGACGTCGAGCAGCCCTCCACCGGGGGACCGGGTTTTCGGACCCACCGACCCCTGAACCTGCGCCGCTGGCCGGCGGCGTCGGGCCGCCGGACGCTTCACTCCGGAGCGGGCCGAGCGCCCTTGAACTTGCGCAACTGGTGCCAGAAGCCGGGGAAGGACTTGGCCACGCAGCCCGGATCCTCCACGCGGACGCCCGGAAGCACCAGGCCGGCCAGTCCGAAGGCCATGGCGATGCGGTGGTCCCGGTAGGTCCGGATTCGGGCGCCATGCAGGCCCTGACCGCCGCGGCCCTCGATCTCCAGGCCGTCGGGGGTCTGGGTGGCCGGGCAGCCCAGGCGCTGCAGTTCGTCGGCCAGAGCGGCCAGGCGGTCGCTCTCCTTCAGGCGCAGGTGGGCCACGTTGGCGATTCGGGTGCGCCCCTGCCGGAACGCGGCCAGCAGGGCCAGCGTCGGCACCAGGTCAGGCATGGTCCCCAGGTCGAAGGTCATCTCGCCGGGGCGCATCGGCCGACCGCCGACCTCGACGCCCTGCGGGCTCCACTCGATCCGGGCCCCCAGGCCGGCGGCCAGGTCGAGAAAGCCGGCGTCGCCCTGCAGGCTGTCGGCCGACAGGCCGGCGATACGCACGGTGGTCGCCGTCAGGAGCGCCGCGGCCGCACCGTAGGAGGCGCTGGAGGCGTCGGCCTCCACCGCGAAGTCGGCGGCCTGGTATCCTCCCGGGCAGACCTGCCAGCGGTTTGCGCCCTGGTGGTGGACCCGAGCGCCGAACCGGGCCATGACCGCCGCCGTCATGGCGATGTAGGGCTCGGACACCGTGCGTCCACCCAGGACCAGGGTCAGGGGCTCTCGCAGGCAGGGCCCGAGCATCAGCAGTGACGAGACGTACTGGCTGCTGTCCAGGTCTCCGAAGACCACATGGCCGCCCTGGAGCCCGCTCGCCGTAACCCGCAGGGGGAGATGGCCGGGCTCGCCCAGATAGTCCAACCGGGCGCCCAGGGTCCGCAGGGCCCGGACCAGCGGGGCGATCGGGCGCTGGCGCAGTCGGGGGCTGCCGTCCAGGGTATACTCGCCCCGCCCCAGGGTGGCCAGGGAGACCAGGAGGCGCGTGGCGGTTCCGTTGTCCCCCAGGTCGAGCGGCTCGCTGTGGGGCAGGAAGCGCCCGCCGACACCCTCGACCGTCAGCGTGGTCCGCGAGGCCCGGATGCTGACTCCCAGGGCCCTCAGGGCCTGGAGGAGGCGCGCGGTATCGTCGGCCCGCAGCGCGCCGGTCAGGGTCGAGCGCCCCCGGGCCAGGGCTGCGGCCACCAGGGCCCGCTGGGTCAGGCTCTTGGAACCGGGGACCCGGAAGTCCACAGACGACGGCCGAGGGCGGTCCGATCCGGCTCCCGGCGGAGGCTGCGACTCCGGCGGCCCTTCGATCCTCGGGGGCACTCGACTTCAACTCCCTTCACCCTGGGCCGGGCACGAGATTCCATCCGGAAGGGGATCCCCTTCCGGGCGTTGGACCCGGACCCTCAGGGGCAGGCGCACGCCCGTTCGAAAGGATCCCCCAGGCTGGAGCATAACTCCCTTCCAGGTCCTGATACCAACGATCCCACCGATCCCACCGATCCCACCGATTCGGAAGCCCCCCTCCAAGGCAGGTCCCCCGTGTCCTTCGTCCATCTTCATTGCCACACCGAGTACAGCCTCCTGGATGGCTGCAACCGGATCCCCG
>CAZQPM010000079.1:0-13109 GCA_964595195.1 uncultured Burkholderiales bacterium | reverse complement strand
TCCATCCGGAACCCCAGTCGGGCACAGAACTTCACCGCCCGAACCATGCGGACCGGGTCCTCCTGGAAGCGCAGATCGGGGTCTCCGATGGTCCGGATGATGCCCCGGTGCAGGTCCTCGACCCCGCCCACGTAGTCCAGCAACGAGTAGTCGCCGATGTCGTAGAACAGGCCATTGACGGTGAAATCGCGCCGCCGGGCGTCCTCTTCGGGCGTGCCGAAGGTGTTGTCGGCATGGATCTGCAGGTCGACGGCCCCCTCGTCGTCGGTCTCGGGCAGACCATCCTCCAGGTCCGGCTCGCGACGGAAGGTGGAGACCTCCAGGATCTTGTCGGCCCCGAAGTGCACGTGGGCCAGGCGGAAGCGGCGCCCGATCAGGCGACAGTTGCGGAACAACTTCTTGATCTGGGATGGCCGCGCCGACGTCGCGATGTCGAAGTCCTTGGGCGTCCGGCCCAGGATCAGGTCGCGAACGCCTCCGCCGACCAGATAGGCGGTATGACCCGCCCGGTACAGGCGGTACAGGACCTTCAGGGCGTCGGAGTCGATGTTCTTGCGGGAGACGGGATGTCGCGCTCGGGGGATGACCTTCGGTTGCATACCCTACCTTTGCCCGCCGGGCGGGCCGGGAAGAATACCGTCACGCCCAGCCTCCTTGAGTTCGCGGCACCGGGGTCCGGGCACCCCACCCAGGAAGGCTCGACGGATTCGAGCCCTCTTGCGCGCGGTGCCCTCCCCGGATCCAGCCTGCGGCAGACCCCAGGGTCGGGCGCCGGAGCATTCTCCACGCCCCCCGGGAAAACCCTGCCGGGCCCGCGGAGGAACGCGGGGCAATCACCTCGAAGCCCGGGCCACAATCGCATTCGACAAGGAGGCCCGGGATGAACCTGGTAACCCGGACACTGCTGGCTCTGGCACTGCTGTCGCTCCCGATTTCCGCTGCCGCTGCAGAGTGGAAGACCGGCACCGACGCCCACCGTGATATCAATGGCGCCCAGGTGGACAAGATGCGCGGCCTGAAGGGGGTCTGTCACGACCTGGCCGACGGCCGGATCGTCCTGACCATGCCCAACGACGAGTGGGCCGTGAACCACACCGGCCAGGGCCTGGAATTCCTCAGCGATCACCGCATGGCGCGCCTGGGAGTGCAAGCCCGCGTGGCCGACGCTGGATGGAATGCCTCCCAGGCCGCCACCAAGGTGGCTGACGCCTGGAAGAAGGCGCACGGCGGGACCTGGACCCCTCCCCAATCGGTCCATGTCGGCGGGATCCCCGCCACGAAGATCTCGGGAAATGACGTCTTCGGCAACTACTACTTCGAGGTCTACGGCGTGGAACGGGCGGGCATCCAGTTCCTGGTGTGGATGCGCACCCCCTACCAGAACCGGTACGACACCCACCTGAAGGCGGATGTCTCCTGGGTCATCAACAACATCCACCCCTCCCGCAGCCTGGTGACCGAGAACCTCGGGAAGAAGGACTCGCAGTAGCCCCCTGCGAGGATGGCCCCGGCCCCTGGCTGGGGCCCCTCCATGTACCCACGAGGAAAGGTCTCTCCATGTCCCGGACCCACCTGTCGCTGCCCGTGGCCCTCCTGTGCCTCCTCGCGGCGTTCCTGCCCTTGCGGGTCGGCGCCGGCCCCTTGTCCGAACGGATCCTCTTCGCTTCGACTCCTACCCGGTATGCCCAGATCTACAGCGTGCGCCCCGATGGCAGGGACCTGGCTCCCGTCGTCCGCCTGCGTGGGGACTGCCGAGAGCCGAGCCTGTGCGCACTGACCGGTCGGGTGGCCTTCGCCGTCCGGGAAGACGAGGCGTGGAACCTGTATCGGGTGGACCTTGACGGCGGGGATCTGCAGCGCCTGACCTGCTCCCCGGCTGAGGACCGCCACCCCTCCTGGTCCCCCGACGGCTCGCGGATCGTCTTCGAGACCGACCGCTGGGGGCAACCCGAACTGGCCATCATGCAGGCGGACGGATCGGGCCTGCGCCGCCTGACCCACGACCAGACGGTGAACCGTTCGCCCGTCTGGTCGCCGGACGGCAGCCGGATCGCCTTCGTCGGTTGGCGCCAGGGTTCATCGGACCTGTTCACGGTGGCGCCCGAGGGGTCGACGCGAGCCACCCGGCTGACCAGGAACTTCTACGCGGACGTCACGCCGGCCTGGGCTCCGGACGGCCGGTTCCTGGTGTACGGCAGCAGCGACCACCTGCGCCCCTTCCTGGCGGTCATGGGGCCGGACGGGGAGCCCCGCCACCTGATGGAGGGGACCCGGGAGGCCAGCTACCCGGCCTGGTCACCGGATGGAAGCCGGCTGCTGTTCACAGCCGGGACCGGGGCCTCGGCGACCCTGTACACCGTCCCGGTAGCCGGAGGTGCCCCCACGGCCTTCCCCACCCGACCCCCGGGCGAGGTCTACGACCTGGTCTGGCAGCGCTGCCCGCTGCCCTGGTAGGCGGGGTCGCCGGCGGCCGGGGTGGCTCCCAGGTCCAGGAGAGCCTGACGCAACCCCAGGAGGGCCTCGTCCACCTGACGGCGCACGGGGACGCCCTGGACCAGGCCCCCCAGGAACAGGGGGGGACCGAAGCGCATCACCTTGGGGTGGCGATACAGGCGACGGGCTCCCAGGGGCAGCATGCCCTGGGTTCCCGAGACCACCGCCGGGACGATCGGGCACCCCTCGCGGAGGGCCAGGGCCGCCACCCCAGGCTGCAGGGGTCCCAGGCTGCCATCAGGGCTGCAGCGGCCCTCGGGGAAGATCACGACGGCCTCCCCGGCCCGCAGCAGCGCGCGACACCGGGACATGGCCTCCCGGTCATTCTGGCCCCGGCGCACGGGGAAGGCCTGCAGGAAGCGGATCAGGCTGCCCAGTACGGGGATGTCGTGCAACTCCTGGGCGGCCATGTAGTGCAGGGCGCGGGGGCTGGCGCCCAGCATGGCCACGGGGTCGGCCAGGCTGACGTGGTTGCAGGCCACCAGGGCGGCTCCCGAGCGGGGGATGTGTCCGGCCCCCACGACGCGGAAGCCGCCCATGGCCCGATAGAGGGCGAAGGCTCCCCAACGGAAGAGCGGGTGCAGACGGCGATAGAGGTTCATGGCTGGGCGAGAGGGTTCCCTGGGGGCGCTCTCAGCGCGGGTCCTCCTGGCCCTCCGGAGCGAATCCGGCGCCGGGCAGGCTGTAGGCCATCACACCGGGCTCGGCCAGCATGAAGCCGACCACCCTTCCCTCCTGCACAAGGACCACCAGGTCTGCCTGGCCATCCCAGTAGAGCAGGGCGCGCAGGGGCTTCTCCTGGGACGCGTAGATCTGTCGGGGCTCGGACAGCGCGGCCCGCAGTTCCGACTCCAGGCAACCCGTGCGGGCCAGGGGCGCCCCTCCCCGGCCGAGTGTCCACTGGCCCTGCTCGTCGAAGACCGAGAGGTTGACCACCAGGCCGTCCCGGAACCGCATCAGCAGGTTGCCGGGGTACTGCCGCAACTCCTCATCCAGCTCCCGTACGGGAGGGCCAAGGCGGGCCGGGATCTGGTCCTCGGCCAGGTTCAGGGTGAGCCCGTTGAGGTCCAGGGGAGCCTCGGGCTCGGCCGAGCGGGCCGGAAGGGCCAGCAGCAGCGCGAGGGCGACGACGAGGACGGAAAAGCGCTTCATACCCAAGATTCTATCATGAAAACATCATGGAAGACCGGTGAAGGACGGAGGTCGGGCTGCCCGCCGCGAACCCGGACGCCTGCCTACTCCAGCACGGTGACCGTCACCGCGGCCCGAGGCTGACCGGTCGCGTCCAGGGTCAGGGTGTGCCGACCCGGTTCCAGGCGCCAGCGACAGGTGAAGGGAAACGAGCGGGTGGCCAGCAGGCGTCCATCCACCCGCCACTCGACCCGACCCACCCCCTCGGGGACCACGGCCCGCAGCACGACCTCCTGGTAATCCCGGCGCAGGACCGGGTCGATACGGAAGGTCGCCTCGTCCTCCGGGTTGGCGATGGCCAGGCGGCCGGGGGCCTCGGGGGGGCGGAGCCGAGCGTCCGCCGATGAGGACTCGGCATCGGCCACCGCGACGGGAACCCGGGGCCGCGAGGCCCAGGCCGCCGAGCGGCTCGGGGGGCCATCGGGCGGCATGGGCAGTCCCACGTCGGCCATCCAGGAGCGATACAACGGCGGGTAGACCTCGAAGACGCGCTCCACGCGGTGTCCGGGCGGGGTCGCGGGCCCCGCCCGTCGTCCCGACCGGCGATCCAGCACCACCCGCCGGTGGACCGAGCAGCGCGCCGTCGGCACGGTGCCCGACAGGAAATACTCCTCCAGGGCGCCCGGACAGTCGGGCCCGGGAAGCTCTCCCGAGACCGGGCAGACCCCGACCCGCCGCAATCTCCCCGGGGCCTGGAAATCAGGCTCCAAGCCCCGGGGAGACTGCCGGAGCCGGTCGCGCTCCCGCAGGGCCAGCATCAGGTCGCGGAACAGGGGGCCTGCCCCCGTCACCCCCGAGGCGCCGATCATCGAGCGACCGTCGAAGTTCCCCACCCACACCCCGACCACGTACCGGGGCGTGTAGCCCACCGTCCAGTTGTCCCGGTAGTCCTTGGAGGTTCCGGTCTTGACCGCACAGGGGAAGGGCAGGGCCAGCGGACCGTGGCGCCCGAAGGCCGGAGCGCGGGCCTCGTCGTCGGCCAGGATGTCGCTGACCACGAAGCAGGCGGCAGGGTCCATGATCGCCCGGTCTGCGCCCACCGGCACCGGCGTCCAGCGCCCGGCCCGCTCCAGGGCCCGGCACGCGCGCAGCGGCCCCAGCCTCCCACCCCGAGCCAGGGCCCGGTAGGCCCGGGCCAGGTCCAGCAGGGCGACCTCACCGTCCCCCAGGGTCAAGCCGGTGCCATAGTGGCCGGCGCTCCGCGCCAGACAGGTGAAGCCCAGGTGGCGCAGGCGCTCCAGGAAGGACGCGGGCCCCAGGGCCTGCAGGGTGCGCACGGCGGCCAGGTTGTAGGAACATGCCAGGGCGGTTCGCAGCCGCACCGGACCGTGACAGGTCCAGTCGTAGTTGCGGGGGAGGTAGCCATCCAGGGTGCCGCCCGGCAGGTGGGCGACGTCGGGCAGCAGGCTGGCCGAGGTATAGCCCCGCTCCAGGGCCAGTTCATACATGAAGGGCTTCAGGGTCGAGCCCGGCGAGCGCAGGGCCAGGGCTCCGTTGACCTGGCCTGCGCGCGGGTCGAAGTAGTCCCGGGAACCGACCATCGCCAGCACGTCGCCCGTGGCGACCTCCAGGATCACCACCGCCCCGTTGCCCACGGCCTGACCGGCCACGCGCCGCAGATGAGCCTCCAACAGATCCTCGGCCAGCCGCTGCAGGGGCAGGTCCAGCGTGGTCTGCACGCGCTCGACGCCGGCGACGGCGGGCAGGTCGGCCAGCACCATGTCGCAGAAGTGGGGCGCCGCGAAGCGCTCCTCCAGGGGCGCCACGACCAGGGGCTCGTCCAGGGCCAGGCGCAGGTCCTCCCCGACCAGCAGCCCCTCCTCCCCCATCCGCCGCAGCAACGCCTGGCGCAGCGGCAGGACCGCTTCCGGGCGGCCGACCGGGTCCAGGGCCTCGGGGGCCCGAGGCAGGATCGCCAGGGTGGCGGCCTGGGCCGCCGACAGGTGGGCCGAGGGCCTCTGGAAGTAGCGCCAACTGGCGGCCTCCAGACCGTAGGCGCCGTTTCCGAAGTAGACGCGGTTCAACCAGGCTTCCAGGATCTCCCTCTTGGAGAAGTGCACCTCCAGGCGAACGGCGTCCCAGGCCTCCAGGGTCTTGGAAGCCAGCCCCCGCGGGCGGGGGGGCCTGAGGCTGCGGGCCAGTTGCTGGGTGAGGGTCGAGCCCCCGGTCAGGATCCTGCCAGCCCTGAGGTTGATCCACAACGAGCGCAGCATCGCTGCGGGGTCCAGGCCGGGATGGTACCAGAAGCGACGGTCCTCGGCCAGCAGCGTCGCCTGCACGGCCACGGGCGCCACCCGATCCAGGTCGACCCAACGGCCGACGCCGTTCCGACTGGAGGTGACCACCCGGAGGGTCTGCCCGTTCCGATCCAGAAGGGTCACGGAACCCTCCTGGCGAGGTCGGGCCAGCTCCTGGGGCAGGGGCCAGCCCAGCAGGATCAGACCCGCCGCCAGCAAGGCCAGCAGGATCCTGCGACGCCGGCGACGGATCATCGGACGGGCTTGACCTCCACGACCTGGACGGCCGTCGTCCCGAAGATCTCGGGATGGTACATCTCCTCGGCGCGGGTGGCGGGCAGGCGGTAGAGGCCGGGCAGCATGGCCCGCACCAGGTACTCGAAGGTGTGCTCACCCGCCTGCAGTCCGTCGGCGAAGAGCAGCACCCGCGAATCCTCGATCTCGAAGTGGTTGAAGGTGCCGAACCAGGGTTGGGCCAGCCCACCCTCCTCCAGGACCTGGCGCATCTGGTCGCTCTCGGTCTCGAACGTGGTCTGCACCACCTCGAAGCCCGCCGGGACGGGATCGTCGACCACGACGTAGCGGCGCTCGGTGGGCGTCAGCACGGTCAGGGTGACCCGATAGGTCTGCCCCGGGGTGAAGGGCCCGACGTGGACACCCTCGCCCGACAGGGGCCGCACGACCCGGAAGACCGAGAAGCCCTGGTCGCGGGCGGGTGGATCCTGGGCCGGCGCGTAGCGCAGTCGCAGGTCATAGTGCAGGGGCCCCTGGCCGGCGCGCTGGAAGTCCACCTTCAGGGTGTCCCCTGGGGTCCTGCCGTCCAGGTCGGTGTCGCTGGAGGCCAGGGGTGCGCTGCGCGTCAGGTGGGCCTTGAGGATCTGCTGGCCCGCGACCCGGACGGTGGCCTCCAGGTCGGCCGGGTCCTTCTCGTAACGACGGCGGTAGGCCAGCAGGGCGCGCAGGGCCGCCACATCCTGCTGGGTTGTCCCCCAGTGGCCCTCCTCGCGGGCCTCCATCAGCCAGCGCACGACCCGCGGCGCCAGGGCGAAGTCCCCCTGTTCCAGCAGGGCCTCCAGGACGCTCCCCGTGGTGCGCACCGTGGAGCCGTAGAGCCAGGGCAGATCCTGACCCTCTTCGAACCAGGCGGTCTGGGCCTCGACCCGGGCCAGGGCCTCCAGTTCCCGGCGCAGGGTGCTGACCACGGCGGGGTTGTCCAGGCGCGCAGCCGCCCTCATCAGGTGGACCTTGCCCTCCACGGACAGGTCCTGCCGGTCCTTGAACAGCGAGGACAGGGTCGCTGAATCCCGATAGTCCAGGCGGGTCAGGGTCTCCAGCAGGCAAGCCCGCAGCGTCGCCTTCTCCCGGTCGCTGTAGGGATAGTCGTGTTGCGTGCGGTTCAGGGCCTGCTTCATCGAGGCCCGAGCCCCGTCCAGGACCGCCCGGTCGACCCGGAACCCCCGTTCCCTGGCCTCCAGGAGGGTGCGGACGGCGTAGGTGGTCAGGTAGTCGTGGACCTTGGTGCCCTTGGGCCACAGCGAGAAGCCGCCCCCCTCGACCTGGAACGAGGCCAGGGAATCCACCTCCTCCTGCACCCGGGTCCTGAGCGCCTTGGCGTCCAGTTCCGGGTTGCCGAAGGCCCCGACCAGATCGCCCGCCAGCAGCAGGGGAACCAGGCGCGAGAGGCGCTGCTCGAGGCACCCGTAGGGATAGTCGAGCAGCCAGTTCACGGCCGCCTCGACCCCCGACAGGGCCGAACCCGAGACCGTGGCCTGCAGCCGGGCGCTGCCGGGCAGCACGCCGCCGGGCACCTTCAGGCCCTCCTGCTGAGCCTCGCCACGGACCACCCCACTGGTCGCCACGGTCTCCAGAGCCGCCGACAGGCGCACGGGAAGGTCCAGCTTCAGGGAATCGCGGTGGTCGCCCAGCGAAGCCCGGAAGCCGACCTGGGCCTCCGCCTGCGTCGGAGCCTGGAAGTCGAAGAGGACCTCCTTCTCCTGGCCGGGCTCGACGCGGACGCGGACCTGCCTGGCCCTTCCCACCTCCAGTCCGCTGGCCTCGGCCTCCACCAGGACCTCTCCGGAGGCCCCCGTGTTGTTGAAGACCAGGACGCCGGCCTGGAAGCGGTCACCCATCCGCGCAAAGCGGGGCACGGAAGGTTGCAGCAGCAGAGGCTTGCGGACCTCCACACCGGCCTCGCCCGAACCGAAACGGGAGTCCACGGTCTGGGCCACGGCCATCACCCGGAAGCGGGTGAGGCTGTCGGGCAGGCGGAAGCTGACTTCGGCCCGCCCCTGGGCATCGGTGACCAGGTGCGGGCTCCAGAAGGCGGTGGTGGCGAAGTCCGCGCGGTAGTCGCCGACCAGACCTCCACCTCCGCCCTGGTCCTCGCCCTTGGCTCCATAGGAGCGCTGGCCGATCACGTTCAACCGGGACTCGGTCGTGCGCACCGCCAGGGGCCTGGTGCCGTAGAAGCCGTCGAAGTAGTCGGGCGTCTGGTAGCCGATCAGGCTGAGGACGCCCTCGTCGACCACGGCCAGGCAGACCTCGGCGGGGGCCGGCTGCCCCTGGGCGTCGCGGACCTGGATCCGCACCGTGGCTTCCTGCTGCGGCTGGTAGGCCCCCTGAGCCGGGCTGACCTCGACCTTCAGGCGCTTGGAGTCCGACACGACGGGCAGGTTCAGGTAGCCGATCCGGAAGGAGGGCTTGCCCAGGTCCATGCCGTCCGGTCCGAAGCCCGCATCCGGCACGCGTCCCTGGATCAGCATCACCGAGACGAAGACGTTGGGCACGTGGCCCGCGCGGATCGGGACCTCGACGGTGTCGGCGGTGCCCTCGACCTCCACCACGTACTGGTCCAACACCAGTTCCCGCTCGACGGTCACCAGGGCCTGGGCCCGTTCGAACGGAGACTTGACCAGGATCGTGGCGGTCTGACCCGGGGCGTACTCCTGGCGGTCGGGGACCAGCTCGATGCGGTCCTCGTCGTCGCGGGCCCAGGCCACGTAGTCCCCACCCCAGGCGTACATCTCGCACTCCGAGACGGCCTGACGCCCGCCGGCGTCGCTGGCCGTGGCCCGGACCACGTACAGGCCGGCCTTGGGCGGAGTGACCGTGAACGAAACGGGGGCCTGGCCCGACTGGACGGCCTGGCTTCGGATCTGACTGTCGCGCGCCTCCGAGACCCACTCGTAGCGCCCGCCGGCCCCCGCCTTGCGCACCGAGGTCCACTCGCGGCGCAGGAGGTCGACCTTGACCTGGCACCCGGCCTGGGCGCGGCCCTCGAGATCCACCGCCACCAGGTCCACCGTGACGGGCGAGCCGGCCGGCCGCAGGGTCCCCGCGGTCCTCAGGCCCAGGGCAACGGCGGCTGGATGCACCAGCACCGAGGTCCGACCCGACACGGCCTGGCGGCTGGCCGAGGTGACCGTGCCCTCCATGACCAGTCGGGCCGGCCCCTCGAAGGTCACCCCCCGGGTCGGGACCGGCACCTCCCGATGCCCCTTCTCGTCCAGCGTCCCCTGTCCGCGCAGCAGGACCCGCTCCTGGTCCCGCTGGTCCTCACCCCAATGGCGCGGGGTTCCGAAGCGGAACTCCCGCCAGGCCTCGGGCTGGAAGGTGGTAGGCTCCAGGCGGGCCGACCAGCGCACCTCATCGCCGCTCATCGGCGCGCCGAAGAGGTAGCGTCCGCGGATCGTGGCCCGGGCGGTCTCGCCCAGAACGCAGGCCGGGACGGCGGCGTCCACCTTGACCTCGAACTGGGCCGGACGGTAGGCCTCCACCCGGAACCCCACCTCGGTCAGGGCCTCGTCCATCCGGGTCGCCTTGCGGAGCTTCTCGGGGAGTTCCACCTTGATGCGGTAGCCGCCGGACGGCGCCTGCCGGTCCAGCGCCAGCGTGTGGTCGAAGGACCCGAAGCTCGAGACCTTCAACCTCCCGGACTGGATCTTCTGGTCCCGGGAATCGTAGACCGTGAAGTCGAGGTCCCCGACCTGCTCGGGGACGACCCAGTGCCCCCCCTGGGAACGCCGGACGGTCCCCTTGAAGTGGACCTGCTCACCGGCCCGATACAGGCCCCGTTCGGTAAAGGCCCGAGCCTGCCAGGTCTGGGAGGGCGGATTCCAGAGGAAGGGCAGGTCGAAGTCCCAGGCCGAGATCCCCCCCGATGCGGAGGAATCCAGGAAGGCCAGGTCGTCGCCCCGGCGCACCAGGGCGCAGAGGCGGGGGGTCGACCAGGAATCCTCCCGGGGCAGGCCCAGGTCGGCCCAGCCGGACGCTCGGGCCAGTCCCCGGGCGTCGCTGCGTCCCGACCAGACCACCCGGTTGCCCTGGTCCCGAAGCTCCAACTCCAGGTCCCCGCGGGGCTGCCCCCGGGAAAGGTCGGTGGTCCAGAGCAGCGTGTTCTCGGCCGAGAACTTGCCCGTCAGGCCCAGGTCGGTCACCTGCACCAGCAGGCGCTGGTCCCAGGTCTCCTGGCCCTGGCTGGCCTGGACCTGCAGATAGACCAGACCGCGCTGGCGCTCTCCCAGGACGCGGCGCAGGTCCACGGGCCTGTCCACCCTCTGGTTCAGGGGAACCTGGGGGCGCCACTCCTCGTCCACCTGGAACCCGCCGGGCGGCGCGTAGGGTTCGTCGGACCAGAAGGCCCGGTCGGCCTGAAGCAGGGGGACCAGGTCCTGGGGTTCGACGCGGGCCATGCGGACATGCAGGCGATCCAGATTCAGCAGCCCGACCGGCACGCTCAGGTCGCCGTCCGCCTCCAGGATCCCCTGCCCGGTGGGCATGCGGAGGACAGGCGCGAAGTCGGTGGTGGTGAAGGTCTTCTCCACGGCCTTCCCCAGGCGGTTGCCGAACTCGTCCTCCAGGTCGGCTCCCAGGACCACCCGATAGGCCGTGCGGGCCTTCAGGGGCAGGTTCAGGAAGATCTCGGTGGCGTGGTAGTCGTCGTCGGCGTACCAGTCGGGCACCTTGACGGTGGGCTCGATCACCAGGTTCTTGACCAGATCCCGGGGCGCCACGGGATTGCTGAAGGTGAACCCCAGCGAGTCCCCGGGTCGCCAGGAACCGTCGCTGTCCAGGCCCTTCAAGGCGAAGTGGTTCACGGTGCGGAACTTCAGGGTCCGGGACTTGGGCGTGCCCCGGGTGGCCTGGGCCGAGGCCTTCAATCCGGCTTTGAGTTCCAGCGTGTACGGGGTTCCCCAGTCCAGATCCGCCACCGGGTCGACCACCAACACGCGGCTGCGGTGGGAGTCCGGCCGGGGCTGGTCGTCCTGGGATTCCTTCTGCAGTTCCTTCCACTCGGCGTCGGTCGCCGCGCGGACCGCGATGGGCACCGACCTGTCCCCGGCGCGCAAGAATATGGCCTCGGCGGCCACCTCGGCCGACACCGACTGGTTGAAGACCAGGAGGATCGACCGGTCCAGGCGGACGAAGCGGTCTCCGTCCGAGGGGATCGAGGCCTCGAGTTTCGAGGTCGGGGTGTCGAACTCGAAGGTGTAGTCCCGGGCCAGGGCCTGACCCGCAAAGGACTTCAGGCCCGCCGGCACGCGCACCTGGAAGTGGGCTCCGAAGGGGAGTTCCTGCTGAGGCCGGAAGACCAGGGTCGCCGTCCCGCGCCATTCCCAACGGCCGGCCACGGCGGGCGACAGCGTCAGGGGCGGAGGCGAACCCCGGTCGCCCAGGCCCTCCAAGGGCACCATCGGCTGGTTGAAGACCACCGTGGCGGCAGCCCCCGCGGGAAGTTCGTCCAGGGCCCCCTGAGGCGAGGCGAAGACCACCTCCAGGGGGGTCGCCTTGCCCTGGGGCAACAGGAAGGCCGGGATGGCCGGCGGGTCGCCCCCCAGGGGCCCCTGACTGCAGGCCGGGGCCAGCACCACCGCGACGATCGCAGCCACCAGGACTGCCAGACAACGGGTCAGGATGCGCAGCATGGGTTCCTCCCTGTCTCCCTGTTCCAAGGCCCCCTCCGAGCCTTTCAGGACCCTGAAGGGATTCCACACCCTGCGACCGGAGCCTGCCCGGCGGCGCCCCTGGCTTGGAGGGGCCGCCCCCACCCAAGGGGAATCCTGCCTTCTGGCGGGGGGCCGAACTCCGCCGAGAAGACCCCGGAACCGGCGGAGGTGTCCTGTGACCAAGAAGGCAACGCCCGCAGATCCGACGGCGAATGGCGCCGCAGCCCAGGCTCCGGCCACCCGTGTGGCCCGCAGGGCAACCCACAAGCCCCAGGCGGTGACCGCCCAGGTGGCCCCCGACCTGGCGGCCCATCCCGACCAGAACGGCAACGCCGACCCCGCGGAAGCCCACCAGGTGGCCGTGGTGATCGAGGATGACCGCACGGGAATGAGCGCCGCCGTCCTGCGGCGAGCCTACAAGGACAACCTCTACTACCTGCTGGGCAAGGACGAGTACACCGCCACTCCGCACGACCGCTACATGGCCCTGGCCTACACCGTCCGGGACCGCCTGGTCCAACGCTGGATCCGGACCACGCAGGCCTACAAGGCCCAGGACCTCAAGAGGGTCAACTACCTGTCGGCCGAGTTCCTGATGGGCCGGGCCCTGGCCAGCAACCTGTTCAGCCTGGGCATCATGGAGGAGACCCGACAGGCCCTGGACGACCTGGGCGTCGACCTGAAGAGCCTGTACGAGCAGGAACCCGACGCGGGCCTGGGCAACGGCGGCCTGGGCCGCCTGGCCGCCTGCTTCCTGGACTCGCTGGCCACCCTGGGCTACCCGGCCACGGGCTACGGCCTGCGCTACGAGTACGGGATCTTCGCCCAGCGCATCGTCAACGGGGAGCAGGTCGAGCAACCCGATGAGTGGTTGCGCTACGGCAATCCCTGGGAGGTCCCTCGCCCGGAATACGTACAGAGGGTGCAGTTCGGCGGGACCGTGGAGGCCTTCCAGGACGAACAGGGCCACGCCCGCTACCGCTGGGCCGGCACGGATGACGTCCTGGGCCTGCCCTACGACACGCCGATCCCCGGCTTCCGCAACAACACCGTGAACACCCTGCGCCTGTGGAGCGCCCGGGCCGTCCAGGAGTTCGACTTCGAGGAATTCGATCGCGGCGACTACGCCGACGCGGTGCACCAGAAGACCGTCTGGGAAAACATCTCCAAGGTCCTCTATCCCAACGACAACTCGATGCAGGGCAAGGAACTGCGCCTGAAGCAGCAGTACTTCTTCGTC
>CAZQPM010000078.1:0-13133 GCA_964595195.1 uncultured Burkholderiales bacterium | reverse complement strand
GGGGGAGGCTGGGGCCCTGGCCGAGGTCCTGCGCGGGGTGCTGAAGGACGCCGGGCGGCGCTCCCGGTCGGTCGCCGGGGGCCTGGCATGGTCGGCGGGGTTTTCGTGGGACAAGGCCGCAGCCGAAACCGTCGCCGTCTACCGCGAGGCCCTGGCCGGAGGGCCCTGACAAACCGTCATCAGGGGCTCAGACGGGGAACCGGGGAGGCACGTCCCGGGTGGCGTGGCGGACGAAGACCTGGGCACCCTGCCTCTCCAGGGTCTGCACGCGGCTTCCTGCGGTGGTCTCCAGCAACAGGGCCCCCTCGGACCATTCCATCCTCTGGCCGGCGGAGCGGTTGGCGGTCTCCCAGTGGATCGCCAGGCCCTTGCCGGTGGGCGAGGTGGACCAGCCCTCCTCCGCGGCCAGATGGGGGGGCGCCGTGGCCAGGCGGGGGTCCTCCAGGCCTGTGATCGGCCGGCGCAGACCGGCCTCCAGCAGGGCCTGGATCATCTCGGGGTCCACCCTGGCCTCGCTGGGGCGGATCTCGACGCGTTGGGAGGCCCGGGTTCCGCCCCGGGAGCGCTCGCCGTGGTGGACCTGGACCGAGGTCACCAGGCCCAGGGAGGCGGCGGCCGGCAGTCCGCCAAAGACGCTGGGGCCGCGCCACGAGCCCAGGCGCTTCTCGGTCTCCTCGCGCCCCGACTTCTCGCGACGGGCCTCCGACTCGTCGGCGTCCAGGGTCAGCGAGGACGTGGCCCCCGCCGAGGCCGGAGCCGCCGCGTTCTCCAGGGCTTCCAGGTCCTCCCGCCGGAGCGGGTCGGGGATCTCCTCCTCGGGCTTCACCTCGCCGTCCAGCAGCGAGCGGAACTCTTCGGGATCCTCCTGGATCTGGCCGCGGCGCCCGGCCTCACCCAGCATCTGGGCCCTCTCGACGTACTTGCCGTGGCCGGCGGGGGTGGTGGGGTCGGGGGTGAAGGGGTTGCCCATCTGGTTCCTCCTGGGGTCCGGGACGGTGGCGGGTCGGGGGGCGCCGGGGGGTCAGCCGTTCCGGGCCCGGCTGGCCGCCAGGTGGAGCAGGAGGGCCCCGGCGCCCAACTGGGTCAGCCCCAGCAGCAGCAGGGCCTGCAGGTTCGCCCTCAGCCAGCCCTGCTGAAGACGCTGGCAAAGCTCGGGGTTGTCGCGGGCGATGAAGAACGCGGCCAGCAGGTGCTTGGGCGTCCCGTCGCGGGTGGCCTCGAACCACGCCGCTTCGTAGTCCGGATCGCCCTCCAGGACCTGCCAGGACGGCAGGCTGTTGGGGTCCGCGGAGTTCAGCCTGTAGAGGGCCCAGAGCGGGTTCAGGCGGGTCAGGTCGAATTGCAGGCTGGAGTCCCGGCCCAGTCCGGCCAGCAGGGGGAGGAAGAGCAGCAGGAGCAGGGCCACCACGCTGCTCTGGATGGCCTTCTTGGGGCGGATTCGGGGCACCCAGACCAGACAGGCCCACAGGGCCAGGCCCGCGACCACCACCGAGCCCGGGACGATCCGGCTGGACAGGGCGGTGGCCCCCAGCAGCACGAAGGTCAGGGTGCGGGCACTGGCGGCAGCGGGCTCGGGGTCCCCCAGGATCCCGCCCAGCCAGGTTCCCAGGCCCGCGCACAGGAACGAGACCGCGAGCTGGTAGCCCGTCACCGCCAGGATCAGGCCGAGGGGGACGGAGCCGTGCCAGGAGTAGAGCGCCAGCAGCCAGGGCAGGGCAGCCAGCACCTCGAGCCATAGGGGCAGGAGGCAGGCGGCCAGCTTGGCGGCCAGGGCCCCGGCCAGGGTCAGGGGCGTCGACAGCAGCACCGGGAGGCTTCCCTGGCGGACCTCGGAGGCCATCGAGGTGGCGGTGTACAGCGTCGAGCGCAGGGCCAGCAGCCACAACTGCAGCAGGGCGCCGTACAGGAAGTAGGCCCGGGCGGTCTCGGGCTCGATCCGGACCCGCAGGCTGGCGTTCAGGAACAGCACGGCCGGGACCAGCGTGAGCACCATGAACCAGGCGGGCCCGGGATAGGACCAACCCGGCCGGCCCGGGCGGCGCGCCTGGGAGGCCAGCTCCTTCAGGAGCAGTGGGTTGGCGATGAGTTCCCGAGGTGTCATGGCCTTGCTTGCACCCTTCCGGCCGGTCCCGCCAGGCAGGGACCTCCAGATCGATTATACCTGATCGTCCCCGCCCGTAGGCCTCCCCGCCGGGTCCGCAAGCGGGGCTCCAGGCAGAGGAGATCGCTTTCCGGACCGGGAACCCGGGCCGGCAGGTGGGCGGTCGGGCCGCGCGCCTGGAAGGCCGATGAAGCGTTGAACCTCTCCCCGGAGTCCTGCCCCCCGGTATCCGATCTGGTGGCCCTGGCCGTGGATCATGCGGCGGCCCGGGACTACGAGCGGGCCATCGATCTTTATGCCCGGGCCCTGCAGATCCTCTTTGATACGGGGCCCCGACCCGGGGACCTGGAGGAGAAGGCCCGGCTGCGCAACGCCCGGGCCGAGCTGCTGCTGGCCCTGGGCCGCTGGCAGCAGGCCCTGGGCGAATTGGACCGGGTGCTGGCCGTGCGCAGCGATCTGGCCGACCCCGCCCTGGTGGTCCGGGCCCAGGTGCTCCAGGCCCAGATCCTCGGCGCCTATGGTGAGTATGAGCAGGCCCGGGCGGTCCTGGTCAGCGCCGACTCCACCGCCCGTTCCCTGGACCAGCCCCTGGAAAAGGCCCGCGTGCAGGTTCATCTGGGCGCGCTGCTGGCCCGGACCGGTCGCCACCGGGAGGGCGAGCAGGCTCTCTCCCGAGCCCTGGAACTGCTGCCCGAACTGCCCCTCGACGCGGATGCTGCCCTCCTGCGGGCCACGGCCCTGAGCCAGTTGGGCCTGGCCGCCTTTCGCGGGCGTCGCGGCGACCGGGCCCGGGATCTCTACCAGCAGAGCCTGGAGCTGCTGTCCCGGCAGGCCCCCGACTCGGAGATCGAGGCCGAGACCTGGCGCTTCCTGGGGGTCCTGGACTCGGTCCGCGGCCGCTTCACCGAGGCCCTGCGCCACCTGCGTCAGGCCCTGCGTCTGTACCTCCGCAACCGGGTCCTCCTGGGCCAGGCCCGGGTCCACAACTCCCTGGGCCAGACCTGCCTGGAGATGGGGCGTCTGGACGAGGCCCTGCTCTTCCTGCAGAAGGCCGAGCGAATCTGTCTGGAACTGGGAGCCGAGGCCGAACTGGCGGCCATCTACGGCAAGCTGGGCAGCGTCTACCTGCACCGGGAGGACTACGCCCGGGCCGTCGACCTGCATCGCCGGGACGTGGAACTGTGCCGCCGTTTCGGCAACGCCCGGGCCCTGGCCTTCGCCGTGCGGAACCTGGGTCTGTCGCTGCGGGCCCGGGGTGACCTGGAGGAGGCGGGAGCCTGCCTGGCCGAGGCCCTGTACAGCTTCCAATCCCTGCAGGACCAGGCCCTGGCCATGCGCGTGCACCTGGACCTGGCCGAGGTCTGGCTGGACTGGGGGCGCCTGCCGGAGGCCGACCGCAACCTGCAGAAGTCGCGCGAGTGCCTGCACCAGGACAGCCCGGATCCGGATCGGGCGCGCCTGTGGCTGCTGACCGGGAACCTGGAGCGCATGCGCCAGCGTCGGGAGGACGCCCAGGAAGCCTACCTCGAGGCCCTGCGCATCCTGGCCGAGGTGGGGCCCAGCGCCGCCCTGGCCGAGGCTCGCTTCGAACTGGGCCAGTTGCACATCGAGGCGCGCGACGTCGAGCAGGCGGTCTACCATCTGCGCGAGTGCCTGACCCTGGCCCGGCAACTGGGCATCACCCACCTGTCCCGCAAGGCGATGCAGGCCCTGGACCGGCTGGACCAGGTCGAGGTGGTGGATCTGCTGCTGGAGGAGTTGGAGGACTCGGGCTCGGGTGAGTCCGGCCCGTCCTCGATACCCTGAGCTTCGGAAGGGGCTGCCGGCCTTCATCGTCCGCCTGCCTGACCCGGAGCGTGCGCCCTCGGCCCGAACGGGGCCCGGCAGGTCCCGGCCTCCCCGAGGAGAATGGGAGAGCGGCTCCGCGTGCACTCGGAGCCTACGTTGATTCCCCGGTGGGATCCCGGTGAAATCCCGGCGGAATCCCGGTGAAATCCCGGTGGGATAGGAGCTCGTCATGGCAAGGCAGGTCTACGCTGGTATGGACGCTCGCGAGAAGGGCGACGATCCCCTGTACAGGAGGCGCCACTCGCTGGCCCACGTCCTGGCCCAGGCAGTCCAGAGGCTGTTCCCCGGGACCCGCCTGGGCTTCGGCCCCCCCGTGGAAAACGGCTTCTACTATGACTTCCAGTTCGCGGAGCCCTTCGACCCGGAGGCCCTGCCCCAGGTCGAGGCCGAGATGCGCCGGATCCTGGCCGAGAACCAGCCGTTCGAGTGCCGCTTGGTGCCGCCCGAGCAGGCCGTCCGGGAACTGGAGGCGGCCGGGGAGGGCCTCAAGGCCGAGTACGTGCGCGAACTGGCCGGGCGCGGCGAGGACATCAGCTTCTATCAGAACGGGGCCTTCACCGACCTGTGCGCCGGCCCCCACGTCGAGAAGAGTTCGCAGATCCCCAGCGACTGCTTCACCCTGGACGCCGTGGCCGGAGCCTACTGGCGCGGGGACCAGAGCCGCGAGATGCTGACCCGGCTCTACGGCCTGGCCTTCTCGGACAAAAAGGAACTCAAGGCCTTCCTGCAGCAGCGTGAAGAGGCCAAGAAGTTCGATCACCGCAAGCTCGGCAAGGAACTGGAGCTCTTCATGATCTCCGAGCAGGTCGGGGCCGGCCTGCCCCTGTGGCTGCCGAACGGGACGGTCTTGCGCGACGAGCTGGAGAAGCTGGCCCGCGAGTGGGAGCAGCGCCAGGGCTACCAGAGGGTGGCCACTCCGCACCTGACCAACGAGCAGCTCTTCTACACCTCCGGCCACCTGCCGTACTACAAGGAGGGGATGTTCCCGCCCATGGCCTTGGAGGAGGGGCAGAACTACTACCTCAAGCCCATGAACTGCCCCTTCCACCACCTGGTCTTCGGCCACCGGCCCCGCTCCTATCGGGAGTTGCCCCTGCGCCTGGCCGAGTACGGTCAGGTCTACCGCTACGAGCCCTCGGGGACCCTGGCGGGGCTGCTGCGCGTGCGCGGGATGTGCATGAACGACGCTCACATCTACTGCACACCCGAGCAGTTGGAGGACGAGTTCCGCGCCGTGCTGGACCTGCACCGGCAGTACTACGACATGTTCCGGATCTCCCGCTACTGGATGCGGCTCTCGCTGCATGATCCCGAGAACAAGAAGAAGTACGTGGACAACCCCCAGGCCTGGAAGCAGTCCGAGGAGGCCATCCGCCGGGTCATGGACGGCATGGGCATCGACTACGAGGAGGCCCCCGGAGAGGCGGCGTTCTACGGCCCCAAGGTCGACTTCCAGATCCGCAACGTGGTGGGTCGGGAGGAGACGGCCTCGACGAACCAGTTGGACTTCGCCGTTCCCGAGCGCTTCAACCTGACCTATGTCGGGGCTGACGGCGAGATGCACACCCCCTACTGCATCCACCGGGCCCCCCTGGGCACCCACGAGCGCTTCCTGGCCTTCCTGATGGAGCACTTCAAGGGCGCCTTCCCCACCTGGATGGCTCCCATCCAGGTCCGCGTGATCCCCGTGCACGTCGAGAACTTCGGGGAGTATGCCGAGCGCCTGGCGGCCGAACTGCGCCAGGACCTGTTCCGGGTGGAGGCGGATCTGGGACCCGACAGCCTGAACAAGAAGATCCGCCAGGCCGCCACCAGCAAGATCCCCAACGTGCTGGTCGTCGGTGCCCAGGAACAGGAGACCGGCGCGGTGACCTGGCGCCGTTACGGTGTGGCCGAGCAGCGGGGCCTGCCCTTCGGGGAGTTCCGGACGATCCTGGGACGGATGCGGCAGGAGCGCACCATGGACAACTTCCCCGACGTGGCGCTTCCGTAGGTCTAGGAACGGCGGGACCGGAGCGTCTCCGGGCGGGAGCCAAGGTGCCTGACGAGCAAGCCACCAACTACTGGAACATGGAGGTCGGAACCCTCGTCCGCCGGCTCCGCGAGCGCCAGGGCGGGGCGGAGGAGGCCTCCGGCCATGCTCCGGAGGAGGCCGCCTCCCCCGAGGCGCGTCTTCGCGTCGTGCCGCGGGACCGCAAGTTCCTGGACTTCTACTCCACGCTGCACGCCCGCCGGCTCTTCTCGGTTCCGGCCACCCTGAACGGCACGCTCTCGAAGTTCACCCAGGTGGAGGCGGCGTCCGGTCGACGGGTCGTGGTCACCGTGCCCGTCGCCCTGGCCGGGGGCGAGAACCTGAGCATCAAGGTCACCTTCTACCTGCCCCGGGGCGTCGAACCCGGACAGGACCTGGAACTGACCCGGGCCGGCCAGGGCAAACTGCCTCCCGATACCCGCCTGCTGGAGTTCCTCTTCACCGGGCAGGGGAACGAGTTCCGCTACGTGGTGGAACTGGACCAGCGCGTCGAGGTCCTGGACTTCGAAGAGGTCGTCGACCAGCGTCCGGTCTTCCTGTCCGTGCCGCCGGTCGGCCAGATGACGGCCTTCCTGCGGGCCATCACGCATAAACGGCGCACGTCGCTGGACATCCTGGGGAGCCTGATGGCGGCGGCCGGCCCGCAGGCGCAGGAGTCCATCCGCATCCTGCAGAGCCAGCGACGGCACCAGGATGTCCCGATTCCGCAGGCCGCCGTGGTCAGCCACCTGCTGGAGCACGACGGCCGGATCGTCTCGCAGCAGGTCCTGCAGGCCTTCACCCTGTTCCTGGACATGGAGACGGGGGGCCTGACCCCGGCGGCCCTGGAGCGCGGCGGGGAGGTGGGCGTCTCGGCCGAGGCCGTCCTGCTGGTGGCCGAGCACTTCGGTCTGACCCTGACCTCAGCGACCTGGGCCGCCGCGTTCCCGGACGAACCGCGGCCCCTGGAGGAGATCCGGAAGGCGGCTCAGACGCCCGAACTGGCCCGGGCCCTGGAGATCCTGCGGGCGCAGAGGGACCGGCGCACCCCCCTGGAGATCCTCGAACAGATCGCCCAGGAGAGCAACAGCCGACGGGCCGCCACCTTCGCCGCGGGCCTGCGGGAAAGGCTTCCCGAGGGCAGGACCTCGCTCAACGACGAACAACTGGCCCTGCTGGCCCTGCTCTCGGCAGCGGGGCGGCGCTACCAGGCCAACACCCTGGTGGCCCTGTGCCTCTTCGTCGATGCCGAGGTCGGCTTCCTGACCGAGGCCGACCTGGACAACCTCAGCCGGGCCGCCGAGACCGTCGACACCTCGATGTACGCCATGGTCGCGGTGGCCGGGGCCTTCGACGTGCAACTGCGGGGCCTGGTCCTGGAGGAGACCCCCGACGAGCCCCTGGACCGAAGCCTGCCGGCCCTGGTCGAACTGGCGCCGTCGGGCCTGCTGGCCGGCTTCCGCGTGCCCGGGCAGAGCGGCCACCACTGGCACTGGATCCGCTCGGCCCGGGAGGCGGCGCTGTGCCTGCAGGACGACCAGTTGCAGTTCACCGGGATGGTGCTGGGGGCCCTGCCGATCCTGGACCAGGTCGCCGAACCGGACCTGGCCATCCTGGCCGAGTCCGGGCACGACCTGGTGGGGGTCTTCCAGTCGGACCTGGACCGCGCGCTGGTGTGGCGGCGGCTGGGCTCGGTCGGGCAGGCCGACTGGCGCTCGGCCCCGGTCGACGGGCGCAGGGTCAACTTCAGTTTCCTGGACGGCTTCAGCGCCTTCCATTTCAGCCGAGTGGTGCTGGCCTTCCTGGAACCCGTGGAGGCCGCGGACCTGGTGGGACGGCGTCAGGTGGTGGCGGTCTACCTGGACAATCGGCAGAACCGCCACTTCCGCTGCCTGGCCGAGGTCGGCTCGGTCGGGGATCTGGAGCCTCCGGAGGGCTCGGGCCTGGTCTTCAGCCACCAGATCGTCGGCTTCCCCGACCTGTCGGGCCTGCCGGGGACCATGCGGGAGCTGGGGCAGGACGCCCTGTTGGGTCGCACCGATTCCCTGTCCAGCGAACTGCGCCTGCTGGAATGGATCCACGAGACCCTGTGGCTGGTGCTCACCCGCCTGCCGGATTACCAGTCCCTGACCTCCAGGCCCGACGTGCTGGAGCGGATCCGCAAGAGCCTGTGGTCCAGCCGGGCCTCGGACATCCTGGGCAGCCTCATGGACCCGCGCACCCGCGACGACCTGAGCCGGAACCTCAAGGGCAGCAGCGCCATGGATTTCCGACTGTACCGCCCCCTGCTGGAGGCGGGGGACGGCCAGGAGAAGCTGGAGTTCGCGGGCCTGCGGATCATGTATGAGATGTGCCGCTCGGACCTGGTCGGTGTCGAGGGCTACTACAAGCACTACGACGCCAACCGCTTTCGCGCGCTGATCCACAATCGCCTGATGGAGATGCTGGACGCGCCCGAGGCGCCCACGCGGGCCATGGCCATGCGCCTGCTGGCCACCTCCGAGGAGGTGCCGGATACCAGCGTGCGTCTGGTGGTGGAGTACGAGCTGGCCCGGGGCCTGTCGGATCCCGACCCCGGCGTGGGCCGCGCGGCGGCCGAGGGCCTGCTCCGGCTGTGCCTGATGGAGAAGGTCCCCCTGCCCGAGATGGTGGACCTGCTGAGCGTCGCCGTGGACGAGGACCCCCTGGCGGCCTCCGACGAGCCGATGCCCACGGTCGCGGGCGTGGAGCCCGACGAGATCCGCCGACTGGACGGCGAGATCCGCAAGTGGATCAAGGGCATGAAGACCGACGACCCCCGCAGGGCGGCCAGCCTTCCCCTGACCGACGAGCTGGGAGAAATCCTGGAGGAACGCCTGCAGCCCCTGGTGGAACTGCTGGCGGCCCTGAACAGCGCCTGCCGGGCCGACGAGTCCCTGTCCAGGAGGCGCTACTTCTGCATCATCAGCAACCAGGAACTGGAGACCGTCCGCGGGGCCTGGTTGGACTCCTGGAAGATCATGGCCCTGTCGCTGGAACGCCGCCTGGCCGACCTGGTGGCCGAGGCCAGCCCGGCCGAGATCTTCCTGGACTACCGCTTCTTCGTCGAGGACCACGTCGACGAGCTGAAGGCGGAGTTGGGCGCGACCCCCTACCTGAGCGGTCCCGACCAGCCGCTGACCCTCTACCACCTGCGCCCCGGCGAGGACATCAGCCTGTTCCGCCGCCGCGACAGCTCCTTCGTGGCCGAGGTGATGGAGGAATCCCGCCTCTTCCTGGACCTGATGGAGCGGGTCTGCACCTCCGAACCCCGGTCGATTCGGGTCCTGCGCCTCTCGACGGTGGGGGGGATGGCCCTGGAGGACCTGGAGTCCCACCTGGCGGTCTTCACCCTGACCCGGGCGGTGGACCTGAGGACCGCCGAGGTCTTCCAGTTGCACCGGGTCCGCTTCAACCCGATGATCCACGACATGGCCTTCTCGCCCGAACAGGTGGGTTCCCGGGAGGAGGACCTGGAGGATCTGCACGCCCTCCTGGGCCTGATCCACGGCCGGAAGGCCACCCCGGCCGCCCGGCATGCGGCCGCGGCCCCGGAACCGGCCCCGCCTCCCGAGCCCCCGGCGCCGGAGCCTGACCCCCCCGGACCGTCTCCCGAGATCGGCGATCTGCCCGGGACCAGGACCGTGGAGTCCGACCTGGAGGGGATCCGTCACCTGGCCGCGGAGATCGTCCGGGCGTTCGGGCTTCCCGAGGAGATGGAGCGCCAGGTCGTCAACATGCTGCTGGTGGTGGGCCGGAGTTCGATGTACGACCTCTAGGAACCGGCGCCCAGCAGGGCCATGGCGGCCACGGTGCCGCCATTCCACAGGCCGTGCGCCAGGATCGGCGGCCACAGGCTGCCGGTGCGCTGGTACAGCCAGGAGAAGAGGGCCCCCAGCGTCCCCAGGACCAGGATCGCCTGGGTGTCTCCGTGGACCAGTGAGAAGAGCGCGGCGCTGACCAGGCCGGCTCCCAGGGGGCGGCAACTGGGGCGCAGGCTGGCGAAGAGCACTCCCCGGAACAGGATCTCCTCGAAGAAGGGCGCCGCCACGGCGGCCACCAGGCCCAGGGCCAGCACCTCGGGACGCGAGCCCTGCAGGATCATCTCCAGGGCCGGGTTGGACGAGAAGGGCGAGTGCCCCAGCAGGTTGGAGGTCAGCCAGGAGGCGGTCAGGACCGCCGGCAGGGCCATGCCGAAGCCGACCACGCCCGCCCCCAGGTGTCGGGGCCCGGGGCGATCCAGGCCCAGCGTGGCCAGGATATCCGGCCAACCCGCCTGGGGCCCGGCCAGATGCGGCAGGAGGTGGACCAGCAGGGCCAGGCCGGCCAGGTAGACCAGGATCTGCACGACGACGCCGGCAGGCACCGCCGCCACCCCGGCGACCAGCAGGGTCTGGAACAGGGGGCCCCCGACCAGGAGGGCCACCCACTGCAGGCCGGCCACGGTCAGCATGGCCTCCAACGGCCTCCACTCCACCTGTCTGGCATCCGGCCAGGCGGGCCAGGGGCGGCGGATCCAGGGCAGGAGCAGCCAGGCCAGCACCCCGAGGGCCAGCGTCCCCGCCGTCAGGGCGAAGAGGAGTGTCAGGGTGGCCAGGTCCTCGCGGGCCCGCTGGGACTGCTCGACCTCCAGTGCGCGCGCCGCTTGGGACTGCCCGGTCTGGTGCAGGGCCAGGTAGAAGAAGTAGCCTTTCAGTTCGGCCTTCAGGGCCTCGTCGGCGCCGTCGACCAGGGGCCCTCCCTGCCACGACTGCTCCAGGATCCGGGTCGCCGGGGTGCCGTGGGAGGCCCGCAGGCGCGTCAGCAGGGCCAGGGCCCGGGGCCGGTCCCCCGCGCGGGCCGCCACCAGGGCCCTGGGCAGGACCAGCGAGGTGGCTTCCGGCTGCAGGGCCAGGCCCTGGTCCAGGAGATCCCCGGCGGCCGCTTCCAGGGCCGGGCCGGCGCCGGGCGGCAGACCCCGGGGCCGCTGGTCCACCAGGCGCAGCAGGCGTCCGGCCAGGTCCGCCTGCAAACGGACCTGGACCGGCACCTCCTGGGAAGCCTGAGGGCCGGGCAGGCGTGACGCCAGCAGGGGGAGCCACAGCAGGACCAGGGCGGCAACAAGCAGGGTGCGACGCATGGCTCTCGCCCCTTCCCCGCCGAGCCTGGAGGATCCCCCCCTCTCGGGCCGGCAGGATCCGTCGGTCCGGACGGGAAGGGTGCCGGCCAAGGGCCGTGCCAGGGGTAGGGCCCCGTGGTTTTTCTTGGAAGGGAGCGCCGGCGCGGCCGCCTATGAACAGTTACGCGTCCTTGTTGTGGAGCACGGTGGCCAGGAAGTTCTGGACCGCCTTGACGGGGTTCTGCCTGGTCGGCTTCGTGATCGTCCACCTGGTGGGGAACCTGACCCTGTTCCTGGGCAACGGGGCCATCAACGATTATGCCTTCTTCCTGGAGACCGCCCTGCACGGCGGTCTGCGGCCGGTGGGCGAGATCGTCCTGGTGGTCCTGTTCGGCGTCCACGCCTGCACGGCGCTCAGCGCCGCCCTGCAGAATCGGCGCGCCCGGGCTCAGGGGTACGCGGTTTCGCGAGGCGCCGGGGGGAGCAGCCACCAGACCCTGTCCTCGCGCACCATGTCGGTGACCGGCCTGATCCTGCTGGCCTTCGTGGTGCTGCACGTGGCCCAGTTCCGCTTCGGAATCGGCTTCGAGTGGTATGTCACCGCCGACTCGGCCGGTACCGCCCATCCGGTTCGCGACCTCTACCGCACGATCGTGGATTGCTTCCAGAACCCCCTGTGGCTGGGGGTCTACCTCTTCGTGATGGTCCTTCTGGGCTTCCATCTGCGGCACGGGGTCTGGAGTGCCTTCCAGACGCTGGGGATCATCAACACGCCCCTGCGCCGCGCGCTCTTCGTCCTGGGCGCCGGGCTGGCGGTGCTGCTGGCCCTGGCCTTCGTGGCCCTGCCCGTCTACATCCACGCCATGGTGGATCCGAACGCTCCCTTCCAATCCACGCCGAACCTGCCCGGAGGTGTCCAGTGAGCGAAACCTACCTCACCGCTCCTGCCGAGGAGTCGGCCCGAATCCTGGACAGCCGGATCCCTGCGGGCCCGCTGGAGCGCAAGTGGACCGACTACCGCGGGCAGATGCCCCTGGTCTCGCCGGCCAACAAGCGCAAGCACACGATCCTGGTGGTGGGCACGGGCCTGGCCGGCGGGGCGGCCGCCGCGGCCCTGGGAGAGCTGGGCTACAACGTGCTCAACTTCTGCATCCAGGACAGCCCCCGCCGGGCCCATTCGGTGGCCGCCCAGGGAGGCATCAACGCTTCGAAGAACTACCAGAACGACGGGGATTCCGATTTCCGCCTCTTCTACGATACCGTCAAGGGCGGCGACTTCCGGGCCCGCGAGGCCAACGTCTACCGCCTGGCCGAGCTGTCCGGGCCCATCATCGACCAGTGCGTGGCCCAGGGCGTGCCCTTCGCCCGGGAGTATGGAGGGACCCTGGCCAACCGATCCTTCGGGGGGGCCCAGGTCTCCCGGACCTTCTACGCCCGGGGGCAGACCGGACAGCAGTTGCTGCTGGGGGCCTACGGGTCGCTGATGCGCCAGGTGGCGGCCGGCACCGTGAAGATGCTGGCCCGCCGCGAGATGCTGGATCTGGTGGTGGTCGACGGGCGGGCCCGGGGGATCGTCTGCCGCAACCTGGTCACCGGCGAGTTGGAGACCCATGCCGGGGACGCCGTCCTGTTGGCGACGGGCGGCTACTCGACGGTCTTCTACCTGTCCACCAACGCCGTGAACTGCAACAACACCGCGGCCTGGCGCTGCCACCGGCGCGGGGCCTTCTTCGCCAACCCCTGCTTCACCCAGATCCATCCCACCTGCATTCCCCAGGAGGCCGACACCCAGTCCAAGCTCACCCTGATGAGCGAGAGCCTGCGCAATGACGGCCGGGTCTGGGTTCCGGCCCGGCCCGGGGACCGGCGCCCTGCCGACCGGATCCCCGAGGCCGAGCGGGATTACTACCTGGAGAGGATCTACCCGGCCTTCGGCAACCTGGTTCCCCGAGACATCGCCTCGCGGGCTGCCAAGCGCATGTGCGACGAGGGCAAGGGCGTCGGCGCCACCGGGCGCGCCGTCTACCTGGACTTCCAGGCGGCCCTCGAGCGCCTGG
>CAZQPM010000077.1:0-13407 GCA_964595195.1 uncultured Burkholderiales bacterium | reverse complement strand
GGTGGCTCACCACTTCGCTGCCCGGGAACAGGTCCAGGACCGTCTGGATCAGCCGGGTGTGAGGGCTGCGCCCCCGCACCCGGGGGGAGCGGGGCCGGCGGGTCGGGGAGGGGAGGGGTCGGTGGGCTGGCATCGTGCCTTCGATTGCCAGGGGAGCAGGCAGAGCACTCATCGGACGACCTCCAGGTTCAGCAGTACTTTCGGAGCAGGGCCGCAACGCGCCCCAGGACCCGGAAATCACGGGCCACGACGATGTCCTGATAGGCCGGGTTGTCCGAGCGCAGGATGACCCGGTCGGCTTGAGGGTAGAAACGCTTGACGGTGGCTTCGTCCTCGATCATGGCCACCACGATCTCGGAACGATGGACCTGGACGTCGGGCTCCACCAGGACCAGGTCCCCGGGAAGGATCCCGTCCGCCATGCTGTCCCCGCGGACCTTCAGGAAGAAAGCCCCGGTGCGCACGGGGAGCCAGTCTTCGCGCAGGGGGAGATGGTCTTCGAAATCCTGTACGGCGGTGATCGGGCGACCGGCGGCGACCTCTCCGATGAGGGGGACCATCCGGATGGACTGCAGGGTTCCCTCGGATTCCTGCAGGCCGGGCGCGAGGCGAAGGGACCTGGCCCCCGACCCGCGCTGGATGAGCCCCATGCCTTCCAGGGCATCCAGGTGGCGGCTCACCGCCTGGGTCGAGCGAAAGCCACAGTGTTGGGCGATCTCTCGAACGGTTGGAGGGTAGCCCTGCTGCCGGGAGGTCTGCCCGATGAAGGACAGGATCTGCTGCTGCCGCGGACTGGTTTCCGGATGCATGGACCCCTCCGGGTTTGTGAACAGGTGTTCACTTCTGTCTCGATTCTAGTGAACGCTTGTTCACTTGTCAAGACTCCCTGGGTAGAGGAACCTTTTCCGGTTGATAGAATCTGACCCCCCGTGGCCGTCCACCGGCGCCGGGCCGGCGACCGGGGCCGGTTGCCGGGCCCTCGAAATCCACAGCAGGAGGGCGCCGCCGATCCGGGAGGATTCTAGATGCGCAGAAGTCTGGGTGCGGTGGTCCTGGGACTGGTTCTGGCTTTCTGGGGAGCCGTGCAGGTGTCGGCCCAGGGCAACTGGGTCGTGACCCCTGGGGTCGGCGTCGGCCCGATCCGGCTGGGCATGTCCAGCGCCGAGGTCGAGAAGGCCCTCACTCGGTCACCTCGAGAAGACCACGTGATCCTGTCTGGCAAGCCCAAGTGGATCTACTACGCCCAGGGCCTGCAGGTAAACTACGACGAGCAGGTGCGGGCCCTGCAGGTGGTCGTCGACAAGGTCGGCCCCCAGACCGCGGAGGGGATCAAGGTCGGCGACCCGGCGTCCAGGTTCCAGGCAGCCTACGGCGCGCCGGGTCTGTCCCACCAACTCCCCACCGCGGCCAGCCAGCCCAAGCAGTTCTACTACGTCTACAAGTCCAGGGGCATCGGCTTCCAGACAGAAGGCGACCGCATCCTGCTGATCTACGTATTCCAGCCGCGGTAGGCCCGGGGAAGACCTCAGGCGGACCGCTGGACCCGGCGACCGTCGGGATAGATGAACAGGGGGTCGACGCGCTCGGGGATGAGCCCGGCCTTCCAGGCGCGGTCCAGCAGTTCGTGGACGGCCTGGCGGCCCTCGGGGCCGAAGTCCAGGGTCGAGTGGTTGACATACATCTCGACGAAGCGGTCTGCCCGCTTCGCATCCAGGCCCCTCCCGAACTGCATGGCGTATTGCAGGGCCGGCTCCCGGTGCTCCAAGGCGTAGCGGATGCTGGCTTCCAGGACGCCGGTGATCCGGGCCATCATCTCGTCTCCCAGGTCGCGCCGCACGGCATCCACCCCCAGGGGTAGAGGCAGGCCCCCCGTCTGGTCGGCCCACCACCGCCCCAGGTCCTCCAGAAGCACCAGGCCCAGATCCGGGTAGGTCAGTTGCCCTTCGTGGATCACCAGGCCTGCCGAGGCGCGCCCTTCAAGCACCTCGTCCAGGATCCGGTCGAAGGCCACTTCGCGGACGTCCAGGGCCCGGCCCGCGTACAGTTGAGCCACCAGCCAGGCCGTCGTCAGGCGTCCCGGGATGGCCACCGGGCCGGCCAGGGCCTCCTCAGCCGACAATCCCGGCCGCGTGACCAGGATCGGACCGTAGCCGTGCCCCAGGCTGGCCCCACAATGCATCAGGGCATACCGGTCGTGCAGGAAGGCGTAGGCGTGGGCCGAGAGGGCCGTCACTTCCAGTCGCCCCTCGAAGGCCCACTGGTTGAGCGTCTCGATGTCCTGCAGCACGTGGGAGAAGTGCAGGTTGCCGGTGGGCAGCGCATCCACGGCCAGGGCATAGAACATGAAGGCGTCATCCGGATCGGGACTGTGGCCGACGCGAATCTCCGTGGGTGCAGACATCGAAACATCCTCCGATAGGGAATCCAGGGAAGGGCTCGGGTTCCAGACCTGACAGGCCCGCTTCTACAGGGACAACCCGTGGCCCGCAGGGAAGAGGCCGGGGACCGTCACGGGCAACCGGCCGGTGGGTTGGCGCCGTCCCATCAGGATTTCCGCGACGGCCTCCAGGGTGAAGGGGCTGTAGTTGTAGCCCAACAGGCAGGCCCCCGCGGCGGGCAGGTCGGCCAGCAGGTAGGGGCTGGAAAGCGAAACCAGGACGGTCCGCGGGTTGGCTTCCAGGATGGCGCTGGCCAGTTCCTTCTGGGCATCGGGCAGGCGGTCCCGGGCATACAGGGCCAGGACCACGGCCGCCGACTGTGAGGCCCGGTGAGCCAGTTCGGCGACCGGGGGGCCTGCCACGGACAGGTGGAAGGAACTCTCCGCCACCCGGCCGTGCCAGGCCTCCAGCAGGGGGGCCAGGGAAGCCCGGCGGCAGACCTCCCCCAAGGGGCTCGAAGGCAGCAGATCCGGGGCCAGGACCAGCAATTCCTGGTCGGGCTCCAGGCGCAACGGCAGCAGGCCGTCGCGGTTCGCGACCAGCGTCACGCTGCGGGCCGCGATCTCCCTCATCTCGTCCTGGTGGGCCTGCACGTCCCAGGTCGGAGTGGCCGAGGGGAGGGTGGACCGCCCCGCGCGGAGCCTTTCCAGGCGATGCAGGGACTCGTCCAGGCGGGACTCCGTCAGACGCCCCTGGCGCACCGCCGCAACCAGGCCTTGCAGAGCCTGCAATTGCTGTTCAAAGGACCCCAGGGCCAGGACCAGGTCGGCGCCGGCCTGGACCGACAGCACCGTGGCTTCGGCGAAGCCCCAGCGATCAGCCAGGGCCCGCATGGCCAGGGAATCCGTGACGATGACCCCTGCATAACCCATCTCCTCGCGCAGGAGGCCGGTCAGGACTGGCTTGGACAGGGTCGCGGGGAGTCCCTGGGTGGGGTCCAGGGCGGGGAAGGTCACGTGCGCCGTCATGATGGCCTCGACGCCTTCCTCGACGGCCGCCCGGAATGGATGGAGTTCGACCCGGTCCAGGCGCTCCCGGTCGTGACCCAGGGTGGGCAGGGCCAGGTGTGAATCCAGGCTGGTGTCACCGTGCCCGGGGAAATGCTTGGCCGTGGGTGCCACGCCGCCGTCCCTGAGACCACGAATGGCGGCCCGACCGTGCTCGGCCACCTTCTGCGGATCCTCGCCGAAGGAACGCACCCCGATGATGGGGTTCTGGGGATTGACGTTCACGTCCAGGCAGGGTGCGAAGTCCACGTGGATCCCCAGGTCGCGCAGTTCTCGCCCCATCAGGTAGTGGGCCCGATAGGTCTGGTGCGGGTCCCCCAGGGCTCCCAGGGCCATGGCTCCCGGACTGAGGCTCATCTCCTCGAAACGCAGGCGATCCACCAGGCCGCCTTCCTGGTCCACGGCCAGCAGGGCCGGTTGCGGGGCGGCCTCGTGGATCGCCTGGATCAGGGCCGTCACCTGGGGCCGGTCGGCCACGTTCTTGGCAAACAGGATCACGCCATTCCAGGCGTGCTCCTCCAGGTGCCGGCGGTCCCCGTCCGAAAGCCCGGTCCCGGGCAGGTCGATCATGATCATCTGGGCCGCCTTCTCCTCCAGGGAGAGGCGCTGGAGACTGTCGGAGTGACTCATGGGTCGCCGGTTCCCCGGCAGTGCAGGCGTTCCTGCCCGCCGGGGGACACGGAGCGAGAATCCATCCACCCCGTCCCGGGGTGCTTCAGGTGCGGGAGCGGAACTGCAGGACCGACAGGCTGGATACCTGGATCCGGTCGCCGACGACGACCTGACGCTCGGCTCCGGGCAGCATCGAGATTCCGTTGATGAAGGTGGGATTCGTGTCGCTGCGGTGCTGCACGTAGAACCGACCGTTGCGGTGCACCAGGACGCAGTGGACACGGCTGATCTCCGGGTCGGCCAGGCGGATGTCACAGTTGCGACCCCGGCCGATCATCAGCCTCTCCTTGTTCAGTTCGAAGACCCGGCCCAGGTCGGCCTGTCCCCCCTCCACGACCTCCAGGGCCAGGTTCTTCAAAGCTTCGACGACGCGCCTCTCGAGGAAGACCAGGACGGTTCGCCCCAGGTGGATGCGATCCCCGGTCATCAGGACGACCTGGTCTCCATCCCCCAGGGTCAGGCTGTTGACCTGGATCTCGGTGCGCGAGTTCACCAGCGTGAAGCGGCCACTGCGATACTTGAGGATCGCCTGGTCGTTGGCGATCTCGGGATCGTCCACCTCGATGTCGTTGATCCGCTCGCCTGGAGCTCCGATCGTCACGACCCGGTCGTCGGACAACTCGGGACCCAACAGGGCCACCCTCTGGCCCTTGCGGCTGCCCTCCTCGTAGCCCACCAGGAAGTCCGATTGATGCCGCCAGGCACTGGTCGTGCTTCCGAAGGCCATGGACTCGAAGAGGGGAATCTCGGTGCTGGGCTCCGACGGAGGTGGCGTGATCGGAGGGGCCGGCGTCTTCTTCATGCGGAGCGAGCGCTCCAGGTGGGGCGGCAAGCCTCGGGGCACGATTCCGCCCACCTGTGGAGCCTCAGGCTCGGGTTCGACCGGTGTCGTGGGGAGTGGCTCGGTTGGCTCCGGAATTCCCTCCGCCCCAGACACCGGGGCTTGCGGCTCCGGGATTCTGGAGACGGGAGCCGGAGGCGGTTCCGGTTCCGCCAGACTGGCGACCGGAGCCGGCAGTGGGACCGGTGCAGCGTCGATGATCTGGTCCTCGACGACGTGACGCCGAACGGGGCGCAGGTCGGTCTCCACACCGTCGCTCGCATCCTCGGGCTCGCGGCGCAGGGGGCGATTGGTGACCGCGCCCGGGGCGACTTCGGGCGCCGCGGCCTGGCGGTCCTGACGAGCGGCCACTGGAGCCAGTCCCGACTCTTCCTCAGGTTCGCTGCGGATGGGGCGGTTGGTGACCGCACCCGGATCAGCCTGCGCTGGGGGAACCCTGCGTTCCTGCGGAGGGGCGACGGGTGCCGGACTGAGCTTCCTCTCGGGTTCGCTGCGGACGGAGCGGTTGGTGACCGAAGCCGAGTCGGAATCCTCCGGAGGCGTGTAGCGGATCCGGCGGCCCGTATCCGGTGCCTGTCCGATCCTGCCGTCCGGCTGGCTCCCGTCCGGGCCCTGGGTTGATGCTGAGCGCCGGGCCTGGTCCTCCTCCCGTGGTTTCACGGGAGACGGGGTTGGCATCTCCGGCTTGAGGGGCTGCCCTGGGAGCTGTCGGATGCGCCGTCGGGCCGAGGTGGACTCGGCCGCGTCCTTGTCCGAACGGGTCTTCCGCTCCGGCTCCGGGTTGGCCGGCAGCCGGCGCCGGGCAGAATTGTCCTGGACTGGCTCGGCGTCGCGCCGGGTCCGCCCCCGGCCGGAAGGTTCCTGGGTGGAGGCGGAGGGCGGCGTGGGTGTCCGCGTTGCCTGGGCCCCGGGGGCCGCCTGGGACCTGGGGGCTGCCTGAGCCCTGGGGGCCCCGGGGGTTGCCTGCGACTTGGGAGCCGCCTGAGCCCTGGGGGCCGTCTGGGACCTGGGAGTTGCCTGGGACCCCTGGGCCGCCTGGGACCTGGGGGTTGCCTGGGACCCCTGGGCCGCCTGGGACCTGGGGGTTGCCTGGGCCCCCGGCGTCGACGGACGGTGACCCGGGGGCAGGTGCGCGGAGGGTAGCTCAGCAGAGCCAGGGCTGCGCCAACTGCGGGATGACTGGGGGGCGTCCGCGGGGTCCCGACTGGGGGGTGGGGGAGACGGACTTCCAGCCTTGGGGCCACCAGCCGCCTTCTGTGCCCGAAGCTTGTCCTCCACTTCAGGCCAGGTCACCAGGTCCTCGCGTTCCGGCTCCGGCTCGGGTCGACGTTCCGGCTTCCGTTTCGGATCGGGCTGAGCGCTGTCGGGCTCGGCTTCCAGTCCCGGAGACCCCTTGCGGACGACCAGGGAGCTCTGCCCCATCATGACCACGTCGCCCTCATACAGGAGGGTGGGCAGGTCGGAACCGACATGGATCTCCTTGGGCCGGCCACTGATCACGCGTCGGATCCGGGTCATGACCGGACTGGAGTCGGTCTGCAGGATGCCGTAGGTGAACTCCCGATCCTGCCAGACCAGCAGGGCCTGTTCGGCAGGCAGGGCTTCATCCTGAAGCAGGACGCCGGCACCGGCGCGCACGTCGTTCGGGCCCAGGCGTCGGCCGATGACCAGGACCGGTTCCTGCAGATTGAAGCTGACGCCCTGGTCGGGGCCCTGGGCCACCAACAGCCGCATGGAACCCTGGGACGAGCGGTCCTGCCGGCGCCCCCGAGGGGGGGCTTCATCGGCCAGCCCGGCCAGGCCGGCCATGGGCCCACGAGACTTCTCCTCGGCCAGGTTGCTCAGGGCCTCGAAGACCGGTCCAGACAGGTCGGGGCGGCGTGCCGGGGGGGCCTGGACGGCGTCTCCCAGCTTGCCGGCGCGGACCTCCACGGCCTCCACGCCCAGGATCAACAGGCCTAATTGGATCCGCTGTCCTGGTTGCAGGAAGTGTTGCTCGACGGACTTGCCATCCACGAGCGTCGGATTCGTTCGGGAGCGATGCTGGAGAAGGTAGGTGTGCCGACCTTCATTCCATTGCAGGATTGCATGGACCCTGGAGACCGTGGGTTCGGAGAACAGGACCCACCCGGGTGCAACCTCCTTGGGATCCAAGGCCCGCCCCAGGGTCATTTCCTGGGCCTCCAGGGGATAGACCCGACCCTGGTCGCGCCCTTCCATTACCCGGATCTGTAGACCAGAATTCCAAGCCATGCGCTCGCCTCGTTGTTTCTCCTGAACAGTGCAGGCAATTTCCACGCCGAAGGTTCTGAACCTTCCAACTACCGGCGGACCAGATCCCTGCCAACCAGGTCCAACCCGGACTCCACGGCCTCCAGGAAGGGCTTCAGGGAGGCGGTGTCCAGCGCCGAGACCGGCACCGCCCCCGTCCAGGTGTCCAGGGCATCCCGGACGATCTCCGGGGCGACCTGGTCGACCTTGTTGAACAGCAGGATCTGGGGAATGGAGTCCAGGGCCAGATCCTCCAGGATGCCTTGAACTGCCAGGATCTGGTCCGGGTAGTTGGGGTTCGAGATGTCCGCCATGTGGACCAGCAGGTCGGCGTCGCTGAGCTCCTCCAGGGTGGCCCGGAAGGCCCGAGCCAGGTCCTCCGGAAGATCCTGGATGAACCCTACCGTATCGGTCAGGATCACGTCCCTGCCCGACGGCAGGCGAAGTCGCCGCGAGGTGGGATCCAGGGTGGCGAACAGGCGGTCCTCCACCAGGACGTCGGCACCGGTCAGGGTGCGCAGCAGGGTGGACTTGCCCGCGTTCGTGTAGCCGACGAGGTTGACCATGGGAAGGCCCGAGCGGTTGCGCTGGCCGCGGCGCAGGCGGCGCTGCCGGGACAACTGGTCCAGCTCCTTCTCCAGACGGGTGATGCGCTCCTTGACTCGCCGCCTGAGGACCTCGATCTTGGTTTCACCCGGCCCACGGGCGCCGATCCCACCCGTCAGGCGCGACAGGAAGTCATCCTTCAGGACCAGTCTGGGCAGGCTGTACTTCATCTGGGCCAGTTCGACCTGCAGCTTGCCGTCGCGGCTGTGGGCCCGGCGGGCGAAGATGTCCAGGATCAGTTGCGTCCGGTCGATGACCTCCAGGTCGACCAGTTCCGAGATCGCGCGCATCTGGGATCCCGACAGTTCGCCTTCGAAGATCACCAGGTCGACGCCCTTCTGCATGGCCGAGATCATCAGATCCTGGAGCTTCCCGCTGCCGACGACGAAGCGGGGATTCAAGTCGCGACGCCTCTGGGTCACCACCTCGACCACTTCGATTCCTGCCGAGGCGGCCAGCTCGCCGAGTTCGGCCATGGACTGCTGGAGGTCCTCCAGGCGTCCCGTGGTCACGCCGACCAGGATCCCCCGTCGCTGCGCTCCGGTGACCAGGCGCGAATCCCTGGAGGCCGCGGCGAACTCCTGCTCCAGGACCGCCACAAGGCCGGTGAAGTCCATCTGCAGCTCGTGGGTCGAGACGGGCGGCTCGATGTGCCAGGGATCGCCCTTTTCGGCCTCGGGGCGCAACCAGGCCAGGTGCACGTCGCCGGGAAGGCCCGAGGGGAGGGCCTGGACCGCAGCGACCAGGTCGAAGCGCAGCAGGGCCAGGTCCGTCAGGTCGTCGTGCGTCAGGGGCTCGCCCTCAAGGTGGGTGTGCACGAAGCGGACGCCGCGGAAACGGGACTTGCCCACGCGGAAACGACCCAGTTCGGAGATCACGATCCCCTTGGAGTCGCCGACCAGGACGTCCAGGACGTTGCCCCGGCGATCCAGGAGCAGTCCGATCTGGCGACCGCACTCCCGGGAGCATTCGGTCATGGATCGGGCGAGGTCTGAGGTGAGGATCCGGTTGGACGGAACCCTCTTCTGGAAGAGTCGGAGCAGGTTCTTCTTCTGGCTGGGCTTCAGGCCCAGCGTGTTGCCCTTGAGGTCGCGGATGGGTTCTGGCCTCCTTGAGGTGTGGCCCGGTGCCGTGAGACTGCACCATCTCCACTTATAGACCAGGGAGCTCCGGGGAGATAGCGGCGAAATGTAAAATGGCCGGCTCGTGGGGTGGCAGAGGAGGTTGGCCGTCGATGTGTAACCTGTAGCCCCTCCCAGGCTCGCCGGACTGGCGTACCAGAGTAGAGAGGCACCTGCGAATGCCCCGCCTCAGCATCAAGAAGATCTTCCTGATCCTCGCCCTTCTGGCCATCCCGGGCGTGCTCTTCTGGTTGTTCGTCAACCAGGGCACCGACCCCACGACCTTCGGGATGGGCACGGCGATGGCCCTGGTCCTGGTCGGTCTGAACCTGTGGGACCAGCAGAGGATCAGCCGCAAGCTGGCCATGGAGGACGTCGAGGCCGCTCGCGAACTGACCGAGAAGTCGCAGTATCGTGCCGCCCTGAATCGCCTGGAATCGGCCATCCAACACGATCCGGGCTGTTTCGAGGTCCGCGTGGCTCGCGGCGAGGTCTACCGCAGCGAGCAGGCCTACGACAAGGCCCGACGCGAGTTGTTGGAGGCCATCCAGATCCGTCCCGACTCGTTCCGGGCCCACTTCGCCCTGGGCCTGACCTTCCTGCAGGAGAAGAAGGTCTTCGAGGCCGTCTCGGAGTTCCGCCGCACCATCCAGTTGAAACCCGACTTCAGCGAGGCCCACTTCATCCTGGCCCAGTCCTACGAGTTGACGGGAGAGAAGGGCAAGGCCCTGGAGGCCTACCGCGCCTTCCTCAAGGTGGCCGGCCAGGAGGTCGACTCCAACCGCAAGATCTCCGATTACGTGGACCGTAGTCAGGCCAGAATCCAGGCGCTGAAGTAGGCGGAGGAGTACCATGGCCGACAATGGCAAGAAGAAGCCCGAGCCGAACCTGGTGGAGGTGGCCAGCATCCTGTTCATCGTGGCGATCCTGTTCTCGGTCGTGCAACCGGGGGTCGGGATGATCGGGGAGAAGGCCGAGAAGCGGGCCAACCTGGTCAAGTGCCAGCAGAACATCATGAAGCTCAAGAACGCCATCGATTCCTACCGCCAGGCCAACAAGGGCAGCTTCCCCCGCACACTGCAGGAGATGGTCCGGCAAGGCAGCCTGGACATGATGCCGAAGTGCCCCTCCCAGGGGAAGCGCGGCTACGACGATGACGGTTACTTCTTCCGTCCCGGCGACCCCGGGCGCTTCACGATCCTGTGCCGGGGCGAGGTCCATTCGGAGGCCGGAGCCCAGAAGGATGAGCCGATCTACGACTCGCTCTACGGCCTGGAACCGCCCCTGGGCCCGTCGGCCAGTTCGCCCTCACCCTCGCCTTCCGGATCTCCCTGACGGCGGCTCCTCGGGCCACCCCCGCGGGTCGGTCGCCAGCGGGCGCCTGGCGGACACTGACCAGGATCCGCACCCCGGAATGCGATAGGGGTTGATTTTCGACAACGACGCTGCCATAATGTCGTCGCCGGGAACATAGTTGCGCTGATCCCGAGCTCGGGAGACCTGATCGACTCCCGGGTTGCTATTTTTCCGGGCCAGGCCCGGTTGGGAGGTGAGCAGGTTGTCCGAGAAAGAGGAAGCGATCGAGGTTGAGGGTACCGTGGTAGAGGCCTATCCCAATGCGCGGTTCGGGGTCGAGTTGCCCAACGGGCATCGCGTACTGGCGCACGTGTCCGGCAAGATCCGTCGGCACTTCATCCGAATCCTGCCTGGAGACAAGGTCACGGTCGAGCTTTCGCCGTATGACCTGAGCCGAGGACGAATCACCTACCGCTACAAGTAGGCGACCACGGAACCCATCCTCGCGGCAAGCCCGATTCCCCCCAGACGGCGCGGGATGCGGGCTTCAGTCTTTAGAGGCGGTCGCTGACCAGGGCTCCCACCCCCTGCCAGCGCAACCCGACACAGATGAGGACCAGGGCCAGACCGGCCAGCACCCTCAGGGTGTCGTTGGAGCCCCATTCGTGCTCCGTCCAGGTGGTCCGCTGCCCTCCCCCGAACCCCCGCGCCTCCATGGCCATGGCCATCTGGTTCACCCGGCGCAGGGAGAGGACCAGCAGGGGGACCAGCATGGGGGTCAGCCGGCCCAGACGCGAGGGCAGGCTCCCGCTGCCCAGATCCAGGCCTCGCACCCGTTGGGCTTCCAGGACCCTGCGCGCCGTCTCCGAGAACTGTCCGGCCAGACGGACCGAAAGCGACAGTCCGAAGGCCGCGGGATAGGGCATGCCCAGGCGGTGCAGTCCCCAGGCCAGTTCCTCGACGCTGACCACCGCCAGGAAGGTCAGCCCGGCCAGGCTCCAGGCCCCGAACCGCAGACCCATGGCCAACCCGTAGAGGCCGGACACGTCCCGGAAGGTCAGGGGCCCCAGGCGCGCCAGGACCTCTCCCCGTCCCAGGAAGACTCCCCACAGCAGCATGCTGCTGAGCACCAGGGGGGGCAGCAGGAACCAGGCGGGGCGCAGACGCCGAGAGCCCGCCGCCGCCAATCCCACCACGAGGTATCCCGCCAGGACCACGGCACCGGGCAGTGGGGCGTTGAAGCACAGGGGAGGCACGAAGCTGCCCGACAGCAACAACAGGCTGGCCCGGGGGTCCGATTTCAGGCCAGGCATGCCGTCAACTCCGCGCGGTGGCAGACCTGCACTCCCAGACGGGCGGCCAGTTCCACCAGGGGCGGCGTCCCCAGACCGGCCTCTTCCAGGGTCGCCCGGTCGTGCAGCACCTCCCGGGTGGGCCCGTCGCGCAGGATCCGTCCGCCATCCATGAGCACGAGGCGCCGCGCGTGGCGGGCGGCCAGGTCCAGGCAGTGGGTGATGAAGACGACCGTGTGTCCCGAGCCCGCCAGGGCCCCGACCAGATCCATCATGGCCGCGATGCTGAAAGCGTCCAGCCCCGTCGTCGGTTCGTCGAAGAGCAGGATCTTCGGGCGGGCGGCCAGGGCCGAGGCCACGGCCAGGCGCTGCCGGTCGCCGCGGGCGAGCGAGAAGGGGTCCTCGCCTTCCCTTCCCGCCAGGCCCACCGTGGCCAGGGCCCGAGCCGTCCACTCGGCCACCCGGGCTGGCGCGTATCCCAGATTCCGAGGACCGAAACTGACCTCATCCCGGACGGTCTCGGCGAAGATCTGGTGGTCGGGGTTCTGGAAGATGTAGCCGATCTCGGTGCCCGCCCGGCCGGACTCCCTGCTGCCGACCCGGTGGCCGTTGACCTGGACGGACCCCTCCGTCGGTTGCAGCAGCCCGGCGAAGAGTCGGGCCAGGGTCGTCTTGCCCGAGCCGTTGCGCCCCAGGAGGGCGACCACCTCACCCTGGCGCACCACCAGGTCCACGGCGGTCAGCGCAGCCGTACCCTCCGGGTAGACGTAGGACAGGCCTCGGGCTTCCAGGACCGCAGGCCCGCAGGGCGGCGGTTCGACGGGGAGGGTCGGGGGCGGCAGGGGGCGCCGGGGCAGCAATCCCATGGCCTGCTCTACAGTCAGCGGGCGCTCGGGGCGCCCCAGGCCTCGAAACAGGTCCGCCAGGGGAGGGAGGGGGACGCGGGCCCGGTCCAGGAGTCCGTCGTCGGCCAGGATCGCGGTCGGGTCACCCTGGGCCAGGATTCGCCCTCGATCCAGCAGGACCAGTCGGTCAACTCCGACCAGTTGATCGGGGTCCGAGGCGGTCAGGATTCCGGAAGGGATTCGCCGGCGCAGTTCGCCCCACAGGTGCTGCCAGCCCCCAGGGTCCAGGTCCGACCACGGTTCGTCCAGGACGAGCATCCCCGGTTGCAGGGCCAGGACGGAGGCCAGCACCAACCGTTGGCGCTGCCCGCCCGAGAGATGTCCGGGACTGCGGTCCTGCAGGCCCTCCAGTCCCGCGAGGCTCAAGGCCTCCCGGACGCGCCGCCCGATCTCCGGGCGGGGAAGGCCCAGGTTCTCGGGACCGAAGGCGACCTCCAGGTCAGCGCGCCCCAGGAAGATCTGGGCGTCGAAGTCCTCCATCACCAGGCCGATGCGGGCTGCCCGTTCGGCCGGATCCCAATCGGCTGGAGGGCGGCCGTCCAGCAGCAGGCGACCGGTCAGGGTCCCCGAGGCGAAGCGCGGGACCAGTCCGCAGACCAGGCTGGCCAGGGTGGACTTCCCGGCCCCCGACGCCCCCAGGACCCCGACCCACTCACCCTGGGCGACCTCCAGGTCCAGTCCCCTCAGGACCGGCTCAGTGCCTCGGCGATAGGTGAAGTGCAGATCCTCGAGGATCAGCAGGCTCACAGCAAGGCCAGGCCCAGCACCACCAGACACAGGGCCGCGGCCCGCACCGGGGCGACTCCGGGCGCTCCCGTGGAGGCCGCCATCGCGTTGCCGAGGCTCAGCCCGTTCAGCGCCAGGTAGCCCCCGGCGGCTCCCAGGACCAACAGGCCCAAGGCCAGCCCGCGCATCTCGGGGGTGGGTTCGGGAACCGAGTCGCCCAGTTCCCAGCGGT
>CAZQPM010000076.1:0-13426 GCA_964595195.1 uncultured Burkholderiales bacterium | reverse complement strand
ACTGCAGGACCGCCAGACCGGCCTCCTCGCCATGCTGGGCCTGGCAGTCCAGCATCAGCAGTGCGATGGTGTCGTCCAGACCGTTCCAGGCCAGGAGAGTCAGGCCCAGCACGATCCAGAGCAAGGCGAGTTCCAAATCGACCGAGCCTCCCGAAGAGTCCATCCCGGGTCGGGACGACCGTTCGCACGTGAGCATCTTATATCACGCCTCCCCGAGCGGTGTCAACACGGTCCTGGTGGCGGATTCAGGGGGACCTGGATCCGCCACCTGGGACCGACACCAGCGGAGGACCGGCCGCGGGGGGCGCGAAACCAGGCCTTACGATCAACCCCGAGCGGGCCCCCGGAGGACGAAGGCGATGAAGATGACCCTGGCCTGCGCTGCAGCGGTTCTCACCCTGACCCTGACGGCGCGCGGGCCCAAGCAGGAGACGGTCGCCGTGCCCGGAGTGGGGACCGTGACCACCACCGAGCAGAACGGCACCTCCACGGTCGGCGTCCAGGGTCCCGGTGGGCAGACCTCCACCTCCACGGTGGTCGACTCGAAGGAGGGGGCCGGGCAGGCCGTGACGGTCACAGGCAGCCAGGCTGGCGGAACCTTCCGGGCTTCCAACACGGCGGAGGAGGGGGACTTCACGGTCCCCTTCTATCCCGGGTCTGAGCTGGCCAGCGGCGGCCGGCACGAGGCCACCGATGGGGCAGGCCGGTCCACCAGGACCGCGGCAGCCCAACTGACGACGAAGGATTCCGTCGATCGCGTGGTCGCCTTCTACTCTTCCCGTGTCCAGGGCGGGAACAGGGTGGACACCACGATCGACGGCCGACGCACCGTGGTCCTGGCGCCGGAGGACCCCGCGCGGGGGACCAGCATCACGGTGACCCAGGAAGAGGACGGCACCACGCGGATCACCCTGGTCAGTCAGGGCGGCTGAGCGGCCTGCAGGCCAGGGCCTCCTGGTGGGGTCTGGGGTCCGAATCTCGCCGCCGGGCCGCGCCCGGACCCGGAAACGAAAGACCGACCCCGAGGTTCGAGGTCGGTAGGGCCCGGGGCCACCTTCGTATCCTCAGTATGCCCGATGTCCCGGTCGGAGTGCATCTTCCCAACGGCTTATTGTCGGAATAGGCGGAACCTTCCAGCTTCTTCTGGCCCCTCCAGGCTGGTCCGGTCCGGCTATCCCTGGCTGATTCCAATCGGCCAGGATCTGGTAGGCCGTCCGGTCGCCCTGCGGCCGGCAGGCAGGGAAGGAGGGGATCGTCTTCCGGCGAACCCCGGCGGGCGTGGAACCCGTTCCGGGTCGGCTGCACCGCTGTCTGGCGGTTCCGGGAGCCGGGGCCGCTCCCGTGATCCTGAACGCGAGGAGGCCCGATGCAGCCTTCCAGGAATTCCCACCGGGTCCGGGTCGGCCACTTGGAGATGGGCGGAGACAACCCCGTCCGGGTCCAGAGCATGACCAATACCCCGACCTGCGAGGTGGCCCGCACGGTGGCCCAGGTCCTGGAGCTGGCCGAGGCCGGATCGGAGCTGGTCCGCTTCACCGTCAAGGATGATCAGGACGCCCTGGCGGTCCCCGAGATCGTCTCCGAGCTGCGGCGTCGCGGCTGCTCGGTCCCCGTGGTCGGCGATTTCCACTTCAACGGCCACCGCCTGCTGGCCAGCCATCCCGAGTGCGCGCGGTCCCTCGACAAGTACCGGATCAATCCCGGAAACGTCGGGGTCGGGACTCAACACGACGGCAACTTCCGAACCATGATCGAGTTGGCCATCGAGCACGGCAAGGCGGTGCGGATCGGGGTCAACGGCGGCTCGCTGGATCAGGGCCTGCTGGCCGCCTTGATCCAGGCCGATCTCGAGTCGGACCAACCCCGGGGAACCCGGGCGGTCTTCCTGGAGGCCATGGTCGAGAGCGCCCTGCAGTCGGCTCGGCGGGCCGAGGAGTACGGCTTGTCGGCCGATCGCCTGGTGCTCTCGGCCAAGGTCAGTCAGGTCGACGAGGTCGTGGCGGTCTATCAATCGCTGGCGGCCCGTTCCCGGTACGCGCTGCACGTGGGGCTGACGGAAGCCGGCATGGGCCTGCAGGGTACCGTCAGTTCGACGCTGGCTCTGGGCCTGCTCCTGGCCCGGGGGATCGGCGACACGATCCGCGTCTCGTTGACCCCTGAACCCGGTCAACCGCGATCCCGCGAGGTGGAGGTCGCCCGGGAGATCCTGCAGAGCCTGGGCCTGCGCAGTTTCTACCCGCGCGTGACCTCCTGCCCGGGGTGCGGCAGGACCTCCAGCACCCGGTTCCAGGAACTGGCCCGGGAGGTCCAGGATTTCCTGCGCAGGAGGATGCCCCAGTGGTTGGCAGACGGCGCCACCGGCGTGGCTGGCATGAAGGTGGCCGTCATGGGATGCGTCGTGAACGGGCCCGGTGAGGCCCGGGAAGCCCACATCGGTGTCTCCCTGCCCGGGACCGGCGAGAGCCCCGCGGCTCCGGTCTTTGCCGACGGTCGGAAGATCGCCACCCTGAAAGGGGAAGACCTGGCTGAGCAGTTCGAGGCCCTGGTCGAGGACTATGTCCGCACCCACTACCATCCCGCAAGCGGGCGTCCGGCGTGATGCGGGAGACTTGCTCCGCCCACCGAGGAGCGCGTGTGGCCATACCGAAGTGGGGCCCGAGGTGGACGCCCCGGGCCGGACACGGGCCCAGGCGCTTGCAGGGGACACCGGGACCCCCCGGATCGGGTCCGGGGGGCTGGCTCCGGGGCGCTCTTCCTTCGCTGGTCAGGATCCCTCTCGCCTCCGGGCCCTGGAGGGGAATGCCGCAGGCGAGGCATCACCTCGCCGCGGCGAGGACCGGCCGGGGGCAGTCTGTCGAGGAGGTCTACAGCGCTCGTGGCTGAGCTCGGATTCCTGATTACCCGGTCCCCCCACGCCAGTCCTGGCGCGCGCTCCTTCTACCTGTTGGCCCGCGCGGCCCTGGAGGCGGGGCATCCGGTCCAGGCCTTCTTCTACATGGACGGTGTCTATCAGTGCCTGAAGGCCCACCAGTCCGCGGCGCCCGGTCAGGAGGGGCCGGCCACCTGGATGGAGACGCTCCTGGGACTGGGAGCGGTTCTCACGGCCAGCAATCGCTGCCTGCGCAGTCGGGGTCTGGACGCCGAGGGCCTGATGGCAGGGGTGCGCGTCGGAACCCTGGAGGACCTGGCGCGTCTGAGCGCCCGGTCGGATCGCGTGGTGTGCCTGTGAACCCGTCCTACAAGAAGATCGTCCTGACCGTCCACGGTGTTCCCCGGGATTGGGGGGCCCTGCGCGAGGTCCTGCACATGGCGGTCGGCCTGGCTTCAGGCCCTCCCCGACACTTCGTCACCGTGATCCTGATGGGCGACGGCGTCGTCCACGGCCTTCGTGAGCACGAACTGCCTGGGACGCAGGCCTACCTGAACTCGGCCCGCGCCCACGGGATCGAATTGCTGGTCGAACAACAGGCGATGATGCTGCGGGGACTGACCGAGGAGCACATGCGCGAGGGGATCAAGCTGGTTTCCCGGGACCTGGTGCTCTGGAAGCTGGGAATGGCCGACCACCACTTGAGGATCTAGTCAACTTGAGGATCCGGTCAACTTGAGGATCCAGTCAACTCGAGGATCTAGTCATGATGATGGACGAGCGCTTGTGCCTGGTCAGTCGGGAATCCGTGGTGGAGGCCCGCTATCTGTTGGAGAACATGCCAGAGACCGGGGTCCTGCTCCTGGGTCGGGCCGTGATGATGCCGGGCAGCCTCTTCGGTGATCGTGAGGTCCTGGCCATGGCCGAGGAGATCGCGGATCTCGGGCTGGAGGGTAAGGTCTCCCCTGCGGTGAAAGCCTTGCCTGCGCGGGAGATCGTCGAACTGCTCCTGAAGAGGCGGCTCTACAATCTGGGTTGAGAATATTTTGGGTTGAGAGGATTCCGCCCGTCAGGTCGGCCACAGCCTCGGGAGGCAGGTAGGATGGGTTCGCTCTTTGGTAGGACTGAATCGCAGCCGGGAGGGCGTCGGCGCGGCCCCCGGACCTTGGACCAGACGGTCCCTCCGGTCAGCCAGGAGGTGGAGGACCGCACCCGGCCCATGACCGCCCCGGAAGTCGACCTGAAGGGGAAGCTTCCGGCCTCCGTGGCCGAGAAGCTGGACCCCTTCCTGGCCGGCGAGGGTCGGGCGCTCCTGGCCAACCCGGAGGAGGACGAGACCCGCTGGTTCGGGGTCTTCGACGACCATCTGGAGGAATTGGGGCGCAGCCCGGTGTCCGAGCACGTTGGGATCCTCGAACTCCTGGACGCCTGCAGGGGAGGGGCCATCACCGTCCAGGGGGTTCGCCATCGGCTGGAAATCTTCAAATCCTTCAATGAGTTCGGAGACCGCCTGGTCCTGCAGTTCTTCGAGGAAGGCCGCTTGGATGCCGAGCAGTCCCTGGAACGTCGACAGGAGAACATCCGCCTGGTGAATCGACTCAAGCCGGCGACGTCCCTGACGGCCAAGAACGAGTCGGACATCTACGGTGTCCTCCAGCGCAACCCCCGGGAGCATTCCTTCGTCGACCTGGCCTTGCAGGAGGGACTGCTGACGCAGGAGCAGGTCGATCGGGTCCCGCCGGGGGACGACTATGAACTGCGGATCCTGCAGGGCAACATCTTCCCCAGGAAGATGGCCGCGATGACCCTGGCCCATTATCTGGGAGCGGACTACCTGGACGTGGAGGCCACCTCCTTCTCCAAGGAGGCGGCCCGCCTGCTGACCCGGGAGTGGGAACTCGACAAGCAGGTGGTGCCCTTCGCCCAGGATGGTCAAGAGCTCAAGGTGGCCATGATGGACCCCACGGACAGCGAGACCCTGGCCCAACTGGCCGAGAAGACCGGCCTGCGGATCCGGCCCTTCTGCTCGGCCGCCCAGGACATCGTGGGGATGATCCACAAAGCCCACAAACGGGAGGATTGAGGACCCGGAAGGGGGACCCGGGCCGTTCACCGTGGCCAGCTTCTACGATACCAACCCCTTTGTGGTGCAACCCGAGAAGGCCTCATCGGGGAAGTCCAACTATTGGAACATCCTGAACCCCGGTGGCGTCAGACTGGCGGTGATGCATCATTCTCGCGACCCGATCCCGATTCGCTTGATGCGCTCGGCCGGCCTGGCCGCCCGCTATCCGACCCGGATCACCATCGCAGACCTGACGGGGCGGCCGCTCTTCGCCTTCAAGAAGGGGTTCACGTTCGGTCTGTTCTCCGCTCGGGTGGCCGACCAGAACGGACTCCTGGGCACCGTGAGCGAGCAGAAGCTGGGTCTGGACGGCAGGCAGTACGTGCTGACCGACGCCCAGGGGCGGCAGCGGGGCCAGTTGGAGGGGGACTGGCGGGCCTACAGCCTGCAGATGAAGGACTCCCGGGGGGCGGTCCTGGGGAAGATCAGCCGCAAGTCCGAGCACGTGAACAAAGTGATCTTCAGTGAGAAGTCGCCCTACTACGTGGTCCACCTGTACGTCGACCAGCCGGACGAGGCCTGGCGCCGCCTGCTCCTGGGGACCTCGGCGGCGATCGCCCTGCTCCTGCGCTGACCGGGCCCGGTCGGATTACCGGAGCGGTCCCGGAGCCCGGTAGGGAGCCAGGTCCACCAGGGCAAAACGGGTCACCTGGCCGCGCTTGAGCGTCAGCATGAAACGGGCTCTCTTCTCCAGGCCCTGCAGCGCCTTGCGGAAATCCTCCACGGTGCCGATGGGGGTCTGGTCCACCCGGATGACGACATCGCCGACCTCCAGGCCGGCCTCCTGCGCCGGGGAGCCTCGCGTCACGTAGGAGACCAGCACCCCTTCGCGCTGGTTCAGGCGGTATTCCAGGAAGAGGCTCTGGGTGATCTGCTTGGCCGTGAAGCCGAAGTCCGTGTCGACCTCGGTGGCCTGCACCGGGGGTTGGGTCCCCACGGTCAGGTCCTTCTCCAGGTCGCGGCCACGCCGGTTGATCTGGACCTTGACCTTGGTGCCGGGTTCCAGGGCGCTGACCATCTGGATGAACCGGTTGATGGCGTCGTCGGTGTCGGCGTCCAGGTCGACGCCGTCGAAGCGGCTCAGCACATCCCCGCTCTGGAGCCCGGCGGTCTGGGCCGGTCCGCCGTTCACCAGGTCGCTGACCAGGACCCCGCGCACGCGGGGAAGCCCGTGGTACTCGGCCATCTCGGGGGTGAAGGGCTGCAGGTAGATGCCCAGCCACCCGCGTTGGATGCGGCCCTCGACCTCGGTGCGGGTGACCACCTCCCGGACCACGTTGGAGGGGATGGTGAAACCCTGTCCCCGGCCGATGCCGACCGAGTTGATGCCCAGAACCTCTCCGCGGAGGTTGACCAGGGGGCCGCCCGAGTTGCCGGGGTCGATCAGGGCGTCCGTCTGGATGAAGTCGTTCAGCAGGGGGACCTCGGAGTCGACGCCGGGGATGAACCGGCCCTTGCCGCTGACGATCCCGAAGGACACGGTGCGGTCGAAGCCGTAGGGGTTGCCGATGGCCAGGACCCATTCCCCCACGCGGACCTTGTCGGAGTCCGCCAGTTGCGCGGCTGGCAGCGGGCGGCCCGCCTTGACCTGCAGGAGGGCCAGGTCCGTCTGTTGGTCCCGCCGCAGGACCTGGGCCTCCAGCTTCGTCTTGTCGTCGAGGATCACGGTGATCACCTGGGCGCGGTCGATGACGTGGTAGTTCGTCACGATCTGCCCGTCCGAGTTGATGATCAGGCCCGACCCCAGGCCCTTCTGGCGCTGTTCTCCGCGCTTGGCCAGGACCTCGATGTGGACCACGGAGGTCTTGACCCGGTCGGAGGCTTCGGTGATCAGCCCCTGCAGGTTCTCGAAGAGCTTCAGGCCTTCGGTCTGGGCCGTGGCCGGCAGGGCGCCGACCAGCAGCAGGAGGAGGGCCAGGGTGGCCACGGGGCGGACGACGGTATCGTGCTTCACACTGCTGGCTTTCGACCACTCCCGGGAAATCCTCCCGGGAACGACAAGACACCCCCGCCGGTGAGGCGAGGGTGCCGCTGGTCGGCCGGCGGGTCCGGAGTCCGGATCAGGCCAGGCGCTGACCGGCCAGGCTGAAGAGCCCCGCACTGGCTGTGGAAGGGCCGTTCAGCCACAGTTCCGGCTGAGCGACCAGCGCTGGGGACGGTTCATCGATCACCGCGATCGGGCCGGAGCCGAAGGTGCCACCGACCTCGGGGCCGGGACGGCTGCTGGCAGGAACCTGGGTGGCACCGGCCACGATGAAGCCATCGACCTCTTCGACCCGAGGGGCCGGGCTCGTCGATGCGGGCGCCGCCTGGGCCCGGGCTGTCGGGGGTTCCACCTCGACGGCCGGGCGCCGGGCCTGGGGTGAGGGGGAACTCACCTGGACCGCGTCATCGCCGTAATTGGAAGGGCTGTCGGTTGGGACCGCCGGCTTGGGCTGGTTGCCCCGGGTGGCCGGTGCAGCAGGCCGGAGTGGCTGGGTTGGACCGAGGCCCTGGATCTCGTTCATGTTCTTCCTCCGTCGATTGGGGGCAGCGATGGCTGCTCCCAAGAACCGGAAGGGCTGGTTCCCTTCGGTCTGAGGCCATGCTAGCACCGGCCGGGGGGGGGGCACAATCGCTTCCCCGGGGCGATCTGGCCAAAGGAACCGACGTTTACAGGCGCGTAACAAGACCTCCATGAGGGATTGGAGGTGCGCCTTGGCGGAATGGATCGATGTCGGAGCCGAGGCCGACCTGCCCCCCGGCCGGGGCATGGCCTGCTACTTCGAGGATGGACGGGAGGTCGCCGTCTTCAACGTGGACGGGCGGTTGCACTGCGTCGACAACATGTGCGTCCACGCCAGGGGCCCCTTGGGCCAGGGGCACCTGGAGGGGGAGACGGTCACCTGCCCGTGGCATGGCTGGCAGTTCAACGTCCGGACCGGACAGTGCCTGGACGTGCCGGAGAGCGGGGTGGGCACGCACCCGGCCCGGTTCCACCAGGGGCGCATCCAGGTGCTGGCCTAGGAGCCTGTGTGATTATCCGGACCGAGCATCGCCGAGGGATTTTGCGTTCCCGCTAGGAGCGAAAGCCGTGGTTTGCTGGTGGCAAATGAGGCTTTTCGCGACAACGCGGGGGCGGAAAAGACCCGGCGAGGCGACGGGAGTGGTAGCCACACAGGCTGCTAGCCCCTGGGGAGCGGGTCGTCCGGCCCCTCGGGCGGCAGGTCCAGGACGTAGACCGTGATGTTGTACTCCGGCCAGAACTCCTGGCGGTCCGCCACAACCGGATTCTTGAGGTGCTCGAGCGTGTGGTTCGTCAGGGCGATCTGCCCTGCGCCGATTCCCTTCTGGACCTTGCCCGCCAGGTCCAGGGTGTAGTCGTACAGGCTCCGGGTCATCCGGTAGTCCTGGAGGTCGCGCGCCAGGACGTGGCCGGTATTCACCCCGATTCTTACGGTCAGCGGACCGTTCAGGCGGTTGTGGCGCCGGTTGAATCCGGGGAGGTTGTGCTGCACTTCCCGGGCGCAGCTCAGGGCCGAGTCGGCGTCGGGGAACATGCACATGACCCCGTCGCCCGCGGCGTCCTTCACCTGCCCCCCCCAGCGTCGGGCCAGGTTCTGCACGTATTGGAAGTACTGCTGGAAGGTGTAGGTGACCGCCACCTTGTCCTGGTCCTGCTTGAGCAGGGTCGAGTCCACCACGTCGACGCTGACCGCGGTGACCACCTGGTTCTCGGCGGCGCGCGCGGGAGCCTCGGCGGACCCGTCCGGGTCGGCAACCTGTTCCCCCTGTCCTTCAGAGAAGAAGTTGTTCAGCAACAGATCGTGGTAGATGCGGTTCCGGATCCTGCACGAGCCATCCTTGCCGGGTTTGATCAACCCGATCAGTTCCAGGCGGGCCAGGCGCTGGTTCGTCATCCGGTTGAAGCGGATGGCCTCCTTGCGGATGAGCATCTTCTCCAGCCAGGGGACCAGGTCGGGCTCTTCGTGCAGGCGGTGGATGATGTGGTCGAGGTTGTTGTCGTCCATCATCAGTTCCTGGATCGCCCGTTCCACGACCTCGGGTCCCGAGATCGGGATCTTCCACTCCTCGAAGATCGCGCACAGCCGTTGGGTCAGGTAGGGCTGGCCCCCCGTCCAGTCGTGGATGACGTCGGGGATGTCCTCGTCGAAGTAGACGCCCATCCGTTCCAGCATGCCGACCAGGCGGCGCACACCGTCCCGGGTCATGTCGCTCATCCGCAGGGTCTTGGAGATGTTGAACGGCGAGTTGGCTGGATTCTTGATCAGATCCCGGGGTTGGAACGTGCCGCACAGCACGAAGTTGGTGAAGCGGAACTCGGGCTTGACCTGCCGGTTCGAGAACACGTAGCGCACGTTGCCGAAGAAGGCGTCGGACATGTCCTCCGGGACCGTGCCGATCTCATCGAGCATGATGCACAGGCGGGTCTGCCCCAGTTGGGTGGCCACGGCCCTCAGGAACTGCACGAACTCCAGGTGCGACTGGGGCAGGGGAGGCCGGTCCCCGCCGGGCAGGACCTGCTCGGCGATCCCGGTCGAGAGGTGCGCGTACCATGACTCCAGCGACTCTTCCCGTGCCGGCGAGAGGTCGACGTAGGCGACGGCCATCCCCGCTTCGGTCAAGAGTCGCCGGACTCGCAGGAGCAGGCTGGTCTTGCCCATCTGGCGGGGGGCCAGGACCGTGACGAAGTCCCCGGCTGCGATGTGCTCTGGAAGCCGCTCGTCTTCCGGTCGCTTGATGTACACCGGCGAGTTGGGGTCGAGATTGCCGCCCCAGTGAAAGAACCTAGCCTCCATCGATCATCATCTCTTTGTGCAGTTGGATCTCCTCGGCGACATCAAAGACCTCTCGGAGGAGGCTTGGCAGGTAACGGGCCGCGAAGCGGTATCGGGACCCGCGCCTCTCCAGGATCCCGATCAAGCAGAGGTTCTCGAGGCCTTCCAGAAGCGCCGTCGCAGCCAGTTCGATGTCGTAATCCTCCTGAAGGCGGCGCCGCAACTCGGGCGGAGAGGCTTCTTCATCCGGTCCCAGGGCCAGGGTCAGGATCTTCTCGGCTTCGCTGGCTCGTCCCCACAGAGTGTCCAGATACTCCTCCACGAAGGCCGGGTCGGCCACCACGCCGTCCAGGTGTTCTCTCTTGATTCTGCGGGTCCTCTCCTGGTTGAGCAACTCGACCAGGCTGGCGCACGTCCTCTGGATCAGGTTCGGGTGGCCACCCGTGATCTCCAGGATCCTCTGGATGCCGGCCTCCCGATCCTCCCAGTGGACCTCCATCTGCTCGAGGGGTTCGGCGATCAGGCGGGTGGCGTCCCGGGCCTCCAGGAACTGGACGCGCAGGGAGTGGCAGAAGTTGAAGAGCGCCGAGTCGGGGTCCCGAAGTCTGTGCAGCAGGGTCCGTTCACCGCAGAACAGGAAGTGGGCGGCGCCTTCGGCCTCGGCCACGCGGAAGGCGCGGAAGAGGCCTTCGGCTCCATCCGGGTCTTCGCGCAGGATCAGGTCCACCTCGTCCAGGATGAACTGTGCGGGCGCCCCGGCGTAGCCCGCGCGCAGGGCCTCCAGCAGGGGGCGGAAGGCCGCGGGAGACGAGAAGTCCTCGTGCACCAGGGCCGGGGCGTACTCTACCGCCAGTGCGGCCAGGAAGGAGGGCGCGTCGTAGACCGACTGACAATCCAGGTAGACGACCGGCCGCGGGCGGTTCCGGATCGAGGTCAGGACCCTCTGCAGGATCGAGGTCTTGCCGATGCGCCGGGGCCCGACCAGGGCCAGGCTGGAGGTCTCGATGCGCAGTCCGATCTCCTTGATCTCCCCCTCCCTGCCGAAGAACATCGAGGACGGGACAGGACCCTCGGTCACGAACGGGGACACCACGGTCAGGTCGACCTGCTCCAGGATCCGGGCCACCAGGGCGCGCAACCTCCAGCGAACGCGCAGGATGTCGCGCAGTTGGGCATGCCCCAGGACGATCACGTCGTAACGCAACAGGGTGCGCAGGTGTTCGTCGATCATCCGGATGTTCTGCTGGGGGTCCCCCAGGGTCACCAGCAGGCCGAATCGGGAGTCCAGGCCGCCCTGTTCCATCAGCGAACGCAGGGCCTCGACGTCGCCCCGGGTCAGCAGGGGCGGGCGACTGACCAGGATGGGGATCCGGTTGGGGATGCGAATCCTCAGCCCGTGGGTTCCCACGCGCACACCGCGCAGGTTGCCCAGCCCCAGGGCCTCACCCGGGCTGAAGCCCAGGCAGGTGCACAGGAAGTGGACCAGGTTCCGGGCGTTCTCGGCGAAGGCCTCCGGGTCCCCTTCGGCCGATTCCTGCAGGCGTCGCCAACTGCGGTCCAGGGTCTCGACGTCCCGCGCGGAGACCAGCTCCAGTCTGCCCGAGGCCGCGTGGTAGGTCAGGTTCTCCTCGGAGTGCTCCTTGAGGTAGCGCAGCAGGGCCCAACGCCGGACCCCGACGGGCACGGCCACCAGGTCCGTCGTGGCCACCGAAGGCTCCTGTTGCAGGGCCCGGGTGATGGCTTTGGACCACTGGGGCCACTTCTCCTCGAGGCGGGCATCCAGGGTTGCCACCGCGTCCTGGAGGGCCGCCTCCAGGTCCAGGCCCAGGAAGCGCAGGGGCCGCAGATCCGAGACGAGGCTGCGGCGAAAGCCTTCCGCTCCGGTCTCGTCCAGGCGCTGATCCTGCCAACGGTGCAGGGCGGTCAGGAAGTCCTGTTCGACGTGAAGGGCCTCGACCGGGTCGGCGTACAGACGGAGGCAGGACTTCAGGGCCGTCAGATCCGGCCAGCGCGGGCTCTCCAGGCGATCGATCGGATCGCTTCCCCCCTCAGGGCGCTCGGCCAGCATGCCCAGGTGCAGTCCCATGGCCAGGCTCTCGTGGATGTCGCGGATCTGAGCCGCCGACGGCCGCCCCAGGGCCCGCCAGCGCACGTCCGTCCGCGTGTGGATCCGGCGTCGCCCCAGGCGCAGCGTCTGCAGATAGGTCCGGTGGCAGGCGTGCAGATCCAGCGAGTCCAGCGGGAAGCCGCCGCTGATCCGCACGAAGGCCAGGCGTTCACCGCCCGGCAGGGGGACCACGGTCAGCGGATGGTCCGCGGGAAGTCGCCCGAGATGGTCCAGGACCAGGTCCCTGGCTTCGGAGCAGGCCTCCGAATCGGGATCCTGGTCGGCCGGCAGGCCGACCAGGGCCATTCGGGGCTCGGTCTGGGGCTCGAAGTCGGGGACCGACAGTGCGGCGGCCAGGGTCGGTCGGGCCCTCTCGAAGAGGGTCCTCAGGCGATCCCGAGCGGCCTCTCCCGGGTAGTGGCCCAGGAAGGCCTGAACCACGTCCGCTCCGACGCGGGGGGCGCCGGGCCCCAGGGCCCGCAGGACGCTGGCGATCCAGACGGGCCGGGGGCTGGTCCGGGGCAGCGAGAAGAGGTCCTGGCCGACCTGCTTCAGGAGGCTCTCGGTGGCCTCCGCCACCCGCTCGGGAGAGCAGCGTTCCTCCAGGTAGCGATCCACTTCGGCAGGCGTCAGCAGGACCTCTCCCGGTAGCGAGAAGAGCCTCTGTCTGGCCAGGGCCTCCTCGGCGACCAGGTCCACCTCGACGTCGTCCAGGTACTCCAGCAACTCGGTGACTCCGTTGGAGAAGCGTTGCAGGGTGTCCAACAGTCCCAGGTAGACGTTCAGGGCCTCGCGGTCCAGGAAGAGGCGCAGGCGGGTGTCATAGTAGTCGTGCAGGACCTGCAGGACGTGTTCGATCGGTCGGGTCGGGATCCGGCGGGTCAGTTTCTGGAGAAGTCCGGGCTCGAAGCCGGAGATGGCCTCCAGGGCCAGCCTCTTGTCGTCCTCCATCCGCAGTTCGGCGGCTTCCCGGCGATTGAGGGATTGGTGCAGTTCGTTGAGGCTGTTGCCGATCTGTTCGGACAACTGATCCAGGAAGACGCAGAATCCCAGGTAGTGTTCGCGACCTGCGCGGAAGAAGGAAGCCAGTTCCTGGACCAGGGCCTGCGAACGTCGCTCCAACAGGTGCCCGGCCTGCTGCGCCAGGACCTGGGCCAGCCCGCCCTCCGCTGCACTGGCGATGTGGCCCGCCAGCCGGCGGTCGGCTTCGGTCAGGTCCTGGGCCAGCGCGGGTCCGAATCGGGGGGTTCGAACCAGGTCCTCCCGCACGCGGTCCAGGATCCGCTCCGGGCGGAAGCGGCCCTCCGTCTCCGAGTGGAGCTGCTCCTCCAGACGTCGCCGCAGGGCCATCGTGTTCAGCTCCTGGGCGGTGACGAAACCCTCGGCGTGGCGCCGTCCCTCGTCGAGATCCGTGCCGGCCCCGGCCCGGAACAGGGTGGTCCGCCAGCGCTTCACGATCCGGGCGGCCAGGCGGGCCGTACCCGCCAGTTCCAGGTCGGCTGCCGGCAGGTTCAGGGTGGACAGGCCACTGCTGAAGTAGCTGACCG